>JAJPZM010000444.1 GCA_021204335.1 Parabacteroides sp. | reverse complement strand
AGGCCGTCCCGCCCGCCACCCCCCAAACGGCCCCCCGTGACGCATCCCGCCCCGCCCCAGCGTCAAATTCAAACCGGGAAAGTTCTTGCTGGAGGCGCTGAATGAGCGGGAGTAGAGATACTAATATCTCACAGAACTAAGATATTTGAGGATTTTCGCTATCTTTGTTTTGTATTACAAATGAACAGGAGGAAAAGCTTATGAGACGACCCGATATAGTCAAACGTATTGTCGAGACCCTTCGTCGTATTGCTCCCAATGCGCAGACCATTCTCTATGGCTCGGAAGCACGTGGAGATGCACGTCCCGACTCAGATATAGACTTGCTTATTCTGTTGGACGACAGCGAACAACTCACTGCCGAACGCGAATTGGAAATCACCCGCTATCTCTACGAAGTGGAGGTCGATACCGGCGTCATTATTAGCCCTATGGTAATGCTTCGCCGTATGTGGGAAAGTGCTACTACGCCATTCTCCGTAAATGTAATGAAGGAGGGTGTGGTGTTATGAAAGAAAAACTCGATCCCGATAATCGTATGGCGATAGTTAACTATCGTTTGGAACGTGCTCATGAAACTTTGAAAGAAGCTGATTATAATACGGATGGCGGTTATTACAATACGGCTGTCAATCGTTTGTATTATGCTTGTTACTATGCTGCGGCAGCATTATTGCTGAGTCGTGAGATAGACGCCAATACGCATAATGGAGTGAAGACACAACTGTCTATGCATTTTGTTCGTACAGACCGTTTAAGCCTGGAACATGGTGCTACATTCAGTCTTCTTTTTGAAAAACGTCAATCGAGTGATTATAGTGATTTTGCTTATTGTGATCTAGCATTAGTAAATACTCTTCGTCCACGTGCTGAGGCTTTTATTGAAGCTGTGGAGAAATTGACTTTGGAAGGAAAATAGTTTCTAGAGAGCTGAATATCTTTTCTTCCCCTTTAAATAAAAAGCCACAATCAGGCTGCTGCGCATCAATTCGGGGATGGTGGTGAGCGTTGTCTTTTCCAAATTCTCCCGGCGTTTGGACAAATATAGTGGCTTCATCTCGAAGAACTCTTTTCGGGCTTTATATACGGCTTGGGCATTGCGCCAATGTCCGCATAGCAGGAACTTGGCAGCGGCAATATAATCCAGCCAGAAGCGAACGCGCATCACATGAGACAAGTCCTTTGCAGGTAGGTTCTTATAAAGCATCAGCAGGTTATTGCGGAAGTTGAGGAAGGATTTGCGGGGACTTTCCACGTTCAGGGTGGCGCCACCGACATGGTAGATTACCGACTGAGGCGTGCAAACCAACCGGTAGCCGCGCGAACGTAGCCGCCAGCACATATCGATCTCTTCCTGGTGGGCGAAGAAGCCCGCATCCAATCCGCCCACTTCCTTATAAACGGCAGTGCGGACGAACAGGCAGGCGCCTGTCGCCCAAAGAATGTCGGCAGGGGTATCGTATTGCCTTTCGTCTTTCTCCACGATATGGAGCACGCGGCCGCGGCAATAGGGATAACCGTAGATATCCATATATCCTCCGGCAGCTCCGGCATATTCGAAGTATTCCTTGTTACGCTGTGCCCTGATTTTGGGTTGTGCGGCGGCAATTGTTGGATCGGCCTCCATGGCGGCCAGCGGAGCGTCCAGCCAGCCGGGTGTTACTTCCACATCGCTATTGAGCAGGATGGTATATTCGTTGTCGATCTGGCGGAGTGCCTGATTGTATCCTTCGGCAAAGCCATAATTGTTGTCGAGACGGATGATGCGGACAGAAGGAAACTTCTCTTGTAGCATCGCGATAGAGTTGTCGGTGGAACCATTGTCGGCCACTACAACTTCCGCCACTTCCGAAGGGCTATAAGCTATCACCGAGGGAAGGAATTGTTCCATTAGCCCGGCACCGTTCCAGTTGAGGATTACTACGGCTACTTTCTTGTTATCTTTCTGCATCTTCTCTCTTGTATTTCCAACGTTTATGTGTCCACAGCCAATAGGCTGGGTTGCGGAGGATCATTTTTTCCGTCATACGGGCGTACGATTCGGTGATCTCGTTTTCGGCAGTCTGTTTGGCATGAGCGGTCATCAACTTAAACTCGACGGTATAGAAACCACGTTTCACCTTCTGCACATCGAGAAAGATAACCGGCAGATCCAACTTTCGGGCGATACGTTCGGCGCCATTCAGGATCGGAGTGTCCTGGTTGAGGAACGTAGTCCAGTAGTGCAGGTTTGCCTTGCTGGGCGTTTGGTCGGCAATAAAGATGACGATGTTGTTGCTGTCTTCTTTCTTTAGTTGGATCATGTCGCGTACGGTATCGTTCTTCTTCATCCCGTAAGAACCGAAACGGGTACGGAGGTAGACGAAGAGACGGTCGACCGCCTTGTTGTTGAGCGGGCGATATATCTGCCAGAGACGCGAGTCTTTAAAGATCATGCTTGCCGAACTGAACCATTCCCAGTTGCCATAGTGGCCCATGAGCATCATAACCGTTTTCTGTCCTTCGGCTTGTAGCTGGGTGGCGAGTTCCGGGTTTTTGATGTAGGCACGACGCAGCACTTCTTCTTCCGAGATGTGCGCCAGCTTGATCGTCTCCATGATGTAGTCGGCAAAGTGATGATAGAACTCTCTTTCCAACCGGCGCAACTCGATCTCAGACTTGTCGGGGAAAGAGGCTTTGAGGTTGCGGCGTACTACCTTTAACCGGTAACGCATTACCCTGTATATAAGTATATAAAGAATATCCGACAGAACGTATAATACCGGCATCGGAAGCATGGCATGGAGTTTTACCCATGCGAATAACAATGCATATAAAATCTTATTCCACATAACTTTTAATAGTTACTAATCCACAATTCAGTGCTGTGTGGTCTTCATTCCAGCCGGTCAGCGTTACCCGTCGGGTTTCGTTTACCAGTGAGGCATCGTAAGGTGTTTCAACTTTAATATAATTCTCGGTGAAGCCTTGCATCATGCCGCCTTTGCGGGTATGCTCGAACAAAACGTCTGCCTGACTGCCAATATGGGCATCGTAAAAAGCATGAAGTTTTCTGTCGGAGATATCCAGCAGTTGCTGGCTGCGGGTATGCTTCGTTTTGGGGTCGACGGCGTATTCTATCTTCAAGGCCTGAGTGCCCGGGCGTTCGGAATAGCTGAATACATGCAGTTGGCTGATGTCGAGGCTTTCGATGAAGGCGCGTGCCTGCTCGAAGTACTCGTCGGTCTCGCCACGTGTCCCCACGATCACATCTACCCCGATGAAAGCATGGGGCATGATCTCTTTGATCTTCTTGATTTTATGGCGAAAGAGGGCGGTGTCGTAGCGGCGGCGCATCAGTTTCAGCACTTCGTCACTTCCACTCTGTAAAGGTATATGGAAGTGGGGAGCGAAACGTTTGCTGCCAGCAACGAAGTCGATAGCCTCGTCAGTAATCAGGTTGGGTTCGATAGAGGAGATGCGGTAGCGCGTGATGCCTTCTACTTCGTCCAGCGCACGGATCAGATCGATGAAACTTTCGCCGGTCGACTTGCCGAAGTCACCGATGTTAACCCCCGTCAACACAATCTCCTTGCCGCCTTTGCGGGCTACTTCCTGTGCCTGTTCCACCATGCTGGCGATGGTGCCGTTGCGGCTGCGTCCGCGGGCAAACGGTATGGTGCAATAGGAGCAGAAGTAATCGCATCCGTCCTGCACTTTCAGGAAATGGCGTGTACGGTCGTCGGCCGAGCAGGATGGCGAGAACGTACGTATATCTTTGGTTTGCGAAGCAATGACGGCACCGCCTGCTTCATCTTTCTTTTTCAGGTCGTCCAGATACATTAATATATCCAGCTTCTGTTCGGCGCCCAACACCAGGTCGACGCCTTCGATGTGTGAAACCTCTTCGGGCTTCAATTGTGCATAGCAGCCTGTCACAACGATGAAGGCTCCCGGATGCTGCTTGCCGATGCGACGGATGGCCTGCCGGCATTTCTTGTCTGCCAGCTCCGTCACCGAACAGGTGTTGACTACACAGATGTCCGCCTTTTCACCCGCACGGGCTTTACGTACACCCTGCCCGGCAAGCACCTTCCCGATCGTGGAAGTCTCTGCGAAGTTGAGCTTGCAGCCCAGGGTATAGTAAGCTGCTATTTTGTTTTCAAATACGGTTTTGTCTATCATTGCGATTAAATTATCGCGCAAATGTAGCGAAAATATTCGGATAAAGGTTACAGACTGTCTATAGCGAGTTGTTAATTAAGTTGTGTATATGGCGGATAGTCCGTATTTTTGCACGAAATTCAATCTTCTGTGCTATGATACAAGAAAACTTCATTAAGATATACGAAAACAGCTTTAAGGAGAACTGGCTGTTGCCGGCGCTGACCGATTACAGCAAGAATGTTACTTTTACCTTTGAAGATGTGGCGAAAGAGATTGCCCGTATTCACATATTGTTCGAAGAATGCCAGATACGCCGGAGCGACAAGATTGCCCTGATCGGTAAAGACAGTGCCCGCTGGTGTATTATCTATATGGCGGCTGTCACGTATGGTGCGATCATCGTACCGATCCTGCAAGACTTTCATCCGAACGACGTACATCATATTATCAATCATTCCGAATCGGTATTCCTGTTTGTCAGCGACCGTATCTGGGATTCGCTGGAAGAAGATAAGATCGAGGAAATACGCGGTGCATTCTCCCTTTCCGATTTCCGTTGTCTGCACCAGCGCGACGGAGAAAGCATCCAGAAGCTGATGAAGGCAATGGACGAGAAAATGGCAGAGAAGTATCCGAACGGCTTTACCAAAGACGATATCAAGTATGCCGAGCTGGATAACGACAAGGTGGTCCTGCTGAACTATACTTCCGGCACGACCGGTTTTAGCAAGGGCGTTATGTTGACCGGCAATAACCTGGCAGGTAACGTAACCTATGCCAAGACCCTCGATCTGCTGTTTCGTGGCGATCGCGAGTTGTGCTTTCTCCCGTTGGCACATGCCTATAGTTGTGCCTTCAACTTCCTGGTACCGATGGCGGTAGGGGCACATGTCTATATGTTGGGGAAAGTCCCTTCTCCGAAGATATTGCTGAAAGCTTTTGAAGAGGTGAAGCCGAACCTGATCTTGACCGTTCCGCTGATCCTTGAAAAGATATATAAGAGGATGATCTTGCCCCAGTTGAGCAAGACAACTATGAAAGTTGCGCTGAATATCCCTCTGCTGGATTCCCGTATCTATACCCAGATCCGCAAACATCTGGTCGATGCGATGGGAGGACGTTTCCGTGAAGTGATTGTTGGTGGTGCTGCGATGAATCAGGAGGTAAGCGACTTTCTTTATAAGATCAAGTTCCCTTTCACAATCGGCTATGGCATGACCGAGTGTGGACCGCTGATCAGCTACGATCATAACGATGAATATGTGCCGGGTTCCTGCGGGCAGGTGCTGAAAGGTGTTATGGAAGTCCGCATCGATTCCGATGATCCATATAATAAGGTAGGAGAGATTCAGGTACGTGGCGAGAATGTGATGAAAGGTTACTACAAAAATGCGGAAGCAACTGCCAATGTCTTTACGGAAGACGGCTGGTTGCGCACCGGCGACTTGGGTACCATCGACCATGATAACCACATCTTTATTCGCGGACGCAGCAAAACAATGATCCTGGGTGCTAGCGGGCAAAATATCTATCCCGAAGAAATCGAGTCGAAGATAAACAATCTGCCTTTTGTGATGGAGAGCATTGTTATAGAGAAAAACGGCAAACTGGTCGCTCTGGTCTATCCCGATTACGATACGGTAGACGGCACCGGCATTTCCCACACCGACCTGCCGATCATTATGGAGCAGAACCGGACGGAACTCAATAAGCAGGTGGCCTCGTATGAAATGGTCTCGGAAATACAATTATATCCAACCGAATTCGAGAAAACCCCCAAGAAAAGTATTAAGAGATATTTGTACTGCAACTATTGATAATTTAAGGTCTCTGATTAACAGGTTGTTATAGGTGAGGCTGAAAATAATTATAAAAAAAGTGTCTTATGTTGTACAACATATATAATTAATACATACA
>JAJPZM010000028.1 GCA_021204335.1 Parabacteroides sp. | reverse complement strand
TCATATGATGTTCAATAAATCAACGGACATCATGCGGATAATCATATTAATTATTTCCTTATCAATCCGCATCTGTTAAACTAATAAACAGATGCACCAATCGTTACGCAGCCCCCGGCAAGGGGTTGCGCGACTCATTGTGTGCGTTTGTGTAAACTGAATAAGAAAATTAACAGGCTGGCGGAGTTTCTGCCAGCCGCAAAAACAAATGATATGGCAAACACATTAAAAGGCTGGCTGGCCGACAACTCGGTAACCAGCGATCCGAATGACAGGATCCTTGTACTGGAAAGTACCGGAAAAGCGGATAATTAACAAAGTCTACGAAGAAATGCTGGCAGAAGATACCGGGCTTCGTCGGGAAACAATCGTTCACGTTACGACCCTTTATGAGTGTATCTGTGCCCGGCTGCTGATGAACGGCTGGTATCTCAACACCGGATTGTTCTATGCCGTACCCCGCCTCACCGGCGTGATCAATGGCGGCAAATGGGATCCGGAAAAGAATAACATTTACGTAGTGTTCAATCAGGACAAAGTGTTACGTGAAGAAATTGCCAAAACTTCCGTACATATCCTGGGAGAAAAACCGGATGTAATGTACATCGTCGAGGTAGAAGACCGCAAGACAGGTCTGAAAGACGGTACTATGTCGCCGGGACGTAACTTCTTTGTCCGGGGTGCCTACCTGAAAGTTGTCGGATCGGATGCAGCCGTCGGCGTTACCCTCAAAAAGGTAGCCGACAACACCGTTATCAAACTCGACGACGATATGATCACGACAAACAAACCATCGGAACTAACCTTACTGCTTCCGACAGACCTGGCAGATGGCGATTACGAGCTGACCGTCACCACCCAGTTTTGTAGCGGCAACCGCCTGCTGAAGGAGCCACGCTCGATCTCTGTGGCTGTACACATAGGAAACAGCGATGATGACGGTGTTGGCGGTGATGGTCGGCCAGTAATCGAATAGTGCAAGGTTGCACCGAGATCATTTGCAACACTGCACTGGGCGACGGTGCAGTACTGCAAAGACACTCTTTACAACACTGCTAACGCACTCTTAGCAATGCTACTTAGACAAACTTAAATAATATCACATTTTGTATTAATTAAAACTTATTGAAATGAACGTAAAAAATTTGATGCTGCTCCTGGCCTTTACCGGTCTGGCGGTCAGTTGCTCGGAAGACATCGAGAACAACAACACCCCGACGATCACGGGGCGCAGCGAAATCCAGATCGAAATGGGCGGAACCAGCGAAAGCCAGGAATATACCAAGGCTATCGCTTCCGAAAGTGAAAACGAAATAGACAAACTGGAGGTTTTCCTCTTTGCCGCCCCTAAACAGGAAGGCCCGTATTACTACCTGGAAACATGGACGGACGGTACGGCTTACAATCCGGAAACTCCAACTGTTACCAATTTCCAGAAGCAAGCTTCGGGCACAGGCTGGAAAGCGTCTATCTATCCGAATGAGTTGAAAGGATTGCCCTTTGTAAAACTATTTTGCGTAGTGAACAATGGTTCCAGTAGTACAACAGACGGGAAATTCTATCAGGTGGACGGAGCAACAGAAGTTTTGGACGGTGCCAATCTGGTAAAAGTTATAACCGATGCAGACGGAAAGATAACCACACCGGGTACTACCGAAGCTGATTTCTTAAAAACGTACACCAAAATAATGAAGAACGAACCAGCCGAAGGCGGTGTGAAAGATATCATCGCTACACCGCTCCTTATGACTGGCTACGGACAGACCAAAATCAGCGGAAGCGTATCGAAAGTAAATATCACCCTGCGTCGAGCAATGGCCCGTTTCGATATTGACAACACAACCAGCAAATCGCGTCTGACCATAAAAACGATCAGTCTTGCCCATGCCCGCAAAACCGGGACGCTATGGCCTCTTAACACAACGTTAAGTGCCGTAGGCGATAAAGATGCGGATCTCATGACCTATGCACCGGTTCCATTCAGCGGCCCGACAGCCAACAACGGGGTAAAGGAAAGTGCCCTCTATGTATATCCGGCACTTTCAAGCGACGAATGTTACCTGATCATTGAAGGTACTTACAAAAGTCCGGTTACCCTCGAAGATGTACCTGTCACTTACAATGTGCCCATACAGAAAAGCAATGCGGACGGTACTCCTGCCTATATAGATATCAAAGCAAACAGCCGTTATCAGTTGAGCATTACCGATGTCACCCAGGCGTCTATCTATGGTTCATTCGAAGTAGTAGACTGGACTTCGGGCGGTGGTATCAATGTAAAACCGAACAATGACGCCCCGATGTTTGATATAGCAACCGGCTTTGAAGCGACAACAGGTGCTATACCGACAGCAATCGGTGACTCAAAAACAGCATTTACCGTAGAAGAAAGCAGCGTATTCAAAACAATAATCGCCGCTACCGGCAAAGTACGTGCAGAGAAATCGGCAGCCGAGACAAAAACAGCTTCTCCCGAGTGGTTACAAATAGCTGATCCGGAATACAAAGAGGTAGACGGTGTATGGTACAGTACTTTCGAAATGACGGTAGACAATGCGACTGGCGAACTGCCCGTTAATGTAGTATTCATCAACGAAGCAGCCTCATACGATCCGGATTTCTGGACAACACTTACATTCTACGGCCCGAAAGCCAAACCGACGCTGGCAACAGGCGGAGACGGCAGCACTGGAAATACGGTCGATTATGATCTGTTTACAGCCAATATGTACAACGTTGTAGGCAGTTACATCAAAGTAAAAGCAATGTGTATCGAAGGTACCAAGCTGGTATTGCCTGAAAACGGAGAGTTTAAACAGGATAGTGAAACCGTTACGGAAGGTTATTACTCTACCTTTACTATCAAAGTGGCAAAGGCATTAACCGACGGAAATGAATACGTTATCAAATTCCAGAACAATGAGGAAGCATCTGCCGAAACAACCCTGACTGTTACAGCGGTTGCTGCTGGATTATCTGCAACACTGGAAAACCAGTCCACGTATGCAACAATCAGTAATACCGATGCTACGACTTATAAGGTAGAAACAGACATCGACCTGCTGTCGACCAACACATACAACCTGAAGATAACTGCACCGGAAGGCGTAACAGCCAATATCCCCAGCGGTAAATGGTTGACCGTAGATGGCGAAACAGTAAACGGTGGCGTTACTTCCTATACTGTTAAAGCAACAGCCGGAGTCGTTGATTTCTCTGATTTCAACATCACATTCACCAACAAGCTGAATACAAGTGAAGTGCTGACCGTTACCATGCACAAGGCAGCAAGTAAACCGAAATTCGAAGCCGCTACAGCCGGAGCAAAGAGTGATTTCAACGAAGCACCGACTATCAGCGATTATGCTTCGACAGCCAGCATGTACAAAGCAAACGGCAGTAAAATCGCAATCAAAGTGACTTGTCCGGAAACGATGACTTTCCTCGAACAGACCACTTCCGGATTAACGATTACCGACAAAGGGGATGGTAGCTACGAAATCGAAGTAAAGGATGCTACCGCACTCACAAGCGCAACGACCACAGTTATTGCCCAAAACACAACAGCAGGAGCCGACAGCCGTAATGCGACATTAACGATAACATGGTTAGATCCGGCGATGAAAGTATCTCTGGCTGCCAGTGATGCTGTCGATGAAACAAAAAGCGGTGATGATATTGTTTATACGGTCTATTGCGATGATCTCCCGGGTAAAGGTTTCACATTCGATGTCACAGCACCTAAAGGTGCAACAGCTGATTTCTCAACAATGATGACCTGGGCTAACATGTCTGGTGGTAGCACAACTATAGGTGATAACTCCGCAGAAACATATACCATTAAAGCTTCGGGAAGCACGACAGATATAAATGATATAACCGTAACGATTACAAATAAAATCGCGAACGGCGGAGATCAAAAGATCATATTTAAGTATGATACAACAAAAACTCCTTAATATTGCGTACTTCCAGCTGTTATACTAGCGGTATTAGCCCGTCCGGTGGCTAACCGGAAATAATAATAAATAAACATTATGAACATAAAAAATAAACTATCGATTCTCCTGTTGAGCTGTCTGCTAGCAGCCTGTACCAGCGAGAATGAAATGGTAAATCCGAATGGCCCCGACGAGGGTCAATCGAACGACGCCACCCGACGTGAGGTTCTGCTCAGTTTCAAAAACAAGTTGAACCTTGTTCCTGCCCAAACGAAGGCAGACGATCCCATCGCCACAGCCGAGGAAAACTATATCCGTTCACTGGATATCTACGTTTTCGGTTCGAAAGAAGAAGATAAAAATTTCACCTTTCAAGAACTATTCTATTACCGCGACGACGCCGCCACTATCCCAGGCGACGGCGATTGGGCGCATAGCTTCAACCTGACGGCTACCGATAAGGACAACATTACGACTGCCCTGCTCCGGTTGCAAAAAGGTCTGTTCGTCAAACTCTATTGCGTAGTGAACCGCACCGAACTGTTCATCACCGAAGGACATGGAGGAGCAACAACCGTCAAGTTCACGAACTTCCAGCCACTTAAACAGTCGAGTCCCGGACAACCCGATAACGTAGTAACACCCGGCATACTGACAGAGGAAGACTTCCAGAAGTTACACAGCCGGTTAATAGATCCGGCAATAGATAAACCGACGGAAGACGATGCGTTGCAGACACCGCTGCCTATGGCAGGTTCGTATACTACACCTGTCGACCTGACAGACTTCTCCGTTGCCGCCCGTACGCAGCTTAGTTTTAAACTGACCCGTATGGTAGCCCGTTTCGATATCGTGAACGATGCGAGCCTGTCCAAGTTTACCATTACAAGTATTTCGATGGGAAACGGACAAGACGGAAGCAGCTTCTTCCCGATCAAAACTCTGGGAAACGACTTGATCACCTACCCGGATCGTCCTTTAGACGAAGCGACCCAGACAACAGCGGCCAGCCTGACCAAGGGAGCTTTCTACAGTTGGCCCAGTCCGACAGCAGATAAGGGATACCTGATACTGAAAGGGAATTACGCCGTCAACAAGACAGAAACACAGGAAGTAACCTACCAGGTTCCCTTCCAGCAGACTGTCAACGGTGAAAATGTCGGAAGTTATATTGAAGTAGCCCCCAACCACCGTTACACGATTGCTATCACGAAAGCCAATACCTATCATCCGGATTTCACGCTGAATGTAGCCGACTGGGACGACCAGGAACATATCGACGAATATAATCCGGATAAGAACAACGATTTCGACAAAGATGCTCCTGTTACCATGGTGACAGATGCAGATGCCTCTAAAGGTGCCGAAGTTTTTGATGATGGAAGTATTCTATTGAAACCTGCTGCCGACAGTAAGATCGCCTTTGAAATGGGTTCCAATAGTGTATTGGAAGAGAAGTTGATCTATAAAGATGGTTCTGCCCAATGGCTGGTCGTCGATGAAGATACCCGCACAAAAGCAGTCTCTATGACCACTACGTATACCTACAAGACTGTCGAGGCAGCTTTGAATAGCGATGCTCCGCTCCTTCCGGTGACTATCCAGTTGATAAATCCGGCAAGCGGTAAACGTAAAGAGATCATTGTTGTAGCAACCGAAGCGCCGACGGTTTCAAAATTCGATAACGGAGGAAACATCAATAACACCTTTACTCCTGCTACTGGCGGAAATGCATCCATCGAGTTAGGTGAAGCTACCGAATCATCGACCTGTACACTGACAGTCAGCTCACCGAAAGGTATTACCTCGACTGTTGCTTCCGGCGAAGACTGGCTCACTATTACATCGACAGACAAGGTGAGTGCTAACGGTTTGCACACGACAAGTATCAAACTTTCAATTGTTGCAGGAACAGACCTCTCATCAGTGAAATCCGGTAGTATCAAGTTGACAAACATCATTGCCGATGGCGGAGACCTGACAGTTGATGTAGCAACAACAACTACTGTCATTGTGCCCTGATATCTATCTGTATTACATTATACATTAATTTAATGATTATCCGCATGATGTCCGTTGATTTATTGAACATTATATGAATGTTTTAATTACGAATGTTTTAATAATACTATTTATGACTATCTGTA
>JAJPZM010000022.1 GCA_021204335.1 Parabacteroides sp. | reverse complement strand
GAAAAAGCTTGTCTGGAAGACAGGCGAAGGATTTAATGTAAATCCTTTCTATCGTGCAGAAGACATCGAAGGTTTGAAGACGACCGAGTCTCTTCCCGGTGAATTCCCTTACGTTCGCGGAACGAAGAAGGATAACGATTGGAAGGTACGCCAGAACATCGAAGTACCCTGTTTCAAGGGAGCCAACGAAAAGGCACTTGATTTGCTAACCAAAGGTGTTACTTCACTCGGCTTCATCATCAAAGGTGATGAGGTGAGCGCCGAAAATATCGCAACTCTGCTGGATGGTATCTGTCCGGAAGCTGTGGAGCTGAACTTCAACACTTACAACTGCAAGGCTGAAAAGCTGATCGGTATCCTGGAATACTATCTGAAGGGAAAAGACGTAGACCTGAACAAATGTTTCGGTTCTGTCAACTATGATCCTTTCAAGAAACCTTTGGTAAAAGGTAAAGAAAATGAAAACTGGGTAGAAGCCGCATCTGCTGTGCTCAAAGCAGGTCAGGCACTGCCGGGTTACAAAGTGTTGGCCGTAAACGGTTTCTATTTCAACAATGCAGGTGCCTATATTACTCAGGAACTGGGTTATGCACTGGCTTGGGGTAACGAACTGATGGCTAAACTGACTGAGGCCGGTTTCAGCGCCGACGAAGTTGGTAAGAAGATCAAATTCAATCTGGGTATCAGCTCTAACTACTTTATGGAACTTGCTAAGTTCCGCGCTGTCCGTTGGTTGTGGGCTGAAATCGTTGCCGCTTACAATCCTGAATGCAAATGTGCATGCAAGATGAACGTTCACGCACAGACTTCCGAATGGAACATGACTATTTACGATGCTCACGTAAACTTGTTGCGTTCGCAGACAGAAGCGATGTCGGCCGCTCTGGCTGGTGTCGATTCTATCACTGTTCGTCCGTTCGACAAGACTTATCAGACTCCGGATGATTTCTCAGAACGTATTGCACGTAACCAGCAACTGTTGTTGAAAGAAGAATGTCACCTGGATAAGGTTGTCGATCCTTCTGCCGGTTCTTATTATGTAGAAGTGCTGACTAATTCTTTGGCTGAAGTTGCCTGGAATCTGTTCCTGGAAGTAGAAGACAAAGGCGGTTTCGGTGCTGAAGTAGCTAACGGAAATATTCAGAATGCAGTGAATGCATCTAACGTAGCCCGTAAGAAAGCGGTGGCTACCCGTCGCGAAATCCTGCTGGGTTCTAACCAGTTCCCGAACTTTACGGAAGTGGCTGCCGGCAAGATTAAAGAAACGGCTTCTTGCTGCTGCGGTGGCGGTTCTTGTGGCGAAGCTACGGTTACTCCTCTCGATTTCTCACGCGGTGCATCCGAATTCGAAGCATTGCGTCTGGCAACAGAAAAGAGCGGTAAGACACCGAACGTATTTATGTTGACTATCGGTAACTTGTCTATGCGTATTGCACGCTCGCAGTTCTCAAGCAACTTCTTTGCTTGTGCAGGATACAAGGTTATCGATAACTTAGGTTTCGAAACTGTAGAAGCTGGCGTTGAGGCAGCGATGAAAGCCGGTGCTCAAATCGTTGTTCTTTGTTCTAGTGATGACGAATATGCAGACTATGCTCCTGCCGCTTATAAAGCGTTGGCCGGACGTGCCGAGTTCGTTGTAGCAGGTGCTCCTGCTTGCATGGAAGACCTGAAAGCTCAGGGTGTCGATCAGTTTATCAATGTAAAGAGCAACGTGCTTGAAACATTGAAGGCTTTCAACGCAAAATTAGGAATCGCTTAAGTAGAAATAATTATGAGACCAAATTTTAAGAATATAGATATAAAGAATGCCGGTTTTGCAGCCACCAATGCTGCCGAATGGGCAAAAGCCAACGGCATCGAAGCCGATTGGAAAACACCCGAGCATATCGAGGTGAAATCAGTATATACAAAAGAAGACCTGGAAGGTATGGAGCATCTGCACTATGCATCCGGTCTGCCTCCTTATCTGCGTGGCCCGTATAGTGGTATGTACGCTATGCGTCCCTGGACAATCCGCCAGTACGCAGGTTTCTCTACAGCAGAAGAATCGAACGCATTCTACCGCCGTAACCTGGCTTCCGGCCAGAAAGGTCTGTCGGTTGCATTCGACCTTCCGACACACCGTGGATACGATGCCGACAACGAACGTGTAGTTGGTGACGTAGGTAAAGCCGGTGTATCTATCTGTTCTTTGGAAAACATGAAGGTATTGTTCGACGGTATTCCTTTGAACAAGATGTCTGTTTCCATGACAATGAACGGTGCCGTTCTTCCGGTATTGGCATTCTATATCAACGCAGGTCTGGAACAGGGCGCTAAGTTGGAAGAAATGGCCGGTACGATCCAGAACGATATCCTGAAAGAATTTATGGTGCGTAACACCTATATTTATCCGCCTGAATTCTCTATGAAGATTATCGCTGATATCTTCGAATATACTTCTCAGAAGATGCCGAAGTTCAACTCTATCTCTATCTCCGGTTACCACATGCAGGAAGCAGGTGCAACGGCTGATATTGAAATGGCTTATACCCTGTGCGACGGTATGGAATATCTTCGTGCCGGTGTGAACGCAGGTATCGATGTGGATGCTTTCGCTCCTCGTCTGTCTTTCTTCTGGGCAATCGGTGTGAACCACTTCATGGAAATCGCCAAGATGCGTGCTGCACGTATGTTGTGGGCGAAGATCGTAAAGAGCTTCGGCGCCAAGAACCCGAAATCTTTGGCTTTGCGTACGCACTGCCAGACATCAGGATGGTCGTTGACCGAACAGGATCCGTTCAACAACGTAGGCCGTACTTGTATCGAGGCGATGGCTGCTGCATTGGGACATACTCAGTCTTTGCACACCAATGCTTTGGACGAGGCTATCGCATTGCCGACCGACTTCTCTGCACGTATCGCACGTAACACGCAGATTTATATCCAGGAAGAAACAAAGATCTGTAAGGAAATCGACCCATGGGCTGGTTCCTACTATGTAGAATCTTTGACAAACGAACTGGTACACAAAGGTTGGGCGTTGATCCAGGAAATCGAAAGCATGGGCGGTATGGCAAAAGCCATCGAAACAGGTCTTCCGAAGATGCGTATCGAAGAAGCTGCTGCACGTACTCAGGCTCGTATCGACTCTGGTATCCAGACAATCGTCGGTGTTAACAAATACCGTCTGCCGAAAGAAGATCCGATCGATATTCTTGAAATTGACAATACAGCCGTTCGTAACGAACAGATCGCTGCTTTGAAGGTGTTGCGTGAAAACCGCGATGAAGCTGCTGTTCAGAAAGCGTTGGCAGATATCACAGAATGCGTAAAAACTAAGAAAGGCAACTTGCTGGAACTGGCTGTTAAGGCTGCCGGCCTGCGTGCATCATTGGGAGAAATCTCGGATGCCTGCGAAGTTGTTGTAGGTCGTTATAAAGCAATCATCAGAACTATTTCAGGCGTGTATTCATCAGAAACTAAGAAAGACGCAGACTTCGTTAAGGCTTGTGAGCTGACAGAAAAGTTTGCGAAGAAAGAAGGTCGCCAGCCGCGTATCATGATCGCTAAGATGGGTCAGGACGGACACGACCGTGGTGCAAAAGTTGTTGCAACCGGTTATGCCGACTGTGGTTTCGACGTAGATATGGGACCGTTGTTCCAGACTCCGGCCGAAGCTGCCCGCCAGGCTGTTGAAAACGATGTTCACGTAATGGGTGTTTCATCATTGGCTGCCGGTCACAAGACGCTGGTTCCGCAGGTAATTGAAGAATTGAAGAAGTTAGGTCGCGAAGACATCATCGTTATCGCCGGTGGTGTAATCCCTGCACAGGATTACGACTTCCTATACAAAGCAGGTGTTGCCGCTATCTTCGGCCCGGGTACTTCGGTAGCTAAAGCTGCTGTCCAGGTCCTGGAAATCCTGTTGGGTGAAGAATAAGAACTGTAAAGTTTTTCCTATAATACTGCGCAGTTCTCGATAGAGGGCTGCGCAGTTGTTTTTTATTACCATGTGCACAACGAATCAAAAAATTAAACTTACTGGCTTTACACATTAAAAAGACTTGATAATATGACAAAAGAACGACACCTTCGCGAAGACAGAACAGACAAAAAAGGGAAAGAAAAGCTAACCGGTGCACAATTGGAATTAAATCGCCTGAAAAAGAAGATTGCTACACTGAAAGATGAAATTTGCCTGATGCCGGAGAAGGAACAGCGTATCCGCGACTTCTTCGAACGGAATGGCAAACCTGTATTTGATAAAGAGACAGCTATGAAATATAAGTTCCTGGTATATCTGGACGAATCATATGAAAGTGATGAATTTACTGCCAGGGAAAAAGAAATATTACTCGACCTTTTTGCCGAAGAGTCTCAGGGTGTAGAGGATTATCTGACTACCGACGAACAGCGGGAACATCTTCTGGAACTTAAATATAAATACGATGGGTTGGCACTGGGCCTGACACGTGAAGAATTGCAACAGGAAGCGGCGAACGATACCTTGGATATGATCGTTGACGTTTATGGCTTACGTCCGACCAAAGCGATGAAAGCGGCAAAGACGGAAGAAGAACTCCTTGTTATCCTTTCCGATTATTATGAAGCCCGGGACCGAAAAGAACTTGCAGCTGTAACAGGAGAAACGCCGAAACGTGCTACTCGCAAGAAAGATGCCGAAAAGAAAAAGGTTTCCAAAAAAGAGCTGGAAGAACGGTTGCAACTGACTCAAACGTTGGTCTCGCTGCGGGGAATTTATGAAGAAATGCTGGATTTTCTTTACGAAGGGGCAGAAGGGGATGAAACTCGTTGTGCGCAAAAAAGAAGAACGTCTCAATCAGTTGAATCTTGCCTATGTTCATAAAGATATCCCCGGTATTCTGCGCCCACAGATCGAATGGATAGAAAGGGTAGCTATGGAAGCTCCCGCAGAAGATGATACGAATCTTGATGCTTATAATGAAATTCTCATTGATTTACTGGAGTATCTCGACGATCAGTTATACCTTATCGAGAGCGCTCCCTTGCCCGGAGTGGAAGAACCTTATTCCGGGTTGAGGAACTTCGCTTGGAAAGACCTGCCTCTCCAAATGAATATGCTGTTCAACCGTCATAGGAGAGATATGAGAGGTATCGAACAGTATGTGGAAGGTGTTTCAACCCTTTCCGGATTGAAATATTTCCTGAAGCAATATGATAAGAAGCGTAGGGAAAGCGGACTTTACATAGATGACGACTGGGGTGTGAATTGAGCCCATTGATACCATTTAAAACATGAATACAGTAAATTGTTTTTTACCTTATATATCTCCCGAACAGGTTAAGCCGACAGTCGATGAACTGAGGAGCACTGGTTTGGTTGATAAGATTTATCTGATGACTTCCAACCCCGATGCCGCGCCTTGTGACGGTTGCGAAATCCTAGCCGTCGATACGCTGACCGGTACGCAAACGCTGCAGGTTATCTACAAACATTCGGATGGAAAGAATATATTGCTTTTTCTCCGGCCGGGCTTGATCCGGCTGGGGCAATATGCTTTGGAACGTATGGTGACTGCTCTGGATGAATGCCAATATAACAGGCTTGTTTATGCCGATTATTATGAGCTATCCAATGGAAACCACCAGCAACATCCGTTGAATGATTATCAAGTGGGAAGTGTTCGCGATGATTTTGATTTCGGACCGGTACTGTTGATCAGTAACGCAATTCTGGCTGCTTATACCAGGAATATGTCTAGAGAGAATATTGTGTATAAATATGCCGGTTTATATCATTTCCGTCTGGACTATGCTTTCAATTTGCATGGAATAATTCATATTCGGGAATATCTATATTCTTTTGCCGAAGACAATACCCGCAAAAGCGGTGAGAAGCAATTCGACTATGTAGATCCCAAAAACAGGGAAGTTCAGTTGGAAATGGAGAAGGCATTTACTTCTACATTGAAGTATTCGAAAGAATATAAGAAAAAGAAACCTCAGGCAGTGAAGTTCAAATCGAGAGGTTTCAAATATGAAGCCACTGTGATTATCCCTGTCCGCAACCGGGTACGAACCATCGAGGATGCGATCCGTTCTGTGTTTATGCAAGAGGCTTCGTTTAAGTTCAACCTGATCATTGTCGATAATCATTCGACGGACGGGACCACCGATGTGATTCGCCGTTATGCATCCGACGATCGTTTGGTTCATATTATTCCCGAACGCGACGATCTGGGAATCGGCGGCTACTGGAATCTGGCGGCTGCCCATCCACTGTGTGGTAAATTTAGTGTACAGCTCGACAGCGATGACGTATATAGCGGCCCGGATACATTGCAGAAGATTGTCGATACTTTCTATGCCGAGAAATGTGCGATGGTGATCGGCACCTATAAGATGACTGATTTTGACCTGAATGAGATACCGCCGGGTATTATCGACCATCGCGAATGGACTCCGGAGAACGGGCGCAACAATGCGTTGCGTATCAATGGACTGGGTGCGCCGAGAGCTTTCTATACGCCGATCCTTCGTGAAATAAAGATGCCAAACGTAAGTTATGGCGAAGATTACGCGATCGGTCTGGCTATCTCGCGCACCTATAGGATCGGGCGTATTTATGAGGTCGTTTACCTTTGCCGTCGTTGGGAAGATAATACCGATGCGGCGCTCGATATAAGGAAAATGAATGAGTATAATGCCTATAAAGACAGCTTGCGTACAATAGAGATGAGGGTGCGCGGCCATTTACTTTAGAGAATGAAGAGTGTTAATGATGGAAAGTATAAATCAGCAGGCTAAAGAACTGATACGCGAACATCTCACCTTCTGGGAGTTGGCACAGGTAAACTATGCCGCTCTCGGAAAGGTGCAGACGCGGGCGTTGGAGGTGAATGGTTATCCGGTACTCCTTCAGTTTAACCCCGAACGTATCCGTTCGTCTGCTGCTAAAATCGACAAAGCCTCGCTGGCTACCCGTCCCTGTTTCCTTTGCGAAGCCAACCGTCCCGGCAACCAGCGATGGATCGATTTCGGGAAAGAATATCAGATTATGGTAAACCCATATCCCATCTTCCCGCAGCATCTGACAATTCCCATACGGGCGCATCAGGAACAACGTATCCGGGGACGGTATGCCGATATGCTGGCACTGGCTGAGGCGCTGGACGGATTCATCCTCTTTTATAACGGACCGAAATGCGGAGCCTCGGCTCCCGACCACATGCATTTCCAGGCAGGTAATAAAGGCTTTCTACCCCTTGAAAAGAACTGGCGGCAGGCATGCAGGGAGGAAGTGGCAGTAAAAGGGCAGGCGGTGTTGTACGCTTTGCGCAATTTCCTTCAACCGGCGTTTGTGATTGTTGCCGAAGATGCGGCAGATGCCGTTTCTCTTTTTAATCATCTTTATGGACTGCTCGAAATAAAGCCGGGCGAGTATGAACCGATGATGAATGTACTTGCCTGGATGGAAGAAGGGAAGTGGATTACCTCCATCTATCCGCGTAAAAAGCTGCATCCTTTCTGCTATTATGCCGAAGGGGATGCCAATATATTGATCAGTCCGGCTACGGTCGAGATGGCAGGCGTTTTTATTACTCCCCTGAAAAAGGATTTCCGCAAGGTGACGGCTGCCGACCTCTGGCAGATTATTCGCGAAACCTGTCTTTCGGAAGAGGAGATGGATCAGTTAATCAGCAAATCTAAATCATACCATTTATGAACCAGACGAAGCGAACATCCCCCTGGAGTTGGATCCCGACACTTTACTTTGCGGAGGCATTGCCATACGTGGCAGTGATGACGATCTCCGTTATTATGTACAAGCGGTTGAACATCAGCAATACGGATATTGCCCTTTATACGAGTTGGTTTTACCTGCCCTGGGTGATTAAACCTTTTTGGAGCCCGTTTGTCGACTTGCTTAAGACCAAGTGCTGGTGGGTCGTTACGATGCAGTTCCTGATAGGGGCGGGGCTGGCTGGTATCGCGTTTACTTTGCCGATGGATCACTTTTTCCAGTTGTCGCTGGCTATCTTCTGGCTGGTGGCTTTCAGCTCGGCTACCCACGATATTGCAGCGGACGGCTTTTATATGCTGGCGCTCGATCCGCACGAACAGGCTTTCTATGTAGGAATACGCAGTACCTTCTACCGGATTGCCACGATAGCAGGACAGGGTTTGCTGGTGATGATGGCAGGGGCGCTCGAAACTTATACCGGTAAAATACCGTTTGCCTGGTCGATAACTTTCCTGGTAATGGCGGGCTTGTTTATCGGCTTGTGCCTTTACCATAAATATATTTTGTCGGTACCGGCTTCCGACAAAGCGGCGGTAACGGTGACAGCTTCTACTATATTTAAAGAATTCTTTGCTACATTTGTCTCGTTTTTCAGGAAGAAGCAGGCGGTGGCAGCTATCTTGTTTATGTTGCTATACCGCTTTCCAGAGGCGCAGTTGGTCAAGCTGGTGACGCCGTTTCTGATCGACCCCCGCGAGAAAGGCGGGTTGGGGCTGACTACCTCTGAAATAGGCTTGGTATATGGTACGATCGGTATTATCGGGCTGACGCTTGGGGGAATAATCGGCGGCATAGTTGCCTCGCAAGGTGGGTTGAAGAAATGGCTCTGGCCGATGGCGTTGGCTATCACCTTGCCCGATCTGGTATTTATTTACCTGAGTACTGCCCTGCCGGAAAACCTGCTGATCATAAACTGCTGTGTTTTCATTGAACAATTCGGTTATGGTTTCGGTTTTACGGCTTACATGCTTTACCTTATTTACTATTCGGACGGGGAACATAAGACGGCGCATTATGCCATCTGTACTGCCTTTATGGCTTTGGGTATGATGCTTCCGGGTATGGTAGCCGGTTGGTTGCAGGATCATCTGGGCTATGCGAACTTCTTCTGGTGGGTGATGGGGTGCTGCTTGGTTACCCTGGCGGCAACGGCTTGCCTGAAGATCGATCCTGCATTCGGAAAGAAGAAATAAAAAATGATATATGATATTACTGGCAGATAGCGGCTCCACCAAAACGGATTGGTGCGTAGTGGAGAAAGGGCGGCAAGTCCTTCGCATAACAACAAAAGGAACTAACCCGTTCTTTCAGTCGGAGGAGGAGATTACAGAAGAGATTCGTACGGCCTTGCTTTCTCAACTCGATAGGGCGGCTATTGATTCCGTTTGGTTTTATGGAGCAGGATGTGCTTTCTCGGAAAAGAATGAAGTGATACGACGGGCTTTGTTCCCTTATTTTTCTGTACCGATAGAGGTGGGAAGCGATTTGTTGGCAGCAGCCCATTCCCTTTGCGGGCAGGAAGCGGGTATTGCCTGCATCCTGGGGACCGGCTCGAATTCCTGCTATTATGACGGGCAGGCGGTTGTAAAGAACGTATCGCCGCTGGGCTTTATCCTGGGGGATGAAGGGAGTGGCGCCGTGCTGGGGAAGCTACTGATCGGCGATCTACTGAAGGACCAGTTATCCCCGGCATTGAAAGAAGAGTTCCTGCAACGCTATAGTCTGACTCCTGCTATGATCATGGAGCGGGTCTATCGCCAGCCTTTCCCAAATCGTTTCCTGGCAAGCTTTTCCCCGTTTATCCGGGAGCATCTGGAGGAACCGGCTATCTGGGAGTTTGTCACCCGTAGCTTTCTGGCGTTCTTCACCCGGAATGTGATGCAGTACGATTATCTGGAACTGCCGGTCCATCTGGTCGGTTCCGTTGCCTGGCATTATCAGGATATATTAAAGAATATAGCATTCGACTTGGGAATCCGTCTGGGTGCAATCGCCCAAAGCCCGATGGAGGGGTTGATAGCGTATTATCGGGAGATATCGTGAAGCAGGTATCTCCTTTCCCTAGCACTACTGTGTTAAGGGAAGTAGCATAGTAGTATGAGTATGTGTGACACAGTAGTGTCACTGTTGTAGAATTATTCATATAATATAGACTATGTCATTTGAAAAGATAACGGAAAAAGAATCTCTCTACGACCATCTGGAAGACAGACCGATGCGGGAGTTACTGGAAGAGATTAACACTGAAGACCAAAAGGTTGCCCTTGCTGTGCAAAAGGTTATTCCGCAAATAGAGAAACTGGTTGAGCAGATTGTCCCCCGTATGAAACAGGTTGGATGTATCTTTTATCTGGGAGCAGGGACAAGCGGTCGTTTGGGTGTGCTCGATGCTTCGGAAATTCCCCCTACCTTCGGGATGCCGCCAACCTTAGTGATCGGTTTGATTGCCGGTGGCGACAAAGCCCTTCGCAATCCGGTAGAGAATGCCGAAGACGATATGAACCGCGGTTGGGAAGAATTGCAGGAACACCAGGTGACAACGAAAGACACCGTAATCGGCATAGCCGCTTCGGGAACTACCCCATACGTGATCGGTGCCCTGCGTAAAGCCTGCGAGCAAGGTATTCTCACCGCTTCCATTTCCAGCAACCCTGATTCGCCGATGGCGGCTGAGGCGGACGTGGCGATCGAAATGATCGTCGGCCCCGAATTCGTCACCGGCAGTTCACGTATGAAATCCGGTACAGGCCAGAAGATGATCCTAAATATGATCTCCACTTCCGTTATGATCCGGCTGGGGCGGGTGAAAGGTAACCGGATGGCCAACATGCAACTCACCAATCAGAAGCTGGTAGACCGGGGTACACGGATGGTAGCCGAGGAATTAGGCTTGAGTTACGGTCAGTCGCAGCGCCTTCTCCTGATGTACGGCTCCGTACAGGAGGCGATAGATGAATATCGTAAGCATAATAAATAAAATTTATAAGAACTGATACCGAACCAAACGAAAATATCTCTATATTTGCGACGTGCATTGTTCCTGACCTGTTTCCGCAGGAAAGGATTAAAAGGGAATCGGGTGTAAATCCCGAACAGTCCCGCTGCTGTAAGCTTCATAACGGATTGGGCAACACTTAAGCCACTGTTTCCAGGAGGAATGGGAAGGCGCTCAAACCGGAAGTAAGTCAGAAGACCTGCAAGGCATATTATTTCGACGGCTTCGAGGAAAGGTCGGAAGAGAAAAACAAAGACGTTTGTCGTCTTTACTATTCTTATTCCACTTTATCCCCTGTTACGCTGTCTTGTATGTATTGTTTTTAATTATTTTGCCATAATAATTAGGAAAAGAAGCATGAACCAATCCGCGGGATGAGCTCCGCCGTTGGCTCATGCTTTCTTTTTGGTAGTCTGAAACTGTTTATTGAGGTTATTTGTTTATTACTGGAAAAGTGCGTTTATTTGCATACATTATTAATTAACAACAGGCAATATGAAAAAGATTACAGGTTTAGTATTGGTTATTTTGATGACTTTCGTTGCCCTGCCGGCGAAGTCGCAGTTGAAGTTCGGATTGGAAGGCGGTTTGAATATATCTTCTGTTCACTTGAATTCTGATTTGTTGAAGGCGGATAATGTGACGGGTTTCCAGATAGGCCCGATGCTCGAAACAACCATTCCTTTGCTGGGAGTCGGGTTTGATGCAGCTATTCTTTATTCGCAGAAAGGAATGGATGTAAAATCGGCTACGGGTACTTCTACGGATGTGAAAACGGATTATATCGATGTCCCGGTCAATTTGAAATGGAAGTTCGGGTTGCCGATCGTGAAGGCTTATCTGTCTGCCGGCCCGTATGTAGGTTTTCGTGTGGGAGGTGATAAGTTCTGGGATGTACCCGGTAGTGTGGTTGGACAGGTGAAAGCAAAGAACTTTAGTGCCGGTCTGAACTTTGGTGTCGGTGCGGAACTGATCAGTCACTTGCAGGTTGGCTTTAATTACGGTCTGGGGCTTACTGACAATTACAGTGCCGAAAAGGTCGATCTGAGTGCTAAGAACCGCGGATGGTCGGTTACTGCCGCTATCCTGTTCTGATAACGGAACGAAAGGATATGCGAGGTCGGGCTTTAACAGTCCGGCCTTTTTTGTTACTTTTGACCTCGTAAATGAAATACGCAGATGTCATATTACCCCTGCCGTTGGAGAATAGCTATACTTATAGCATCCCTTCCGACTTGGAGACTGCCGTTATCCCCGGTTGCCGGGTAATTGTCCATTTCGGGAAGAAGCGCCACTATACGGCTATCGTCATGGAAGTGCACGAATGTAAGCCGGCAACCGATTTCGAGACAAAAGAAATCTATGCCTTGCTGGATGCTACGCCGGTGTTGCGCCGTCCGCAACTTCGTTTCTGGAAGTGGATTGCTTCTTATTATATGTGTAAGTTGGGCGACGTGTATAAAGCAGCCTTGCCTTCCGGCTTAAAGCTGGAAAGTGAAACGGCTGTTACCTACAACGAAGATTTTGAGGCTGATGCTCCTCTGCGTCCCAACGAACAAGCGGTACTGGATGCTTTCAAAGGCGTCTTGAAACTAACTGTTTCTGAACTGGAGAAGAAGACAGGCCTGCGCAATGTAGTTCCGGTAGTGGCTTCCCTGATGGCACGCGGCGCCGTAGAGGTAAGCGAAGAAATGGAACGTGGGTTTACTCCGAAGATGCAGGCATTTATCCGCCTGTCGGACAACTATGCTACGGAAGAACGCTTGCAGGAAGCATTCGACAGTTGTAAGCGTGCGAAAAAGCAGGAGACTTTACTTATCTGTTTCCTAGATCTGAGCTATGCCCTGAATCCGGCGTTGGTACAGGAAGTATCCCGGAAAGAATTATTGGAACGTAGCGGCTGTTCGGCAACGATCCTCGAAGGGCTGTTGAAACGGGGAATACTTGAAAGCTACGAGAAAGAGGTCGGTCGTTTGCAGGTGCCCGTATGCCGTTTGCAACCGCCCAGTCCGTTGAGTCCGGCGCAGGAGAAAGCATATAATGATATACATGATGTCTTCACTTCCAAAGAAGTTTGCCTGCTTCATGGGGTGACGTCGAGCGGAAAGACGGAGATTTATATCCGCCTGATCGATGAGGTGCTGAAATTGGGGCGGCAGGTGTTGTATCTGCTTCCTGAAATAGCGATCACGACGCAGATCACCGAACGGTTGGCAAAGTTATTCGGGGATAAACTGCTGGTCTATCATTCCAAGTTCTCCGACAATGAACGGGTAGAGGTATGGAACAAACTGCTGCATGGCAATGCCCCGATGTTGGTGCTGGGTGTGCGCTCCTCCCTGTTCCTTCCTTTTAAAGACCTGGGGTTGGTGATTGTGGATGAAGAACATGAGAATACCTATAAGCAGCAAGACTCGGCTCCGCGCTATCATGCCCGGAATGCGGCGATCGTGCTGGCTAATATGCATGGTGCCAAGACCTTGCTTGGCTCTGCCACGCCTTCCATCGATTCCTATTTCAATGCGACGAGCGGCAAATACGGTCTGGTGGAACTGAATACCCGTTTCGGCGATTGTCTGATGCCGGAGATCATTTCCGTAGACATAAAGGAATTGAAGCGGAAAAAGATCATGAAGGATACGCTTTTCTCCCCGTTGTTGGTGGAGAAGGTGAATGCCGCCCTGGCGCGTGGCGAACAGGCGATTCTTTTCCAGAACCGTCGTGGTTTTGCCCCGCTGATCGAGTGCAGGAGTTGCGGCTGGGTGCCTCATTGCGTGAATTGCGATGTGAGTCTGACGTATCATAAGTTCCGCAACGAACTGGTGTGCCATTATTGCGGATATAAAATACAACTACCTTATCATTGTCCTGAGTGCCAAAGTACAGAGTTGAAGATGATGGGCTTTGGAACGGAGAAAGTGGAGGAGGAGATCGCCACTTTGTTTCCTGCCGTAAAAGTGGAACGGCTGGATTTCGATACCGCCCGTACCCGCACCGCATACGAACGGATTATTGCCGACTTTGAGAAAGGCAAGACGCAAATACTGATCGGAACGCAGATGCTGTCGAAAGGGCTTGACTTTGGAAATGTAAGTGTAGTCGGTATCCTGAATGCCGACAGCTTGATGAACTATCCTGATTTCCGGGCGCACGAGCGTGCTTTCCAGTTGATGGTGCAGGTGAGCGGACGTGCCGGGCGACGGGATAAGCGGGGAACGGTTATCTTGCAAACCTCGCAGCCGGAGCATCCGTTGATACGAATGGTACAGCATTTTGCCTACAAGGAGATGGTCGGTTTGCAGTTGAGCGAGCGTAGCATGTTCCGCTATCCGCCTTATTACCGGCTGATTGTGATCGTATTGCGTAGCCGTAACGATACAGTGTTGCAGGAGTTGTCGACTTTATATGCCGATAACCTGCGGCTTCGTTTGGGTGAGCGCGTCCTGGGGCCGGTGACTCCGCCGGTGACACGTGTGCAGACATTACATATAAGAAAGATTGTTCTGAAAATAGAAATAGCCGCAGCCATCGCTCCGGTACGTGAGATATTGGAGGCCGTACATACGGAGATGCAACGCTACCTGCCGTTTAAGCAGTTGATTGTGCATTATGATGTCGATCCGGCGTAAAATTGCAGGCAAATGAGAGGCGTAGCACTTCTTTACCGACATCTGCGGCAGATATGTTCCGACATCTGCGGCAGATCGGTTTGGATATCTGCGGCAGATATCGGAAGAGACCTGTGGCAGATGTCAGCAGGCTTCTGCTGCACCTTTCAGGTAGTGGGTTAACTGCTTGAAAATAATGTTTTCTATAAGGTCGAACTATTGAATTATTATTAAGATGAAACAAGAAAAGATAAGATTATTATTTGTGTGCTTGAGTAATATCTGCCGGTCGCCATCGGCAGAGGCAGTGATGAAGAAGCTGGTGAAGGATGCCGGGTTGGAGAAGTCGATATACATAGACTCTGCCGGAATTATGGGCTATCACGAAGGTGAACGTGCCGACGATCGTATGCGGGTGCATGCTGCCCGTCGCGGATATGTGCTCGATTCCATCTCCCGTCCTGTCAGCACGCAGGATTTCTACGATTTCGACCTGATCATCGGTATGGATGACCGCAACGTCGACGATCTAAAAAGCAAAGCTCCCGACCTGGAATCAGTCGCCAAGATACATCAAATTACGGAGTATAGCCGTAACAAATTGTACGATTACGTCCCCGATCCTTACTATGGAGGTTCCTCCGGCTTCGAGCTGGTGCTCGACCTGCTGGAAGATGCTTGCGAAGGGTTGCTGGCTGCTATTTCTTCAAATCCGGATAACTGATCCGCGTATGGAACATGGTCTTTAGTTTATCGACAAAGACGTTTTTGACCATTTCCACATCGCGGAAAGTCAGCGGGGCACTTTTCAAAAGCCCGTCAGCAATCTGTCCGTCAATGATTTTATCGACCAGTTGTTTGATGCCCTCTTCCGTATGCTCTTTCAAGCTGCGGGAAGCGGCTTCGACTGAGTCGGCCATCATCAGTACGGCCGTTTCTTTCGTGAACGGGTTCGGGCCGGGGTAGGTGAAGACGGCTTCGTCGATCTCCTTATCCGGATACTGGTTCTTAAATGAGTTGTAGAAGTATTTCGCTTTGCCCAGCCCATGGTGAGTACGGATAAAGTCGACTACCGCTTTCGGCAACAACGCCTTTTCTGCGATTCTCACTCCATCTGTTACATGGTTGATAATGATCTTGGCGCTTTGGTCGAAACTGAGCTGGCTATGCGGATTGACGCTGCTCTGGTTTTCGGTGAAGAATGCCGGATTCGCCATCTTCCCGATATCATGATACATCGCTCCCGTACGTACCAACTGCGAATTGGCTCCAATCCTGGCTGCCGCCTCGGAAGCCAGGATAGAGACTTGCAAGGAATGCTGGAATGTGCCCGGCGCCGTCTCCGACAGCTTTTTCAGGATCGATGTATTGATATTGGATAGCTCCACCAATGTGATGCTCGACACATAACCGAAAGTCTTCTCCAGCATGTAAACCAGAATATAAGTAAACATCAGCAGGATAAAGTTGATGCCGAAATAGAGCGGCATTACCCAGTTTATTTTATTGAAATCTGCTTCCTGGTATAGCGCCAGACCGATATAACATAACGTGTACGACATAAAAATAAGGAAGGCGCACCGGATAAGCTGCGACCGTTCCAACAAATCCTTCAAGCTAAACGTTACGACCATCCCTGCAATGATCTGTAACAGCAGGAACTCATGCGGGAAAGGAACCATCAGCGAACAGATCAGCACGATAACAAGGTGTGTAAACAAAGCCGTCCGCGAGTCGAAAAAGGTACGTACCACAATCGGCACAATGGCAAAAGGCAATATATACACATTGAATAAACCGTATGTGACGCAAAGCTCCGTCAATATGCAACTGACAAATATACACAGGATCAGGAACAGCGCATTCCGCCTGTTGTGCAATATTTTCAACCGGAACGACCACAGGTACAACCAGAAACAGAAGATAATACCTATCACCAGCACAAACTGCCCGCCCAGGATGATACTCTGCCGCTGGGCGCCCCCCGACTTGCTTTCGTGTACGATTTTCAGCGAACGTAATACATTATATGTATGGTTATCGATAATTTCTCCCCGGTCGACGATTCGTTCTCCCGCCTGTACCATGCCATTTGCCAGTGAAACACTGCGGAGCATATCATCTTTCACCTTTTCCGACATCTCTTTGTTGTAGGCGATATTTTCGGTCAGGTAGTTATTAATATCGCAGGACTGCAAAACCGCTTTCTCCAGCCGCGGCGGACAATTGTTGATGATAAACTCGTAGGCTGTCTTAATCGTAAAAAAGTCGCTGACATACCGCGAGTGGGCAATATTGTTTTCCAACAGGTTGATGCGTTCATGGTTATCTTTTTTCAGGTCGTCCAGCTCCTGGGAGGCGATAATACCGTTCTTATATAAGTTGTTCAGACTGTTCTCGATATATTGCATATAAGCCGGTGTCGCTTTCCGGTTTAAACCAGCGGAGTAGGCTTCCCGCAATTTGTCAATCTCCTTATTCTCGATGGTGGCATCCATGCGGAAATAAGGTTCGAAATTCTTCAGGACGCTATCTTTTTCCGCTTCCACTTCTGCGTCTGTTTTGTAGATGGGAAAATCGCTGGGTGCGGTAAGCAATCCGTATCTCCAGGGCTTCCCTTCGTAGAATTGATAACGGAACTTCCCTTCACGCGGAAAGAAGTAAGCGATAAGCAATGCCGCTACGGTAAAATATACGGCAGGATGTATACTATAGTTCTTTAGTTTCATAAGTTTCTCGTTTAAGGGCGAAATGTACGTAAAAAAGTTTATTAAGAGAAAAAAAAGGCCTACTTTTGCCGCATTATTATAGAATCAAAGAATTATGACTCAAAGGAAAGTTAGAATCCGTTTTGCACCCAGCCCGACAGGGGTGCTGCATATCGGAGGTGTTCGTACAGCTTTATACAATTATTTATTTGCCAAACAAAATGGCGGTGATCTCATTCTCCGTATTGAAGATACCGATTCTCAACGGTTTGTTCCCGGTGCCGAAGCTTATATCATAGAGGCGCTTACCTGGTTAGGTATCAAGTTTGATGAAGGTGTTAACTTTGGTGGTGAGCAGGGTCCTTATCGCCAGAGCGAACGGAAAGCGATCTACAAGCAATATGTCGACCAGTTGTTGAATGACGGTCTGGCTTATATCGCATTCGATACGCCTGCGGAACTGGATGCCAAACGTCAGGAGATTGCCAATTTCCAGTATGACGCTTCCACCCGTTTGCAGATGCGTAACTCGCTGACTCTTTCTGCTGAGGAAACAAAAGCGTTGATCGATGCCGGCAACCAATATGTTGTCCGTATCAAGATCGAACCGAACGAAGATATCCATGTAAACGATATTATCCGCGGAGAAGTGGTAATCAACTCTTCTATCCTGGATGATAAAGTATTATATAAATCGGCTGACCAGTTGCCTACTTACCACCTGGCAAATATCGTAGACGACCATCTGATGGAAGTCACCCATGTAATCCGTGGTGAAGAATGGTTGCCGAGCGCCCCGCTTCACATATTATTATACCGTTATCTGGGTTGGGCGGATACGATGCCGCAGTTTGCCCATCTGGCATTATTGCTGAAACCGGAAGGAAACGGCAAGTTGAGCAAGCGTGACGGCGACCGTCTGGGATTCCCTGTATTCCCTCTGGAATGGCACGATCCGAAGACCGGCGATATCTCTTCGGGCTATCGCGAAAGCGGTTACCTGCCGGAAGCGGTTGTTAATTTCCTGGCTCTGCTGGGTTGGAACCCGGGTAACGATCAGGAGATCATGAGCATGGAAGAACTGATTAGGTACTTCGACCTGACACGTTGCAGCAAGGTCGGTGCCAAGTTCGATTACGAAAAAGGAAAATGGTTCAACCACCAGTATATCCAGAAGAAAGACAATAAAGAGGTGGCCGCCCTGTTCATGCCGATCCTTGAAAGCCACGGCATAAAAGCCGATCCGGCTTATGTGGAAAAAGTGGTGGGCATGATGAAAGACCGCGTTTCCTTTATCAAGGAATTATGGGACGTTTGTGCCTTCTTCTTTGTTGCCCCGACGGAATATGACGAAAAGACGACCAAGAAACGTTGGAAGGCCAACTCGGCAACCCAGTTGGCCGAGCTAATTGAAGTATTGCGCGTGCACGAACCGTTCGATATCGAAGGAACCGAAGAAGAAGTGAAAGCCTGGATCGAAAGCAAAGGCTATCATTTGGGCAATATCATGAATGCAACCCGCCTTGCATTGGTAGGCGAAGGCAAGGGCCCGCATATTTTCGATATCACAGAAGCATTGGGAAAAGAAGAATCTATCCGTCGTATTCAAAGAGCGATCGAAGTACTGAAGTAAGATATGTATAGCCTGGCAATCCACTTTTACGCATTTATCATTGCGTTGATCTCTCCGTTCCATAAAAAAGCCCGGATGATGCGTCTGGGGCAGTGGAAGACGAATTCTATTCTCCGCGAGAAGATAGACCGGAATGCAAAATACATCTGGTTTCATGCCTCTTCGCTGGGAGAGTTTGAACAAGGTCGTCCGATGATGGAGAAAATCAGGGCGGAACACCCGGAATACAAAATACTGCTAACGTTCTTTTCTCCTTCGGGATACGAAGTGCGTAAGAATTATAACGGGGCGGATGTCATCTGTTATCTGCCCTTCGATACGCCTTTCCGGGTGAAGAAGTTCCTGAACCTGGCGAATCCGGCTATCGCGGTATTTATCAAATACGAGTTCTGGGGAAACTACTTGCATGAGTTGAAGAACAGGAATATCCCTGTCTATATCATTTCCTCTATCTTCCGTCGCGACCAGCTGTTCTTCCAGTGGTTCGGCTATCCCTACCGGAAAATGCTGTATTGCTTCACCCACCTGTTTGTGCAGGACGACCGTTCGGCCGCGCTGTTGAACGAGTTTGGTATCACGAATGTAACGGTGGCAGGCGATACCCGTTTCGACCGGGTGCTCGATGTGCGTAAGCAGGCACGCGAACTACCGCATGTGGAACAATTCGTGTATGAAGGAGGCGAGGAGAAGAAGCAAACGCTGATTGCGGGTAGTTCCTGGCCGCAGGATGAAGAAATACTGATCCCTTACTTCAACGAGTATCCGGAGATGAAGCTGATCATTGCCCCGCACGAAATTCATCGTGAGCACCTGATGTATATCGAATCGTTGCTGAAACGTCCTTCCGTCCGTTTATCGGAAGTGATCCAGGACGGAAGTTTGCTGGAGGGGAAAGATTGCCTGATCGTGGATAGTTTCGGTTTGCTTTCTTCTATCTACCGTTATGGCACCATCGCTTATATTGGCGGCGGTTTCGGTGCCGGCATTCATAATACGTTGGAAGCCGCCGTTTATGGCATTCCCATATTGTTCGGTCCCCGATATCATAAGTTTAAGGAAGCGAAAGACTTGATTGCAGTAGGTGGCGGTTTCTCTGTTTCAGACTGGCAGACCTTCTGCGAAAAGATGGACGAATTGCTAATTTATCGCGAAGTACTGGAAGCTTCGGGTAGTAGTGCCGGACATTTCGTAAGCGATCATGTCGGGGCGACGGATAAGATATTAAAGGAAATAAAGCTATAAGAATAGAGAAAAGGATGCTTTAGGGCATCCTTTTTCTTTTTACTATATATCCAATAGTAATCTGTTCACAGTTGTGGTTTCATCTGATTTTTTATACATTTGCTTTTCTAAAACAGCAGGGATAAATGAAAAAAACTATTAAACGTAACCTTTCTTTTGCCTATTCTTTTAGGTTTATCTACACTTTTGCCGGCTTTTTCTCAAAATACAGACACTGATGGTAATATAAATGATTTTATCAGTAAAGCGGAAGAAATGCTAAAAATAGATCCTTCCAAGGCTATATATTATTCGAATGTTGCAATAACAGAAGCTCAAAAAGAGGTGATAAGAGTCTCTTGGCAAAGGCACAGTCTACACTAGGAGAAGCTTATATGAATCAGGGGGGGATTTTGATATGGGGTTTGAATCTATGACTAATGCCCTGGAGAATGTTCCTATAGACGAACCCAATCAAAGTGCTTATATCTATGTACGCCTTTCTGGCTGTTATACTAAATTAGGTGATTTGAATACCGCTTTTCAATATGTTGATAAGGCTATTGATATTTGTAAGAAGGCTAATGATCTCAAAAGTCTGGCTATGTGCTATAATACTCGTGGCTTGGTTTATATACTGGTACCTGATAATGAAAAAGCTGAAGATAATTTTAAAGCCGCTTTAAAAATAAACAGAGAATTGGGTGATAAGAAGCTTGTAGCCGTGGACCTTAATAACCTCTGTTTGTATGAAGGGAATACAGAGGAGAAGATTGCGATGTTACGGGAGGCAATTGCTATAAATGACTCTTTAGGTACAATCTGGTCGTTAGGAGAAAATTATAATAATCTGGGAACGCAATATTTTTATGCAAACGAATATGAGAAGGGATTGGCTGCCTTAGATACAGCAATGATGTATACTCGTAAAATCACAGCGAAAGAATTGATCGCCGATAATTATCGGTACGCCTCGTGGATCCACGAGGCGATGGGTAACTATGAAAAGGCTTATATAAATCTGAAGAATCTGTATGAGATGGAACAGAACTTGTCGGCAAAAGACGAGATGAGGCGAATCGAACTGAACCTTATTCAAAAGCGCTTGAAAGCGAAGGAACACAAAATGATACTCCAGAAGCAGACTTTTCAGATCAAGAGTCTTAGAATGCAGAGTTTTATAGCAATACTGATTGCTATTGCCGTATTGCTTATATTATTCTATGTTACTTTCCATAGCCGTCAACAGAAAAAGATACAAATATTGGAGGCTTCGAGGAAGTTGGAGGAACAGGAGAAAGAACTAATCGCGCTGAAACTTCAACAAGCCGAAATTGAAGCTCAGACTGCACAGCAGGAATTGGATTATAACCGGCGTGAATTAACGAACTTCGCTTTTTTTGTACGTAGCCGTAATGATTTACTGGCAAATATACAGTCGCTTTTGAAAGAAGGTTATAAGTTATCCGGTTCTGAAATGGATGCTCATTTAAGAAGTATTAATGCTTATATATCCCAGTTTAATGCCAGAAATACTGAAACAGAATTGCTGATAGATAAAGTGAATGCCCGTTTTATAGATAAGTTATCCAAACTTCATCCGGATTTATCGAAAAATGAGCAACGTTTGGCCTCATTGCTTCGCATAGGTTTATCCACAAAGGAAATAGCCTCTGTTATAGACTCGACTCCTAAGACTGTAAACATGGCAAGATATCGGTTACGCAAACATCTGAATCTGGAAACGGATGAGAGTTTGACCGAATATATGAAAAGTATCTGATGTAGTATTCTTTTTTTCATTATAATGAACAGATAATCAATAGACTTTCAATCCGCGTTGTAGATAAAAACATCCCATTTTTTTAGAAATGTAGATATTAGATAGGCTGATAAAGTATTGACAAAGGGACAATAAACGACTATCCTTGCAGCAAAACTTTATTAATTTAATCTAATTGAAACAGTCATGGGAATATCGCAATGCAAATACCGGTTTACTACCGGTTCTTTTCTAAGGACATCAATTGTTATGGTGCTCCTTTCCCTTTTCCCCTTTTGGGGTTTTGCTCAAAACGTAAATGTAAAAGGTGTTGTTTATGATGAGACCGGAGTACCGGCCATTGGTGTAAACATCTTGAAAAAGGGTACAACTGAGGGTGCTACAACCGATATGGATGGCAATTTTGAGTTGTCTGTAAAGAAAGGGGATGTTCTTCTTTTTTCTTATATCGGATATACAACACAGCAGATCGTATATAATGGACAGCCTTATTTGGAAGTCCGATTATCAGAAGATGCAGAAAAACTGAATGAAGTTATTGTTGTCGGTTACGGTACAATGAAAAAGAGTGATTTGACAGGAGCTATTTCTTCCGTCAATGTAGAAGAATTGACAAGCCGTGCAACAACTAATCCGGCAGAAGCTTTGCAAGGTAAAGTATCTGGTGTCAGTATTCAGAAAAATGGGGGTAATGCTGGTGCTGGTATCTCTGTCAAAATACGTGGTGTGAAATCATTCGGAAATAATGAGCCTTTATATATAATTGATGGTTTTCCCGGTGATATAAGTAATGTCAATCCTCAGGATATTGCCGCGATGGAAGTCTTGAAGGATGGTGCGGCAGCTGCTATTTATGGTTCTACGGCAGCTAATGGCGTTATCATGGTAACCACTAAAAACGGTAAAAAGGCGATCTGAAAGTCGATGTAAATGCTTATCTGAACTTTTCAAAAGTAGCCAATCAGTTGGATTTATTGAATTCGGAGGGATATGTACAGGTGCACAAACAAATGTATGATAATTATAATCTTCAATATCCGAATAAAACTGTTGATTATCCTGCTTATATTACTAATTATTTGGCAAATCCGTCTTCTTATCCTGATATAAACTGGCAGGATGAAATGTTTCGTGGTGGGTTAACACAAAATTATCAGGTAAGTGTTCGCGGTGGAAGTGAAAAAGCTCGTTATTCCGTATCTTATAACCATTCGGATGATAAAGGTATCCTGTTGGGAAATAGTTTTAAGCAGGATAATGCCCGTATGAAATTATCTGTTACCAAGAATATATTCGATCTGGATGCCAATCTGTCATTTATAGCTAAGGATGAAAAGCAACCGCAATATTCATTGAAGGAAGTTTATGGTATTTCTCCGTTGGTGTCAGTATACGATGATACAAAAGAATATGGTTTCGGATTGACTGATCATGATGGTCTGCCCAGTAATCGTAATGTAATGGCAGATTACACATATCGTCAGGGTGGCGGCAAAACATATAATATGGATGCAAATGCCGCATTGACCATTCATTTGGCAGAATGGCTCACTTTCAAAACTGCTTATTCGTATCGTGGAGAACACTATCGTTATAAACGTCACATGCCGGCGTATGTCGCAGATGTGAAAGCAAAACAAGACTATCCTTCCCAATATGAAAAGTCATATTATTGGGAAGACCAGGTGATAGACAACGTATTGACTTTTGATAAGAAATTCAAAGAACATTCCCTGAATGTAATGGCTGGTAATTCTGTTCAGATCCGTAAATATAACTGGAATGAAATACAGGTTGATGGCAAGACTACAGTTTATGAAGTAAAGGATGGTCAATTGGTAACATCAGAAAAGCCAGCAGGGTTCCTGGATCCAGATTTTGCAACGATCGGAGTTGGTTCAGGCGGTACTTATAGTGGAGACGGTTCATTATACGATTATAACCGTGCCTCTTTCTTTGGTCGTGTGAACTACTCTTATGCCGGACGTTATATGCTCCAGGCTACAGTTCGTGCAGACGGTTCTTCTAAATTCGGTAAAGACAGTCGTTGGGGTGTTTTCCCTTCAGTTGCTTTGGGATGGAGAATTACGGAGGAAGAATTTTTCCCGAAAGACGGAGTGATCAGTAATTTGAAGTTGCGTGCCAGCTGGGGACGTTTAGGTAATGAGCAGGCGCTTGGCTATTACGATTTCCAGGCGTTGATTACTAACGGGAATTCTATGGATATGGGTAGTGTACAGGGAAATGGTTCAAGTCCATGGCCGGGAAGTATCGCTACCGGGTTGGCTAACCGTAACCTGCAATGGGAAACGACTGATACAAAGAATGTCGGTATCGATTATGGTTTGTTGAACGGTCGTTTATCCGGAACTTTGAACTATTATTATAATAAAACAGAGGATATGTTGATCACCAAGAAACTGGCTCCTTCCGTAGGATTGAATAACCCGGTGATGAATGTCGGTAAAATCCGTAACTCCGGTTTTGAGTTGGAGATCAACTGGGCTGATAAAAAAGGCGATTGGGATTATAATGTGGGACTGAACCTGACAACAACAAGTAATAAAGTGCTGGAACTTTCTGATCCGAAACAGGCTTTATACGGGGATGGCTTGAAATGGGGTACGGAACATTTTCCGACTCAGACACTTGTTGGAGAACCGATTGCAAGTTTCTACCTGTATCGTGCAGATGGTATCTTCCAGAATGATGCGGAAGTAGCAGCTCATGTGAATAAAGACGGTGAATTATTGCAACCGAATGCCCGTCCGGGAGATATCCGTTTTCGTGATGTGAATGGCGATGGTCAGATAGACGAAGATGATAAAGAGTCTTGCGGTTCCGGAATGCCGAAACTGGAAGCTAACCTTTCGGCAGGTTTCTCTTATAAAGGTATTGATTTTTCACTCTTATTAGGAAGTGGCTGGGGACATAAACTGTATAACGGTAACCGTTATTTCTTTGAAGGAATGAGCTCGGGAACCAATATGTTGACTTCAACATTAGATGCATGGACAACTAGTCATACAAATACAACTGTACCTCGCGCCGTTTTGCAGGATCCTAATAATAACTCGAGGGAAAGTGATCGTTTTCTGGAAAATGGAAACTTTGTCCGCCTCCGTCAATTACAAATAGGATATACATTGCCTGCAATATTGATGAAAAAACTTTTCGTTGATAAACTAAGATTGTATGTAAGTGGTGAAAACCTGTTTACCATCACTAATTATAGCGGTATCGATCCTGAATTCTCTACCGGAAAGATTTTGAATACAGGAGTTGATAAAGAGATTTATCCGTTCACCCGCTCCTATATCGTGGGATTACAGCTTACATT
>JAJPZM010000329.1 GCA_021204335.1 Parabacteroides sp. | reverse complement strand
TCATCAATCGCTTGCTCTCAACGCGTTCGTTGATACATTCGGAGAGCAGGAGATGCTTGTTTTTACTTTTCTTCATTGTCATCATAATGTTTATTTTTGTAAATGATAAAGATAGTCTCATTATAAACAGGACTGTTGGGCTAATTGTATAGGAAGATGTGAAGAATGCTGAATATCGATGGTTTTTATGCGGCTAAAGCAAAATTCAATAAAATTATCAGGAAAGGGGTTGCGTAAGGCTTAGCATGCCGTCTTTCAGCAAAAAGCGTTCGTCGTGGTTGGCAAGGAAGCGTATGGCGGTGATTACTTTATCCGAAGTAAACGGCAGGTTTTCTGCCAGTATCTTTACCTCTTGCGGGCTGTCGGCAAGCTTTTCCAGCAACGTGTCGCGTATGGAATTGAAGGTGTAGTTGTTGAGCCCCGAACTGTTTTTAGCCAGGCATACATCGCAGCAACCGCAATCGGATGTGCCCTTTTCACCGAAGTAAGAGATCAGCATCCGGCTGCGGCATACCCGTTCTTCGTTCATATAACCGATTACCCGGCTGATCCGGCTTTCAAAACGTTCTTTCCGTTCCTCGTAGGCGGAGCGGGGGATCGAGAGGTATTTGATTTCTTCCCGGGTACGGGTATAAATGATCAGCGGCGTTTTCTTATGCGGGATATAATTTACGATCCTGTATTTCGACAAGCCGACCAGGGTTTCGTATATCTCCTGCTGACTTAATCCGGTGCGGGTGGAGATCAGCCCTTCATTAATATATACATAATCTGAAAACAGGCCGGTGTAGGAGCGAAGGATACATTGTATTACTTCATCCGTTATCCTGTCCTGATGCAGGTATTTGTAAAGTTCGTCGCGGGTAACAGTGAACAGGAGGCGGGAAGTGTTTTCCTGTTCTTCCGTATATTCGATATACCCGGCAAGTTCGAGTATTTTAAGGGCATGGTGCGCCTGTAAATGCGAAAACTTATACGCCGAGCAGAAGTCGATCAGCGAAAAGTCGTGCACCGTATCCAGCCCGAATCCAACGGCTATCTGGTAATAATTGCCCAATGCATCGTAGACCCGGCTGATGAAATCCCTGTCGGGAAACTCGTCGGCAAGCCGTTTCTTCAGCTTCGTACTGTCGATGTTGGAGCATAGGGTGACGGCATACGCCTTTTGTTCATCACGTCCGGCACGTCCGGCTTCCTGGTAATATTCTTCCAGCGAACCGGGCATATCCAGATGGACTACCAGGCGCACGTCGGGCTTGTCGATACCCATACCGAAAGCGTTGGTGGAGACGATGACCCGGCATTCGTTGTTCTTCCAGCGGCTTTGGCGCAGGTCTTTTTCGTCGCGGTTGAGCCCGGCATGGAAAAAGTCTGCCGAAATACCGGCTTCCCGGAGCATGATGGCTACCTCTTTGGTGCGTTTCCGGTTGCGCACATATACGATGGCTGTTCCCGGCACCTTTCCCAGGATATAGATCAGCGAGCCTACCTTATCTTCCGTCCGGCGGACGATGTAGGCGAGGTTTTTCCGCACGAAGCTTTTGCGGAAAACGTTTTTCTCCTTGAAGTGCAGCCACTCCTGGATGTCGTTTACAACTTCGGGGGTGGCTGTGGCGGTCAGTGCCAGCACCGGCACGCCGGGAAGTTGCTCCCTGATGTCGGCTATCTTCAGGTAGGAAGGACGGAAATCGTATCCCCATTGCGAGATACAATGGCTCTCGTCGATGACCAGCAGACATACGTTCATGGCTTGCAGTTTCGAGATGAATATCTCGGTGGCCAGTCGTTCCGGCGATACATAGAGGAATTTATAATCGCCGAAGATGCAATTTTCCAGTTGTGTGATGATCTCCTGGCGGGTCATGCCCGAATAGACGGCTGTGGCCTTGATGCCCAGACGCTTCAGGTTGTCTACCTGGTCTTTCATCAGGGCGATCAGCGGGGTGACGACAATGCATATCCCCTCCATGGTTAATGCCGGCACCTGGAAGGTAATCGACTTACCTCCACCTGTCGGCATCAGCCCCAGTGTATCTTTTCCCTCGCAAACGGAGTGGATAATCTCTTCCTGTAACGGGCGAAAAGCAGGGTATCCCCAATACTTTTCAAGTATCTTATAGTAGACGTCCACCGGTGTCCTTCATATATCGTCGACCTTGATGTCTTTTACCATCAACTGCAAGGTCGTATTTCCGTTATATGTATTTTCTTCGATCGTATAGCAAATATTGAACGACTTCATCCCTTTGATATGATTGCTATGCTCGTGCATTCCGAAAGCAATGCCGTGGATGGGCGTGTTCGACTTGTCGTCTATCAGTTCCAGCTTGATATGTTCCAGTTCCTTTCCGACCAGCTTGCTAGTGCCGTAATCCTTCACATTCAGCGAGCAGAATACCGGTTTCTGGTTGTCAGGCCCGAAAGGATTCATCTTTTTAAGCTCGCTCATGAACTTGGTATTGATGTCTTTCAGGTCGAGGATGGCATCGATATCGATTTGCGGGATCATCTGTTCCGGGATAATCTCCTCGGCTGCCAGCTTGAGGAAACGTTCGGTGAAAGCGTCTAGATTTTCTTCTTTCAGGGAAAGCCCGGCTGCATAGGTATGTCCCCCGAAGTTTTCCAGCAGGTCGCGGCAATTCTCGATAGCCTTGTATATATCGAAGCCGGTTACCGAGCGGGCGGAACCGGTGATCAGTTCGGACGACTTGGTCAGAACGACAGCGGGGCGGTAATACTTTTCCGTCAGTCGGGAAGCGACGATACCGATTACGCCTTTATGCCAGCCCGGATTGTAGACGATAATCGCCTTCCGGTCTTCCATATTGGCGAATTCATCGATGATCGCGTTGGCTTCGTCGGTTATTTTCTTGTCCAGTTCCCGGCGTTCGTCGTTGTACTGGTTGATATTTTCACTCTTTTCACGAGCCGATTCAACATCTTTTGCCAGCAGGAGGTCGACGGCTTCCTTGCCGTTCATCATTCGCCCGGACGCATTGATGCGGGGGCCAATTTTAAACACGATGTCGCTAATCGTGATATCTTTTCCGGTCAGCCCGCAGATGTCGATAATTCCTTTCAGCCCTAGGCTCGGGTTGCTGTTCAACTGCTTTAGCCCGTAATAAGCCAGGATGCGGTTTTCACCCGTAATCGGTACGATATCGGAAGCAATGCTGACAGCCGTCAGTTCCAACAGTTTTTCCAGTTCGGAGAACGGGAAGTTATTGCTTTTGGCAAACGCCTGCATGAACTTGAAGCCTACACCGCACCCGGAAAGGTGTTCGTAGGGATAGATCGAGTCGACGCGTTTGGCATCCAATACGGCTACTGCGTCGGGAAGCGTATCATCCGGCATGTGGTGGTCGCAGATGATGAAATCGATGTCTTTTTCTTTGGCATACTCGATTTTCTCGATTGCCTTGATGCCGCAGTCGAGCGAAATAATTAATGTAACTCCGTTGGAGGAGGCATAGTCGATCCCTTTGTAAGAAATACCGTAGCCTTCGTCATACCGGTCGGGAATGTAGTAGTCCAACGTCGATGAATAGGGTCTTAAATACTTGTACACTAGCGATACGGCCGTTGTTCCATCTACATCGTAATCGCCGTAGATCATGATTTTTTCCTTATTCCCAAGTGCTCTGTTGAGCCGCTTTACCGCCTTATCCATATCCGGCATCAGGAACGGGTCGTGCAGATCGTTCAAGCTGGGTTTAAAGAATTTCCGGGCTTCTTCTGCCGTTGTAATCCCTCTTTGAACAAGCAACAGACAGATAACCGGGCTGAATCCTATTTCGGCCGCCAGTGCATCTCTCTTACGTAATTCTTCTTCTGTCGGGGTTTGAAAATTCCATTTGTTAATCATTATATATTGTTTTTTTCTTTATCTCCCTGGTCATCTTGCATTTTCCATGGTGCAGGATGAGTATCAATCCGAAAAAAGCAAGCTTCTTTCTTTTGAACCCGTAAAGTTAGAAATTAAAATGAATATTGCTGGTTTGCCGGCTATTTATTAACAATAAAAAAACAGCCTTCAACGACTTTTTAATTAGAGGTAGGTGTAAACTGATTTAGAGGTAGGTGTAAATCGATTTAGACGTACCTCTAAATTCTTTTACACCTACCTCTGCCGAAAAAAGGTTTGGATGTTTTCTCGAAATAGTGTGGTATCTTGTAAAATATTCCTGTATATTTGTCATAATATTTTAAAAAACAATGACAGAAGATATTAAGAAGGCCTGCGAGGTGATGCAGGCAGGTGGTATAATCCTTTATCCCACAGACACTATCTGGGGAATTGGCTGTGATGCGACTAACGAAAAAGCCGTGCAGCGTGTGTACGATTTAAAGAGGAGGGCAGACAATAAGGCTATGCTGGTTCTGATGGATAGTTCTGCCAAATTGAATATGTATGTGAATGATATTCCGGATATTGCCTGGGATCTGATCGAGGTAGCCGATAAACCGTTGACTGTTATTTATTCCAATGCGAAGAATCTGGCAAAAAACTTATTGGCCGACGACGGCAGTGTGGGCATACGTATAACCAACGAAGAATTTTCCCGCAAGTTATGCGAACGTTTCCGTAAACCGTTGGTTTCTACCTCTGCCAATGTAAGCGGCGAACCTTCTCCCGCTAATTTTTCCGAGGTGTCCGATGTGATTAAGAATGGTGTGGATTACATCGTTTCTTATCGCCAGGACGATATGAGTAAGGCACAACCGTCGAACATTATCAAGCTGGGTGCCGGAGGTCTTATTCAGGTGATCAGATAAGAATGAAGAAAAGCAGGCAGGCGCTAAAATACATACTATTGGATTTTATATCGGCAGCCGTAGCTTGGTTTCTGTTTAACTGGCTACGCTATGAAGAACTGGCGGTTTACGAAGGGGGTTCGTCCTTTGTGAACTATCTGGCATATACGCAGGTGCTGAAAGGGCAGTTGTTCGTGCCGTTCTTCTGGCTGGCGTTGCATTATTTTTCCGGCTACTATAATAAACCGTTCGGGAAGTCGCGATTGACAGAGTTGTTTACCACTTTTGTTACGGTGCTGATCGGGGTCGTGTTTATCTTCTTCGTGGTGGTGCTGAACGATCTGCCCCGTTCTTTCCATGTTTATTATGAATTGCTCTTTGTTCTGTTCGGATTGCAATTCTTCCTGACTTATATACCCCGTCTGGCAATCACGCAGAGCGGTTTGCGGAAGATAAAAAGCCGGGAGCTTGCGATGAACGTGCTGATAATAGGGGCCGGTGCGAAAGCGGCCTGGATAGCCCGCGATCTTTATCGGATGGGGTATCATATCAGCGGCTTTATTCCGGAAGACGACACAACTCCGCTGGCGGTTGAAGATGTGTGCGTCCTCGGGGATTTATCCGATTTGCCGGGGCTTATCGAGGAGAACCGGATCGATGAACTGGTTCTTGCCGCTGAAACGGACGACAATAAGAAGTTGTTGGCCATTCTCTATTCGCTTTATCATTATAAGCTGCCTATCAAGGTGTTGGTGGATAAGCTAAGCATGTTGTCGCAGGTAAAGATAAAGACGATTAGGGGCATTCCGTTGGTGAACGTGACGGAAAACAATATGTCGTCGGTCGAAAAGAATATCAAGTTTGTGATGGATAAGGTTCTTTCCGCATTGGTGCTGGTCGGGTTGTCGCCGATGTTTCTGTATATAGCCTGGCGGGTAAAGAAAGATTCGCCGGGACCGGTGTTTTTTCGCCAGGAACGGATCGGTTATATGGGGAAACCCTTTTACATCTATAAATTCAGGACTATGTATGTCGATGCGGAAGATAAAGGACCCTTGCTTTCGTCGGAAGATGACAGGCGGATCACTCCGTTTGGGCGTATGCTGCGGAAGTACCGGCTGGATGAGTTCCCTCAGTTCTGGAATGTGTTGAAAGGGGATATGTCGATTGTCGGCCCTCGTCCCGAAAGAAAGTATTTTATCGATCAAATCGTGAAAAAAGCGCCTTATTACTATTTGTTGCATAATGTGCGTCCGGGCATTACTTCACTGGGAATGGTGAAATACGGATATGCAAACGATGTCGATAAGATGATAGAACGTCTGAAATATGATATATTATATTA
>JAJPZM010000413.1 GCA_021204335.1 Parabacteroides sp. | reverse complement strand
ATAACAAAGAGAACAATGAATACAAAAACGCAACAAATAAGCATCGAAGATTTCAATTATCCACTGCCCGACGAGCGAATCGCCAAGTTCCCGCTGCCGAAGCGCGACGAATCGAAACTGCTTCTTTACCGCAACGGCGAGGTGAGCGAGAGTATTTTCAAGCATATTACGGATTATCTGCCGAAGGATTCGCTGGTGGTGTTCAACAACACGCGTGTCATTCAGGCGCGTTTGCTGTTTCAACGGCTGACGGGGGCACAGATCGAGGTGTTTTGCCTGGAACCGGCAGAGCCGCACGATTACGAGCTGATCTTCCAGACTACCGGCGAATGTTGCTGGATTTGCCTGATTGGCAATGCGAAGAAATGGAAAGAGGCTTATTTGTCGCGGGAGATTCAGATGGACGGGAAGACGGTTACGTTGCGTGCCGAAAAGGTGGAGAGTTACGGCGAAACATTCCGCATCCGTTTCCTATGGGACGAGGGATTCAGTTTTGCCGAAGTGCTGGATGCCGTCGGCGAATTGCCGATCCCGCCTTACCTGCACCGCAAGACGGAGGAGAGCGACTTGAAAACCTATCAGACGGTTTACTCTAAGATAAAAGGCTCGGTGGCCGCTCCGACCGCCGGGTTGCATTTCACGCCGGAAGTGCTTGCCGATCTGGATGCCAAAGGTTTCCAACGAGAAGAACTGACGCTGCATGTGGGGGCAGGCACGTTCAAACCGGTCAAAAGCGAAACGATCGAAGGGCATGAAATGCATACCGAATATATCTCGGTACGCCGCAGTACGATTGAGCGGGTGATGCAGAACCTGGGACATATCGTAGCTGTCGGAACCACTTCGGTGCGCACGCTGGAGAGTCTTTATTATATCGGCATCACGCTCGCCTCGTACCCCGAAGCGACCTCAACGGATATGATCGTCAAGCAGTGGATGCCTTACGAAGAGGCCAACAACCGGCTGACGGCAGCCGAAGCGTTGCAACAAATCCTCGATTATCTGGACAAACATCAGCTGAATACATTGGTCACCGCCACCCAGATCATCATCGCTCCGGGCTATGAGTTCAAGATCGTAAAAGGCATCGTCACCAACTTCCACCAGCCCAAAAGCACCCTGCTCCTCCTGATCTCCGCCTTCGTCAAAGGCGACTGGAAGAACATCTACGATTATGCCCTCGCGCATGAGTTCAGGTTTCTGAGTTATGGGGATAGTTCGCTATTGTTATAATAAGGAATACCGAATGAAGGCAATATCCTTTCGTTCTGTTCGTTATTACATATTATAAAGATTATCCGGTGATGAATAAGAAGTTTACTCCCTATATATTACTATTCCTGTCAGCCTTACTGCTGTTTTCCTGCAAATCGGCGAAACTGAGCGATGCGGAGGAGAAGCAGCGCATTGGCGAATACTTTGAGGCGGCGGCTATTTACAGGAAAGTTTATACGAAAACATCACCACAGAAGCGGGATTTGCGCGGGTATATTGCTTACCGGATGGCTGATTGTAACCGGCTTATCAACAATACGCCGCGGGCAACCAGTGCTTATATGAACGCCTTGCGCTACGACTATCCCGACAGCATCGTCAACCTGCGCCTGGGACAGATGTACCAGAAAGCCGGCAAGTATGCCGATGCCATACGTTATTATAACGAATTCCTGAAAGTAAACCCGGAAAGCGAACTGGCACTCAACGGTATCGAAGGGTGCGAACTGGCTCCGCAGTGGAAACAGAACCCTACCCGTTATGTCGTTCGGAAAATGGAGAAATTCAATTCCCGTCGCGGAGAGTTCAGCCCGATGCTGTTCGGTGAGAAATACGACCAGCTCTATTTTACTTCTTCCCGTACGCCCAAAGGAGTCGGAAAAGATAAAGACGAAACGATAAGCGCCATCACCGGTGCAAGAAACAACGACTTCTTCCTCGTCAAACAAGACGAACAAGGCAACTGGCTTGCCCCCATCGAACTGGAAGATGAAGTAAACACCGAATTCGACGAAGGAACGCCTTCTTTCTCAAAAGACGGCAACACGATGTATTACACCTACTGCGCCCAAGACCCGGAAGGTCCGCGTACATCCGAAATATACGTCTCCACCCGCAGCAGTGCCAAGTGGGGAAAAGGCACACGCGCCGCTATCGTAAAAGACTCTGTCACCGCCTTGGGGCATCCAGCCGTCTCACCCGACGGAAAATATCTGTATTATGTATCAGACGCAGTCGGCGGCTTTGGCGGCAAAGACATTTTCCGCTCGCGCCTGGTAGGCAACGATTTCGGGCCAATGGAGAACCTGGGGCCGGAAATCAACACGCCCGGCGACGAAATGTTCCCCTACGTGCGCGACTCCGTCACTCTCTATTTTGCCTCTAACGGGTATCCCGGCATGGGCGGACTCGACCTGTTCAAAGCCACCCAGGACAGTACCGGCCATTGGCATGTCGAAAACCTGAAAGCCCCGATCAACTCGATGGCCGACGATTTCGGCATCACGTTCGAAGGAAATAAGGAGAAAGGCTTTTTCAGCTCCAACCGTAACGACGCACGCGGCTACGACCATCTGTATTCGTTTGAGAAACCGATCATTACCATCTTTATCGAGGGCATCGTTTCCGATGTGGATGAATACCCGATAGAAGATGCCACCGTACGCATCGTCGGTAAAGACGGGCTGAACGAGAAAGTACTGGCAAAGAAAGACGGTACATATCGTGTTGAACTGGAACGCGATATCCGTTACGTAATGATGGCAAGCGCCCGCGGTTACCTCAACCAGAATTTCGAACTGAAAACAGGCCCGGAAGAAAAGAACGAAACCTATATCGTTGACTTCTACCTCTCCCCGATCAGCAAACCGGTCGTAATCGACAATATCTTCTACGACTTCGACAAGGCTACGCTGCGCCCGGAATCGAAAAAAGCGTTGGATGAAATGATTAAGATGCTGAACGATAACCCGAACGTAACCATCGAGCTGGGTGCACATACCGACCGCAAAGGAAGCGAACAGTACAACGAACGCTTGGCACAACGACGTGCACAATCGGTAGTAGATTACTTAATTGCCGGTGGTATCGATAAAGAACGCCTGGAAGCCAAAGGATACGGCAAAAGCGTTCCGAAAGTGATTAATAAGAAATTGGCTAAAAGTTTCGACTTCCTGAATGAGGGAGACGTGTTGACAGAAGAGTTTATCCTAACATTAACTCCCGAGCAACAGGAGATGGCAGACCAGATAAACCGACGTACTGAATTTAAGGTGCTTCGAACAAACTACAACTTGTTCTAAAGCAAAGCATATTCCTATTCCTTTTTGCTTCTCGCCAACACTTCAGTCAAGGAGATTGGCCAGTCGATGGCATTCATCAAGACTTCAAAAGCGATGCGATGGCTGAGCGAAATAGTGATAGAACTTGAATATAAGTCGCTGATTGTCATAGCCAACAACATCTTTGTATTGTAATGTGCATTTTTTAATGCTGCCAGGCTTAGCAACACGGATTCCTCACGCGCCGTTTCTATATCCGCATCAGTCAAAAGAAGTTTATTTTTCAGCTGCTGATAATGCGGGCAGCCAGAAAGAGCCGCACTCCCTTCCAGACTCTTGATCATATCAAGTAAAACACAGCAAACAGCAATCCGTTCTTTTTCTTTAGGATTCATATTTTATTCCTGTGCCGCCCCGTTCCCCTCGTTTGGCATTTTATATGATAAAAAAGCGTGGAAACTGTAATCTATTATCTGAAACTGAGGTATCGCCAAACACCTGTCGAACAAATAATAAGACAACAGCCCACGCCCTATTCTATATACATGAGTATATATAACAAGCGTGAGCGTTTAGTTGCCTATTATCCCTGTTCGACTTTAAACTTGGCGATTTTCAGTTCCAAAGATAATATCTTAAACGCTTAACATTATTCAAATCGTGAAAAACCGAAACTCAAAGCCCGGCTCACGTATAATATGGAACAAAGATAAGTAAAAGCAATAATATATATTGTTTGCAAAGAATTATTAACAAGAAAAACAGAGGGGATGAATTCTGGTTGCTGCTCCCGGATAGCCGGAAGGAAAGCCCGATAGAGCACTTAAAATTTACCCTTAAAAACTTGTTTCATAGCAAGCTTATAGAGAAATTTTATGAAAGAATAATACAACTAAAACAAAGGAAATATGTCAACTATCAAACAATCCCGTTCTGCCGGCTTTATTATCATTACCCTTATTTATCTGTGTGCAATCGCTCTCGGAGCTTGGATATTTATAACACTAACCGATTATTCCCTGTTGGCCCGCCTGTTCATTGCCGACTTCTGGGCAACTGTATTGGTTTGGTTCTTTGGTGTTTTATTTAAAAATTCATCGGTCTACGACCCTTACTGGAGTGTAGCGCCACCTGTCATGCTGACGGGCTATGCCTGCTATTGCGATTCGTTCGGATTGCCGGTCATCCTGTTGCTAACAGCCGTATGGGTATGGGCTATCCGCCTGACGGGCAACTGGGCTTATACCTTTAAAAACCTGACTATTCAGGATTGGCGGTACGACAAGTACAAAAACGATTCACCCAAACAGTGGCACATCGTTAACTTCTTCGGAATAAACCTGATGCCGACTATTATTGTCTTTCTGGCCATGATTCCCGGTTTTCTTTTAATTGAAAAGAATGTGGCAGAAGCAACGGTCTGGACGTATGCCGGTTGCCTGCTATGCATATTGTCCGCTTTGCTGCAATTGGCATCGGATACACAGGCACACCGTTTCCGAAAAGAACATCCGGGAGAAGTTTGTAATGTCGGTTTATGGAAATATTCCCGCCATCCCAACTATCTGGGGGAGATTTGTATGTGGTGGGGCGTTTATTTCATGCTGCTTTCCGTAGCGCCCGGCGAATGGTTCTCGCTGATAGGAGCGACTGTCAACACGCTTCTGTTTGTCTTTATATCTATCCCGTTAATGGAGCAACGGCAACTGGCTAATAAGCCCGGTCATAAAGAGTATAAGGAAAAGACAAGAATGTTATTCTAAATAAAAAGGGTGTTGCAAAAGCAGGATCAGTCCTTGCTTTTTACAACACCCTTTCTTCTATTCGATAACTCTATACAGATTATTCGACAGAGAATTTATAGATACATTCGCTGGTATACTTTTCTCCCGGATTCAGAACCACGCTCGGGAAGTCCGGATGATTGGGAGAATCAGGATAATGCTGTGTTTCCAGACAGAGAGCACCGCGGTGAGGATATAACACACCATGTTTGCCGGTATCCTTGCCATCCATGAAGTTGCCTGTATAGAATTGGATACCCGGTTCGTTTGTATAAACAGACAGGGCGATGCCGCTGGTCGGCGAGTAAGCCTTGGCAGCCAATACATTCATATTGCCGTTTGTATTCAACACCCAGTTATGGTCGTAGCCACGACCTTTCTGCAACTGGTCGAACGGTTCGTTGATATGTTTACCGATAGCCACCGGAGTACGCAAATCCAGAGGAGTTCCATCTACCGGACTGATACCAGTAGGAATTAATGTTTCATCCACCGGAGTGAAGTTGTCGGCATTAATCATAATCATTTGATCCAGCACGTCAGATCCCGGAACGCCTGACAGATTGAAATAACTGTGGTTTGTCAGGTTCACAATTGTTTTCTTATCCGTTGTAGCTTCATATTTGATGTCGACAGCGTTGTCGTCGGTCAACGTATAAGTCACCTTTATATTCAGATTTCCGGGGAAACCGGCTTCACCGTCTTTAGAAAGATAGGTCAGTTCCAAAGCCTGGTCGTTCAGCTGGTTGGCATCCCACATACGGGTGTGGTATCCTTTCGGACCGCCATGCAGGCAATGAGGACCATCGTTTACCGGAAGCATGTATTCCGTATCATCCAAAGTAAACTTAGCCTGATTGATACGGTTACCGTAGCGTCCGATCAGGGCGCCATAGTTGCTGTCGGTATTTACATACTGGCCTATATTGTCGTAACCCAGCACGACATCCGTCATCTGTCCCTTTTTATCAGGAACCATTACAGACACCAGACGTCCGCCATAGTTTGTGACACAAGCTTCTGCCCCATTCTTATTTTTCAGCACATACAAAGCAGTCGGTTTGCCTTCTACTTCCGATACAAAGTTAGATTTCAATAACCCGGAGACAGTAGTCTCTTCTCTCTTTTCGCCACATGACAGCAATAAGCACATTGCCATGACAGCCATACATAGTCTCTTCATTTGAAATTAATTATTTAAAGTGTTAATCTGATATGAAAGCAAATATACACTTTTATCCACAGATAACGCCTGCTCTCCAGCATAATAATATCTTTTAACGGAAAGAAGCCGCCTCGACATCAGGTCGGGACGGCTTCTTTTATTTATTCCTGCAAGAGGAACAAAGCAGAACTATTTTTTGACAATACGTACCGTTTTTACCTGCCCGTTCATTAATTTGATACGAACCAGATAATAACCGCTACTCAACTGGCTCAGATCGATAACCTCTTGCGGGGCCTTGATTGCTTTCTGTACTTTACCGGAAGCATCGATCACATAGATCGCGGCAACCGGCATATCAGAAACAACCGTCGCACTGCTTTCTACAAATGTAGGATACAAGCCGACACCTTGCAGCGTAATCGATTCGTTAGCCACAACGTCTCCTTTCTTCACATTGAAGATCAGGGAGTCGCGAGATGACAGATAATTGGTCGATTCCGGAACATTGAAGTAGAGCTTGGTGACGCCTTCGCCCTTACCGATCACATGTATTCCGGCAGGATGCTTGCGGTAACCGGCAATAAGCGGATTTTCCGTTGAGTAAGCCACTTTTGCAGGAGAATCGCAAGTGACGTATACCAGTGCCGAGTCGCCTACCATAATGGAGGTTGTTTCGACATCGTATTGCAGGTTGGCGTCTGCTTTCGCTACGATCAGTTCACCGGGAACCAGCTTCACATCGTAATTAGTTTCCTCCGTACTCAGTGATTTAATATTCAAGCTGTATTTGCCTGCATTTTCCGGATTCGCACTTGGCTCAACCGTATAAATGAAGTTCAGCATTTCGGGATTGTCGTTGCCTACAAAACCTTCAAATGTTGGTTTCAGTTCAGGTACTGCATCACCGTAAACGATGGTTACCGTATCGGCTTTAATCGTTAACGGGGCTTTCGAGATGGTGAGTGTACCGGTTCCGTTCACAATCGTGTAATTGGCGCCAGGATTGCCTCCCTCAGTATATAATGTATAATGGCCGGCTCCGGTGATCGTTCCATTTACTTTCACTACAGGAGCGGAAGAGGCCATAAAGTCGTCATTGCCGATAAAGCCGGAATAAGTATATTCAAATGCAGACGGAATAGTTTCACCATAAGTCATTTGTACATCTTTCGGTGTCACAACCACCTCACGCGGTTTGATCTGCATTTTTTCCTGACGGACAAGTAATTGAGAGTTGCCAGATTTGGTAAAGATAGAGATATTATAGATACCTGCATTCACCGGCAAATCTGTATCACCATCGTAAGTCACGATTGCAGGATATGTCTCAAGGCCTTTCAGATCGGTCAACTCAACTTCAGGCGTTTTAGCCGTACCATCGTAGTCGAATACCATCTGACCCAAAATCACATTGTAGTCTGCTTCGTTCTTCAAACGTACAACTTTGAATACTTCCGATTTCACCGCTTCTTCCTGACTGGATTCGGCATGATAGCGGGCAGTAATGGTTACACCATCGTTGCCGGTCAGATCCAATGCACGCGGATACCAGAGATCTTTTACTTTCTCAACCTGTATCTTTTTGGGATCAGACGATTCGTAAGTGATCTGCGATCCCTTAGCTTTTATATCCGAGCCTTGCTTTACCACAGCATTCAACTGTACCAGGTCGCCCACGATCAACTCGTTCTGCAACGGAGTCCAAACCATAACGTAGCTATTATCCGGGTAAACCTGATAGTAAGCGTTACCAACAATTGTTATATTGTAATTAATATTTACCCTGTTAATATCGCTAAGTCCTGTCAGTTCGTATGTACCAACAGGCAATGTACCTGCCGGACGGTTATTAATAGCTAGGTTCTTGATACGGTTGCCCGCAGCGTCTGCTGATGTTGAATCAAGACTGTTGGCCGACTCATCCAGTTTGAAGCCTTCATAAGAGATAAATTCCCGCTGAACCAATTCATCGTTAAATTTAGGATCTTCGGAGCCATAAGCACGTTTGATCGTATCCAGACGGATGATCAACGGAGCTTTTGCCACTTCCAGACGAACGCTGTCGTTGGTTTTGCGACCGGGCACTAATGTTTTCATATCCAGCTCATAATTGCGGTCGGTAGCAGAGAAATACGGATGAAGTTTTTTGTCTTCTGTCACCACTTTTATTTGCAGGGTATCTTTATAAGTACCTGCATGCAAGGTATTATCGGTAGCCACCGGTTTAACGACAACAATCGGCATAACGTCAATAATATCGCCGGGAGTGGTGGTTGTCTGATAAACGGCATCAAAGCTGGTAAGACCGCGTTTCTTATCTGCTTTGTAAGGTTCGAACGTCCAGGTGATATCCCGGTCGGCTTCGCCATACTCACGGTTTACAACGACTTCCCAGATAGCCAGTTCACGCTTGTTGATCAGGAAAGAGCCGTCTACCGTTTAAAGGCATAGTTCTTAGATGATACTTTGTCGATATTATCGACTTTGGCAACATACAAGCTGTCTTCATTCTGATGCGGTTTCTTACGTTTCAGGTTTACATCCGTCTTTTCCGTTGCCTTACGCATTTCGTAATCGTAATATCCGGCCAGCGGTGCAACCTGGAAACCTCTATCAGCTTCAGCAGTAGCATAGACATAAGATGCAGCTTCGGCAGCTTTCGAGAAAGCGTACGACGGAGAAGATTTATCTTCCAGACGTTTAGTCAAATAGAAATAACCATCGGGATTCGGTTCACCATAGGTTTTCTGCATGACTTTCACATCCTTTTTATCGATAGTTACTTCTTGACCAGCGTTAAATACGGTGATCGTAATCGTATCCTTCTTCACTTCGTAATTGCCGGGAACGATTGAAAATTCGTAATTCGAAAGTATTGGTTTAATCAAGTCAACCGCACCTTTCGACAATTCATACTTGTATGTTCCGACGTCACTTTTCGCCGGATCATTCACCTCTCCAGAAACAGCTTCATGAGTAACCTCCAGAACATAACCCGGAAGCAAATCGGCCAGCGTTTCATTATTCTTCAATGCTCCTGAAGCAGTCACCAGTTCTTCACTCTTTATATTGACGATATTTTCTTCGTCATACAAATGGGAACTATCAGGTAATGTCAATACTAACGGAGCCTTTTCTACAGTCAACGGACATTTGATTGCATCTGTGTTACGTGTTTTAAAAGGAACAGTATTATATCCTACATAGGTAAAATAGTTCGATAGATCAGTACTCTTAAACACCAAATTCGTTTTTCTATCGGCAATTGGAGTTGCTGAAAATTTCAGTACATCAGCAAGAGTGATACCGGTTTTTAATGCGACTTCATCACCGGTCAACGTTTTCTTAAAAGTTCCGTCTTCATACGAGTAGGTAAAACTATTTACCGTCAATCCGGCATTGGCAATAACCGTACTCAAGTCATCCCCATAAGTCATAGATATCGGAGTATTATCAGTAAAACTGACATATACCACAGCATCTGAGCTTTGAGCCAATGCTATACTTCCCGAAACAAGCATTAAGGAAAGCAGCATGAGCTGCTTCCTTAATGTGAATATTGATTTAATATATTTCTTCATACTAAATTATTTTACAGGTTACTTCTTAATGATCTTCACCGATTTGAACGTTCCGTCTTCCAATGTTACATTGAGCAGATACATACCCGGTCCAAATGATGACAGATCAATAACAGATCCCGGTTTACTAATTACATGCTGTAAAACACCGCTCATCGTCAGCAGTTCAACCTGCTTGATTTCAGAAGGAGCTGCAACCGTTACAGAGTGGGTAAACAGTCGCGGATATACTTCGATATGATCGGATGCTGTGATCTTTTCATTGCCAACAGAAAGGTATTCACCATCTACAATGAATGTTACCGTTACAGGTTCAGCGGCATTATAGTTCTTATTACCATGTTGCATAGCTGTCACTGTCAGGCTTCCCGAAGAAACCGGAGTCAATGTCCAGGTGTCTCCAATCTGGTTCACGTATGCAACCGCATCGTTCGCCGAATTGAATACTACCGGAAGATTACTTGAAGCGGTAGCAGTAAGATATACGTCGCCGTCTTCTACATCGAGAACGGTTTTAGGACGCCATGTGATCTTCTGTGAAGCCGGGAGTATCACGTACTTACCATCAATGTAAGACACTTCGTAGTTATCAGAAGTATAGTTATCCGAGAATGTGATCGGATAAGCTCCGGCATCAGAAGTTCTTGTTACAGTCGAGCTGATACGTGGAGCAAAACCAAGATTCTTCAGTGTTTCACCATTCACGAAACCTGTAGCCGTATAGGTCAGTTCTTCCAAATCCTTGCCATAAACCGATTTTTTCGGATCAGCTTGGATAGTCAGTGCAGCCTTATTGATCGTCAACTGTCCGGAAACGTATGTGATCACATAGTTGCGACCGAAATCCTAAGCAGAATACGGAGTCAGCTTATAAGTGCCTGCTTTACCGTTGTATCCTTTGATACGAACAATCGGAGCCTGGTTTACTTTGAAGTCTTCGCCATTCAGGAAGTCTTTCTTATTATAATCGTAAGCATTTACGTAAGAAGGCAATTCATCACCATACTTGATGTTGAAGCTGCGGGCAGTTACAACAACCGGTTTCGGTGCGATCACCATCTTATTCTTAGCGGTATATTGGCAAGTAACCGAGCCAAGCGATGCTTTTACCGTTACAGAATATACGCCGGCTTCTGTCGGAGCATCCTGAGTAGACGGATAAAGTGTCGGGATTTCACCAAACTGATCGCCTTCATAATAGATACTGAAGTCTTTCACAGCTTCACCCGAATCCGAATCAGTCACTTTCACGCTAACCGCTCTCGGGTTACCGTCGTAAACACTGATTACGTTGGAAACGATTACATTTACTTTTGCAGCATCACCGTCGGAAGCCACAACTTTGATAGTACCTGTAACAGGAATCGATGCTTCGTAGGTATCGTCGCCATCAGCAGAGACTGTGATAGTCACATATTTATCACCTTCTGTACGAACCATACCAGTTACGGCATAAACGCCACGTGATACTTCAGAGAGCACTACACGTTCGCGGTCGTTGCCCGACAGTTCGTAATGCAGATCAGAGATCGACGGTTTACCGTCGGCTTCCGATTTTAGGTAAGCAGACAGTTCAACTGTTTCACCCACCTGGATCACCAGATTACGCTGGTTTTCCGGCCAAACGATCGTGCGACGGATCTTATCGATAGACAAGGTGCCCTTTTCGTGAGTCACGTCATAGTTACGGGCCACGCCTTCTACTGTAAAGTAGATATCGTAGGTACCGCGTGAATCGGCTCTTGCATCTGTTGTAACCTTCGGCATTACCGAGAATACGTCTGCCAGGCTTTCATATTCATTATTCTTCAAACCGATATATTCGATTTCAAGAGTTGGATTACCGGCGCCATATGGGCGGCTATAACTCTGTGCACGTACTGTCAACGGAGCCTTGGTAATAGTCAGACCTGCATTTTTAAGAGATCCTTCAAATATCTTGAAGTTCGGAAGTAATTTCTCAATTTGTTTGAATGCACCTTCTGATTTGGAAGTAAAGCGCAACTCGTAGGTTCCGACATCCGTCTTTTTGTTAATGCCTGTCTGATCGAACCAACTTACGCGATCCACATTATCTCCATTCAGTAAATCTGCGATTTCCGAACGGAATGCTTCCGAAAGTTCTTTACCGCTTACAGCTACGTGAATGTCAGCATTTGTCAAGCCTTCACCGTATTCGCGAGATGCAGAAACCGTAATCGTAAGGTCATTTGAAGACAGTGTCTTAGGTTCTACCTTTACCGTCGACTGCGTTTCACTAGCAACGAACCGAACACCGACAACCGGAGTAAGCATACCTTTCAGCACCTCATCAATAGCGTGGATCTTATAATCACCAACCAGGGCATCGGCAGCATAAACGTTTTCACCAACCGGTAAAATTGTACCGAACAGGTCGATCACATTCTTGTCCGGCAACAATTGTCTATATACTGAATTTAACACCGGATCAGTTGTAAATGCAAGTTCATTTTTCAGATCAGAAGATTTTGTCACTTCCACGCCATATTCTTTTGTATAAGTCTCCTCTTCTGCTCTTATGCCAACAACAGCAGGTTTTACTGTCACTGTAGCCAAAGCAACATCCAACGTAATATCGAAGTTGCCTACGGCAGCTTTCAATAATGTAGTAGGATCAATGATGCGCAAAGTAAACTTGTTCTCAGTCACATTATTTTTGATAGAGTCGACCAATACACTATTCAATGTATTACCATGGAAACGAACTTTATCGTTTTTGAACAATGCCCAATGCAATTTGTCAGACTTGAACAACTGATTCCAACGATTTTGGGTCATAGCCGTCGGTCCTTCCGGATTTTCCGAAATCGTTACCCATTTGAAACCATAATCTTCTTCACCCAATTCAAAATCCAGTTTATATTCAGGAGTTCCATTTTCAATCGTCCAGTGACCAATCAGTTTCTCATTCTTGAATGTTACGGCAATACCCGGAGCAATAACCTTCACCGCGGCTACTGCTGTAGCTGTAACTTGCGGCGTATCATCTGTCTTAGTTGTTATATCTGCATTATCAATCGCATAAACGAAGGTGTAATCGCTCGATACCAGCTGAACAGTGTAATCGTAATCACCGATCTGCGGATTTTCCTTCTGTGCAACTTTAGTCATCAGGGCTATTGATTTAATATTAGCAGATGTCAACTTCGGATTCAGAGCCAAAATATCTTCCTAAATCTGAGTTTCAATGTTCCCCTTTGTCATTTTTCCGAAAACAAATGCAGCTTTCGCAGCCAAATTATCTTTGGAGTCTTCACTCGCCAGATAAGTAGGCAATGTAACGGTCAGCTTTTTCAGGCCGATAGTTACAGATTCTAATACATTATGGAAGTTGCTACCGAATTGATTTGTCAGCTTGAAGTTAGAAAGCAGATTCGGATCAAGTACGAGAACCGTATATCCATAATCGCCAGCCGACGGCACATTATCTGTTACCGGAGTTAGGCAATCTGCACTTTTCAATTCCACCTTAAACAAGTCTGCTGGATTTTCAAAACAGCTATAGCTGCTCAATAAACCGCTGTTGGCTGCAAGGAAACTGCTAAGGATGTCGAGTTCGATCGCTTTTTTTACGCTTTCCGTAACGATAAGACATATCTGTCGGGAAGATAAATTCAACCTCAGCCGGACTTACAACAAGCTTCTTCAATCCATCTTCTGAAACCTCAATATTATCCGTTACTTTCTGAACAAAAGCAACCGAGTATTCATATGTTCCAGCCAATACGGCCCCTTCTTCTGCAATAGAAGTGATAATAGAAACCTTAAAGCTATTTACCGGTTTAACACCAGTCTTGGCAACCAGCTCGAAGAATTCTTTATTTGCCGGATCAGCTAATATATCTTTCTTGATAGAATCGAGTAAAGCAGCTTTCGTATTTATGTCGTTGTAAGTAACCCCTACAGTCGGCAAAGTAACTGTTTTTTCTGCCTTTACGATCTTGAATGCCAATTTAGCTATCACATCATTATTATAATCATTGGTTATCAGATGCATCCGTTTATCATCTTTATACACCAATTTATAATATTTACTGAACTGAGTATTAGCATCGCTTATTACCTGATAACCATACAGATCGGATACGGTCGGATAGCTATCAAGAGCAATCTGTTCCGGCTGTTCACCATTTGCCTGTGTTTGGTTTTTGATCAGGTAATTCTTTACTCCCCACATATTCAGATCCGGGAGTTCCATATTCGGACTACCTTTTGTCAACTTGAAATTATCCAACAAGTCTTGTGCATACTCTTCAGCCGTCATACCGAACGGACGGGTTGTAAACGGTAATTCAACATTCACAATCAACGGATAAGTAGCCAGCGATTGACCGTTTTCCGTCAATTTAACAGAACTTAGATATAATGCATAAGCGCCATAAGTATCCGGATTATCAATCGTCAATAAAATACCACCATCCGCATTACGTACTATAATCTGACGAACAGCAGAATTAGGTTTAAATCGTACCAAATAACTGTAAACATCTGGTGTGAATGTTCCTAACAAATTCACACTGAAAATATAAGCACCCATCATTTGATCGTTCTTCAAAAGAAGGTCGGCCAGAATCGCCTTTTCGATCATCTCCTTAGAAGCGCCTTCTTTCTTGAACTCATACTTAGAAAGCTGTACGGTTGCAACCGGACGTGGCGTAATATTTACAACACCCTCGTATGTTAAACCGGAATTAGTTACCCCATTTATCTTTATTTCAGAGAATTCAACATCTGCATCATCGCTCAACTTCACACGATAAGTTGCCTTACCCATCATCTCTGTAATCTTGTTGTCAGTAATCGTTACACTTTCAATGTAGCCAGCATACATAGGATTATCTATATACAGATAATCGCGTACCTGGTCAGCCACCTTGGTTTTATTCAATCCCGATACAAACGGAATTGTGTATTCGCCAAAGTTGAAGGAGATAACAGGACGCGGAACAATCGAGATACTAGCAGCAAAAGTGATTTCAATGGTCTCACCTTTATCCGTTACGATAATACTTGGATTATTCTTAGTTAGAATCTCTTTCAGATTATCGCTCTTTGTAATAGTAACCTTATAACCAAATGTTCCATCGCTTTCAGTCACATTAGACTTATTGCTCAAATTATTATTGATTAAACGAATACTGTATTTTTCCTTTCCTAAAGAACCGGCATTAAGCAGTAACAGATCTTTCTTAACCTGATCAATGATTGCTTTCGGTTTCATATCCTTTTCGTAAGGAATCTTATAGTTACCTGGCAATATCAAGTTATGTTCTGTCGGCAATTGAGCATTAAACAACAAGGAGTTATTTAATGTGCATTCCGATTCTTTTGCTACCATCTCAATAGAAGGAGATTCTATCGTTACAAAGTTGAGCTTTATCTGCGACAGATCGCCTTTGATTGTCACTTTATAACCCAAATATGAACCATCTGTCACGCTCGATACGTTTCCACCTGTAAGACTTACTTCCGGAACAAGAACGTTTTCATCTAACTAAGGGTTAATCTCCCGAATAGTAGCCACCAGATCATCGGTCAGCTCCTTATTATTCACATACTTTCCAATCTTGATCGAACTGGTAATGTATGCCGGTAAAGAAATCGTCAAGGTAGCTTTATCAATAGCAATGGCATTCACTATATCGTAACTGTTCTTTGCCGTATTGAAAGAACAACCTACGCCACCAACACTGGCAGATACATTGGAACCTTTTGTATAATTCGGTTTCAATATCACACGATAACTGTAAGTAGCGCCCGGAGTCAATTTGCCGGATATTACTTGATTGGTAAAGCTGGCATCCGAATAAACCTCTATTTTCTCAACAAAATTAGAAGGATTAATATTGTTGAGCACCGATTTTCTCGTATTAGCCAGATTAATACCATTAGCCAGCTTGCCTAAACCACCAACACCGTCGGCAAATACCGGGAATATAGTTCCATTGATAGGTTGCTGTTTAACCTTCAAGGCATAATTCGACTTATAATAATAAGTCACACCATCATCACTCGTACGGCTACAGTTTTTTGTAGTCGGATTATATGTATAGAGATTACTGCTTGGTAATTCCAGAATAACATTATAATCGCCGGCCTCCCAGCTGCTATTTTCGGTATAAAGTGTCTTTACACCATCTTTTTCCAGATACAAAGAGACATCACTTTTTGGAACACCGTCAATGTTCATTGTTATCTTGTCAAGCAAGCCGCTGATTGGCGTTCCATAGGTATAGTTACCCCAATTTTGCGGAAATTCCAGAGTGCCGTCTCTCAGTTCACTGGCGACTATGGTTACTTGACCTTTTACCGTAAAAGTTCTGGACGCAAGCTTCTTTATAATAGTCTCCTTCGGCGTAGCATCGGAAGCTATAGTTACTTTTACTTCACCGGATTTAGATACAATATCGAATTTGTAATCGTATAATCCCGGAAGAAGCGGAGCATCTGTAGAAGCAGGAGTAACCTTTACATTCCTGATCTCCAAAGCATCTTTATAAGCAGCTGGCATCTTCTTCGTCAACTCACTTTGGATGTAGTCTTGCAAAGCGAAGATAGAAGCGGCTCCAGGATCGGCTGTTCCTAATTCACCCTTAAAGACAGTTAGGTCAATTACCGGTTTTATCTCAATACTGTTAAATACCTTTACAGTTTTAGAACCTGCTCCTGTCACAGTATTAGGTTCTATAGTTGCACTTTGCGTATTTGTGCGGTAGAAATTATATGTATTATCCTGTGTCGAACCTATAGTCATTTCAAAACTATAACCATAGGAACCGGCTGATAAAGAAGCACCACTAAATGGGCTTCCTCCTTTTAATATCTGAACACTAGCTATACTTACTTCTGATTTTTGGGGGGTCAGTCAGTTTGCTTATGCTGTCTTCTATCGCGTCATATATCAATTTCCCCAGGCCAGCAACAGTATACTCTCCTTCAAAGAATGATAATTTATCTTTAACCGGAAGAAAAAGAGTAACAGGAGCAACATCTGCAGCAGCCTGAATTGCAGCTGTTACTTTAAACTTAGTCGGGTTAGATGCTGAAGAATTTATATTCAGTGCATCAAGAGAGACAGGACTTACGTTAGTCGCATTAGGAGCTTCCATCGCAAGTTTTATATCATTTTTAGGTACTAAAGAAAAAGAATAGTCGTAAGTTCCTGCTTGCAGGCCACTATTCACTTCAACATTATTGAGTTCTATTTTCAAATCACTCACTATAAACGATGAGAGATCGATTGCATCTTCAATCGATTTCTGCAATTTAGATTTCAAGTTAGCAATCTTAGCATCATTGGTTCCTGCAACTACCGAAAATGTCTCGATTCCAGGTAAAGTTACATTTTTCGTTACGGCATGTATCTGTGCAACCGACAAAAAATCATTTACATCTTTAAATTCGTTGAAATCCTTAACCGTCCCATCAGTACCGATCCGGAGATAATAACGCTTTGGTTCTCCCCATAACATACCAGTATCACCAGATTTTGCACTAGCCATAACAGCGATAGCACCTTTTACCTCCTGAGATTGAGCCTGTATATTACAATTTTGAAAAGGAATCTCATTTTTCAACCTTAAAATCGTCAATACGTCACTTAAAGGTTTATCTTTTATATCCGACCACTTAGAATTACCATTCCAATAAGGTTCCATATCACCCCATTCCTTAAATTCAGACTGATAACAAGTAACAGCACCGGATTGATTCAATATCTGCTCCAACTCCGAACCGTATTCAGCTTCCAGTCCGGTTGCAGTTTGGGGTAAATCCCAGAACACATACACTTTCCGGTCAACATCCAAGAGACCAGCTTGCATCTGTGTAATATACCCACATAAAAGTAGTACGAGTATAAGTAGTCGCCCACTCACATCGATTAAGTACATCTTTTTCATACACAATTATTTTAATTAGTTTATACCTTATCAATTGATAATTAGAGCTTACAGCCAAACCTTTTAAACAATAATACAAACCCTGACTAGATTAAATCCGCCAGGGTTTGTATCCGCTTTCATTCTTCACAGAGCTAGGCGGAAGAATTTATATTTCATTACTTTTGTATTAATATCCGCCTTTTCGCCCTCGCGGGTTAATTGGCGCAAGGCAGAGACGCTGCAAGCAACGTCCCTGCTTCCGCCACGCGGTTATTTGATTTATTGATTATAAACTCCTTTACATCAATAGTTATTCACGTCTTATTTAACTACTGCTTTTACAGTTGTTCCGTCTTCGAAGGCTACAACAACAATTCCTGCAGGAGCATTGAAAGTAGCATAGTCGGAATTGATAACTGTATCGGCAATTCTCTGACCCAATACATTGCTAATGATTACTTTCTTATTAGCAGCATTTTGGATAGTTACCTGACCCTGGCCACCAAGTACTGCAACTGATACAGCATCGATATTTTCATTACCTACACCCGGACCCGGACCAACAATTCCATCGAACTGTACATTACCATCGCCACCTTCACTGATAGAAGAAGCAATCTGCGTATCAGCCGATTTGAATTCCTGAACCTTGCTATCTGCATCTTTCACGCAATCGCTGTAAGCAGTTACAAGTACATCGTAAGTTGTTCTTGCCAACAAGTTGCTTGCTGTGATTTTCGTATCTGTTGTCTTATCAGAAACAGCTACAGGAACGAAGCCGACTTCCGGTAAATTGACTGCCAGTGTAGACCAGTCTGCCGTATTGAATGCACCTTTGTTCATCGGAATAATAGTTCCTGCTGTATATTTACGGTTCAACTTAGTATATACATTGTCGAATTCGTAGATATCGATCTGATTCTTTGCTGTCGTATCGAATTCATACAATCCGATTACATATTTTACATCAGCAGCCAGAGGAGCTACAAATGTACTTGGGTAAGCTACATTTGATTTCCATACAGACTTATTCAACTCAGGACCGACTTTAGAGACTGTACAAACAGTATCGCCTTTTGCATCGATGCCTGTTACAACCAACATGTAATTGATAGTCATATCACTGTTGATATCCGCCCCTGTACCGTTATACAGATTTACAGTTATCATATCATTCTGAGCAACCACATTCGAGATGAAGATATTTTGAGAAATCTTCTGAGCTTTGTAATTACCAACAGCTACCATATAGTAATCAGCACCCGGAACAGCTTCCCAACTAATATCAGCTACACCACCATTGGTCTTGTTTACTGTTACGTCGAAACCAGATTTCAATGCCGGAGAGAATGATTTCAGCTTCCTGCTTCATGCCGCACAGACCTTCGATAGAAAGAACGCTCTTTGTTGTACACAGGTCGTCGCAATCAGGTTCAGCAGTCAAGTCAATTCTGGCAGCAATATCAGCCAGATATTCCAGATTGTTGGCAGTGGCATATTTAACGGCTTCATTCTTGATGTCGATTTTTTCAGCACCGGCTGTAATATTATTATCTGTAATTACCTGGAGTTCTGCATTCACAAGTTCTTCAGAGTTAACTGTCTTGTTCGGTTCCATCGGCAGATCGCGACCTTGCAGATAAACACAAGAATCAGCAGTTTCACCGGCAATAACAGTTTTGAAGTCGAAGATATCGTTGGCTTTGATTGTGTCGGTACCTTCAACATTGTGGCTCAACCAAATTTCCGGAACCTTAACGTCACCTTTGATGACAGTTGACAAGGTATCGGTAGCATAAGCACCATACAAACCGAAGATTGACAAAGCAGGAGAACCTCCTTCACTTGACCATTTGTTCTTCTTATTCAAATCGTAGAAGTAAACTTTATCGTGACCTTCTGTCTGAACAGGAACCAAATAGATAGAGTCTGTCAAATAATGGAACTGACGATGATCGCCATTTACTACTTTCACTTCATCTGTAGCCAAAGCTTTATCGGCGGCAACCGGTTCAAATGTAGTGTTCACGTATACAAGCAATTCACCATATTCGTTCGGGTTCAATTCGTAACGGGTTGTAGAGAGTGTATCAATTGTACCATAACCCTCAGCAGCAACGACGCTTCTTGCAAATGCATCATCTGCTGTTTCAGCTATATCGATAACCACTTTATCACGCAGGTTCAGACCGGCGATATAGAATACGCCACCGTTCGGATCGTTCAGACAATCCTGACCCACATAGTAAGTACCATGATCTTTTGTATAAAGGTCTTTGTAGGTACCATGGATAGCACATTCAGGACCGAATGTATTATTTACAAATTCAGCCAGATTAGAATAAGAACCTATCTTCGTATCAACGTTCATAGTAGTAACCAAACCGGCATCAGTAATACCGAATGTATAGAATTCGTTGTGACCGTTTTCAGTCAGGATACCGAACTGAGCTACATGATCAACGATATTCGATATTTCATCAATGGTTATGCCATTCATACTTCTATCATTGTTCATCCAATATTTGAATACATCCAATGCAGCCTGACCTAAAGCCAAATCATTCTGCGGCTGATAAACGACCTGTACAGGTATACCTTCGTTTTTCAGTCTTGCATTCATGGTCGGAGTAGACAGATTAACCTTGATATACAAAGTATCTGTTACGTTGCGTCCCATATAAATACCGGCAGCACTCGTGCTGAAGTCTTTCTTCCAGGAGATATTTACATTTTCATCTTTGTAGTCAGAAGAGAACCAGAAACCGTTGTTAGTTTGCTGGAAGCTATCGTCTGCAGAATCCAGATCATTTACGCCACCAGTGAACTTTTCTTTAAATACCTTGATAATTGCATTGCCGTTAGCATCTTTTTCCAGGTTTTCACCAATAGCATAAATGCGTACTGTATGAGTACGAGATTTATACTGACGCTGTGTATCCATAGAACCAATCTTATACGGAGAATAGAACATATCGAAACATCCGCTGTATGTACCAAACTTATCATTGATGTCCAGATGCACAACAGAGCTCAGCATATCTTCGTCATTTTCAAATGAGTACCATACAAATGCATTGGCAGCATGCAATTCGATCGGACCGTTGTAAGACGCACCGTCTTTCTTGGCAATCAGGTCTGCACCGCTATATTTGTAAGCATCTTTGTTTGCATAAGTAGCCCATGCCTGTTCACCTGCCAACTGGAAGATTTCAGCCGGATTCAGAGATTCGTCGTCGCTGATGTTTACATCTTTACGTTCGCAACGGAATACGGCTTCAACAGAAACGATGTCTTTACCATACTTACCGGTGCAATCGATGATATTCAGAGCTCCTGCACCGTTTTTGAAAACAGAAACCTGAGATCCTTCAATTTCAAATCCCAAACCAGTTCTATAACTACAATCATTCAATTTAAAGTTTACTTCTGAATAATTGTATGCACGTGTATTTTTATTAGGAACAACTGAAGGCAACTGTTCATAACCATTACCCCAAGTTTGAACGAAAACAGTATCCTGTTTTACTTCTTCATCTTCTTCATAATTATAAATAACCTTCCAACCTAGCTGAACGATATCATCGTCATAACGCTGAGTAGCATCCCAGTCAGCTTTTGTTGTGTTACGCAGATAGAAACCACCTTTATAATTGCTGACTTCAACAGGAGCACCATCTTGATCCAACCTATATTCAAACGAAGGTAAGTTTGTAAATGTAATCGGAGTAGAAGTTACTTCGCGATATTGTTTGAAGGTGAAATCTGCTTTTTCATTGTATGTCGGGATAGAGCTACCCTTCAGCGAAACAGATTTAGTATCACTGTTACGTGCAGAAACAGTACCTGTAATATACTGTCCATCAAACTTTGCAACTTCATTCGGAGCAAAACCATAGACAAAACGCAAAGAATATTTATTGTTCTTCTGCGTACCCTGATCCAAAGGAATAAAATATTCTTTTGGAATACGGTAAGTCACTACAGAGTCAGCGTCAGCACCATATAGTGCGATGTTCTCTTTAGAATTATATTTAGTTTCTACTATACCGATTTCAGATGAGAAATCGTCCACACCTAAAATTCCAGCCAAACCATCTGAAGATAAGACCTCTCCATTGTTATCCGATCTTACTATACCTTTCAATACAAACGGATAAGCAACTGACAGTTCATAAAATGCCGGTTCTTCTTTCTCGAAATAGTTTTCCGCAGGAGCCAAACCATAGTTCTCATAAATTTTTGCACGGTCATTCTTGGCATTTTTTAACTCTTTCAATCCCAAAGAATGCCAGAACTCAACAGTAGTTGTCAAAGCATCCGGAGCGCAAAGTGTGTTACGACCTGCACCAGCTTCATACAAGCTAGTCGGAACAGCACTGAAAGCTATTTCCGGGCGTTTGAAGTCTGCATGTAAATTACTGAAAGCCAACAGAGGTTCTGTTTGAGCAACACCCTCAAAACCGTCAATTACCTTGGCTTTATCAGATGTCACAATAATACGAATGATCTTATTATCCAAAGAACCCGGAGTCCATGTTCCACCATTAGCTGTTTGCAATGCTATTATATTAACATTGTCTCCAACTTTTTCGGGTTCAGCCACAATCAATTCCTTCTGATCACGACATAATTCGTTAACTATAGTACCATCCAGGTTGTATACATTAACAGCATAATTCCATTGTCTTGTTAAATTGATGTTATCCACATCACCTTTAACATCCAGATTAAACGCAATACGGCTAACACCGGTCAGACCTCTCGTGCTATAAACGAATTCAACCTAAGCATTTGCATTTACCGTAGGATAAATACCTAAACCATACTCGGTGTTGCTTTCATTCATTCCGATTTTAAAGATAGAAGATGTTTTTACCAACTCGTGATTTTTAACATCTGCATAATTCAATCTAACAAATTGTCCGCCAAAAATCTGTCCTTTCGGAGTCTGAAGATTCTGGAAGTTAACAGAAATACCCGGCAATAACTTTTCAGTCAATTTGCCAAAGTCAACTTTTGAGCAGTAATAGTCCTGATCAGCTTCATGCGTACCCTTTACTGCATCAGTGATATCCATTTTTACAAAAGCATTCAACACTGCTTTATCTGGCATTGCCTTAAAATCGGTCTTCCCTTCAAACCAAGGAGCAACCCCCTCGGCTTTAGGGTTCACTACTTCTACGTCGTCTGCCCAGGATAAAACACCTGTGCCAAACAGCGCCATAGCACCCAGGAGGACTATGCCCCCTTTCTTCAAAGCACTTTTTCTCATACGTAAAACATTTAATTAATAAAATTATGATCTATACTCAAATTCACTATTTTTCCATCATTTTGCTCAATTTGGCCATCTAAACGCCTATGCGCCAGAAAAAAGCCATTTTAGGGAATCGCGCAGTGCCCGTATTTTGGGACTTCTCTGACCCGCCTAAAGCCGACATGACGAGTCAAAACGTTCCTTTTTTCTAGTCAGTGTTTTAAGACTTTTTTGCTTTTGTAACAAGAACTGGCTATTTTGTACCCGTTTTCGTATCGTACTGATAAGAAAGCAGATAGAAATGCGAAAAAAGTTCTGAAAAGGATTGCAGGTTCGAAAGGATTGCTTATTTTTGCTGAATAAAAAAAAAGAACCTTTTTTCTAGTCATTCCAAAATGGAACTCCCACCTTATAAATCATAGAGAGATCTCCAATTAGGCCCATTTGTTAATAAAGGTATCGGCAGGTTGTATTTGGTAGGGATAGTTAATATATATACTGTACGCGTACATTAATATTAAAAAATACATTTACAATATTATCCACACCCAAGAACTGTTCGCAGAGATATTTTCAACTCTTATATAAGACAGAGAAGATGGCATGGAAGACGGTTTCTCAAAAAAACCTGTTGTTTAATACAAATCACTTTCGTACTTTTGCAATCCACTATACAGAAAAAGATGAAACAATATTTAGAATTGCTCGATCGCGTATTGACCGAAGGGGTTCGGAAAGAAGACCGTACAGGTACCGGTACACAGAGTATTTTCGGTCATCAAATGCGATTCAATCTGGAAGAGGGCTTTCCCCTTCTCACAACGAAGAAGCTACATCTGAAATCAATCATATACGAATTACTGTGGTTCCTTCAGGGAAATACCAATGCAAAGTATTTACAAGACCATGGAGTTCGTATCTGGAACGAATGGGCGGACGAGAACGGAGACCTGGGACATATCTACGGCTTCCAGTGGCGTTCGTGGCCCGACTACAAAGGAGGCTCCATCGACCAGATCAGTGAAGCAGTTGAAACGATCAAACATAATCCGGATTCCCGACGGATCATTGTCAGTGCCTGGAATGTGGGCGATTTGGAGAATATGAATCTTCCTCCATGTCATGCGTTCTTCCAGTTTTACGTGGCGAACGGACGGTTGAGCCTGCAAATATACCAGCGCAGTGCTGATATTTTCCTCGGCGTTCCTTTCAACATTGCGTCTTACGCATTATTATTACAAATGATGGCACAAGTGACAGAACTTAAAGCCGGAGATTTTGTTCATACGCTGGGTGATGCACATATTTACAGCAATCACCTCGAACAGGTCAAGCTACAGCTTACCCGCGAGCCGCGTCCCCTTCCCCAGATGGAAATCAATCCGGATGTAAAAAGCATCTTCGACTTTCAGTATGAAGACTTTAACCTGACCGGTTACGACCCTCATCCCCATATCAAAGGGGAAGTGGCAGTCTGAACCGTGAATAATTCAAGGAATATAAACATTACTATATAAATCGATAAGTTTGTGAGTACTATTTCAATCATTGCCGCTATTGCAGACGATAACGCGATTGGCAAAAACAACAAGTTGTTGTGGCGTTTGCCAGCCGACATGAGGCGTTTTAAAGACCTGACAACAGGCCACGCCGTCATCATGGGACGTAAAACGTTCGAATCTCTGCCTAAAGGACCGCTTCCCAATCGGAAGAACGTAGTCCTGACCACCATGCCCGAAGCCGGATTTGTAAACTGTTTTGGCTGCGAATCAATGGGGGCAGCATTAGATATGTGTGAAAAAGAAGATGAAATATTCATCCTCGGTGGAGCGTTGGTGTACCGCCAAGCTTTGCGCATCGCCGATAAGATGTACATCACACGTGTTCACGGAGAGTTTAAAAATGCTGATACATTCTTCCCGGTCGTAAACTGGGATTTGTGGGAAGAAGTGGAACGCCAGGAATTCGAGGCCGACGCCAAACATACTTATCCGTACACTTTCCTTACCTATCACCGTAAGAAATAACGAGAAACCGAATTAAGAAGAAGGTGTCCTAAAAGGATGCCTTCTTTTTTGTTATGCGGCCAATTCATT
>JAJPZM010000212.1 GCA_021204335.1 Parabacteroides sp. | reverse complement strand
ATTCATATGATGTTCAATAAATCAACGGACATCATGCGGATAATCATTAAAATAAAAGAATGGAAGCACCGGTAGTTAATGTAGGAATTATGACCGAGAAGGCTGTCTCATTCGTATTCAACGGAGAATACATCCATACGGAGAGTAGCACCTTCCTGACGGGAGAGCAACGGGCGTTGTTCATAAACGGAAACATAGTATATAACGGCAAGCTGTACAAAGAGCTTTTCTTTGAACCGGCTTCGCACACCTCTTCATTCGACCTGAAAGCGGTGACGATAGGGCTCAACTTCCACTGGCAACGGCAGGAAGACCAACGTTTCAAAGGTTCTTTGAATCTGGTGGCGGGTGAGAACGGGATTGTTGTCATCAATAACATCGACGTAGAGGAATACTTAACAAGCGTAATCTCGTCGGAAATGAGTGCGACAGCCTCCCTGGAACTGCTCAAAGCACATGCCGTCATCTCCCGCAGCTGGCTACTGGCGCAACTGGAAAAGAATATCCTGCCCACCAAAGCAGCCGCGAAATATCCGAGTTGCCGGCGCGAGCAGGATCAGCTGATCCGCTGGTACGACCGCGAAGACCATATGATGTTCGACGTTTGTGCCGACGACCATTGCCAGCGCTACCAGGGCATCACCCGCTCGACAACGCCCCGGGTAAAGGAAGCGATCGAAGCGACCCGCGGCGAAATACTGACCGACGGCGAAGCGATTTGCGACGCGCGCTTCTCCAAATGTTGCGGCGGCGTAACCGAGCAGTTCGAACATTGTTGGGAGCCGGTTCCCCACTCCTATCTGACTGCCGTACGCGACAGCAAAGAAACTTCTTATCCCGACCTGACCGATCCCGTCGAAGCAGAAATGTGGATCCGCAACTCGCCCGAAGCATTCTGCAATACGACAAACAAGGATATACTGCGTCAGGTATTGAACAACTACGACCAGGAAACAACCAACTTTTATCGTTGGCAGGTTTCCTACACGCAAACGGAGCTTGCCGAACTGATCCACCGTAAAACAGGTATCGACTTCGGCGAGATACAAGACCTCATTCCCTTGGAAAGAGATACTTCGGGACGCATTGAGAAATTGCAGATCGTCGGAACGCGCCGCGTTTACACAATCGGCAAGGAACTGGAAATACGGCGTACCTTATCGGAGACGCATCTTTACAGCTCCGCCTTTATCGTTGATAAAGAGGATATCCATGTGAACATTCCGCAACGGCTCGTACTGACAGGCGCCGGCTGGGGACATGGCGTGGGGCTTTGCCAGATAGGCGCCGCAGTGATGGGAGCGAAAGGATATTCGTATACGGAAATACTGGAACATTACTTCCGGGGAGCCTACATCGAGAAACGATATTAACCCGATAAACTTAAAAGGCTGCTAATCTCTCGATCGCAGCTTTTTTTGTGTTTACCTATCTTTCGGCTTCTAGTAATAAGCCGTTGTCTTTACTCTCATGAGCTCTGACTGATTACAAAGAAACCAAGAATATCAGATGCAGACAAACAAAATAGATTAAGAATGTTATTTTACCTATGAAACGAGGGAATGTATCGACAAATTATTGCCGACGGACACTATAATTATATTTACATAAATTGTTGTTATCTTTGTCGCCGAACATTCGACAGGGGTTTTGTTCCTCCTGCTCTACTTAACAAGTATCGATAAATGAATAGCTATATTATCCTCTCAATTATTGCAATTTATTTCGGCATCCTGTTACTCGTCGCGTGGATTACGGGAAGAAAAAGCAGCAGCAACGACGCTTTCTTCCTGGGTAACCGCAAGTCGCCCTGGTATATCGTTTCGATCGGGATGGTCGGGACGTCATTATCGGGCGTCACGTTCGTTTCCGTGCCCGGGATGGTGCGCAGCATCGATATGACTTATATGCAGACGGTTTTCGGCTTCTTCTTTGGATATATATTGATTGCCAAGGTGCTTTTGCCACTTTATTATAAGCTACAACTGACGTCTATCTATTCCTATCTGGGCGACCGGATCGGACAACGGAGTTACAAAACGGGGGCTTCCTTCTTCCTGCTCTCGAAGATTGTCGGAGCGGCGGCAAGGCTCTACCTGGTGGTACTGATCCTGCAACATTATGTGTTCGGGACGTGGAACATACCGTTCGGTGTAACCGTGATTATCAGTATCTTCCTCGTCTGGCTTTATACCTACCGCAGCGGTATTAAAACAATTATCTGGACAGACACGCTTCAGGCGCTCTGCCTGGTTGCCATGCTGGTCGTTATCATCTGGAAGGTGAAAGACAGCCTGGGAGAAGATGTCGGTGGCATAATCAGCACGCTGGTCGAAAGCCCGCATTTCCGTATCTTCGAGTTCAGCGACTGGCACAGCACACAGCATTTTGCCAAGCAGTTCCTTAGCGGAATCTTTATCACCATCGTGATGACCGGGCTGGATCAGGATATGATGCAAAAAAACCTGTCGTGCAAAAGCCTGAAGGATGCGCAAAAGAATATGTACACGTATGGCTTTGCCTTTACGCCGGTCAACTTCCTGTTCCTTTCGCTGGGCGTATTGTTGTTAAGCCTGGCGGCTCAAAAGAATATTGCTTTGCCGGCATTGAATGACGATATCCTGCCGATGTTCTGTACGTCGGGAATACTGGGACATTCCATCCTGATCTTCTTTACAATCGGTATTATCGCCGCCGCATTCAGCAGCGCCGACTCTGCACTGACCGCGCTTACCACCTCCTTTTGTGTCGACATCCTGGGAGTGGAAAAGGAAGAAGCGAAGAAGGCAAAGCGAACCCGTCTGATGGTTCATTTGCTGATTTCGGTGTTGTTTGCTATAATAATCCTTATCTTTAAGGCGGTAAACAGCCGTAGTGTGATCGATGCCATTTACATGATTGCATCTTATACGTACGGTCCTTTGCTGGGATTATTTGTCTTCGGTTTGTTCACGAAGAAACTACCCCGCGACAAATATGTACCTTATATATGTATCCTTTCGCCGCTGATCTGTTTTGCGACGGATTATCTGGTCAAACGATATACAGGCTATGCCTTCGGTTACGAAATGCTGATGCTCAACGGAGCCATCACATTCTTCGGGTTATGGGCTGCCTCAGTTAAACGCAATACAATAAAAACAAAAGAATATGGAAATTAAAAGCGCAGAATTTGTTATCAGTAACACAGACGTAAAGAAATGCCCCGCAGGAAACTTTCCGGAGTATGCCTTTATCGGGCGAAGCAATGTTGGCAAATCCTCCCTTATCAATATGCTGACCGGTAAGAAAGGTCTTGCCATGACTTCGCAGAAGCCGGGAAAGACACTGCTTATCAATCATTTTATGATCAACAACAATTGGTTTCTGGTAGACCTGCCAGGGTATGGCTTTGCCCAACGGGGAAAAGAGGGACGGGAGAATATCCAACGAATTATCGAAGATTATATCCTGGAGCGCGAGCAGCTCACCAACCTGTTCGTCCTGCTCGACTGCCGCCATGAGGCACAGAAGATCGACCTCGAGTTTATGGAGTGGCTGGGCGAAAACGGCGCACCTTTCTCGATCATCTTCACCAAGATCGACAAGATCAGCAAAGGCCGCCTGCAAGAGAACCTGAAAGCCTACCAGGAAAAGCTGCTTGAATCATGGGAAGAACTCCCCCCTATCCTCATCTCCTCTTCCGAAAAGAAAGAAGGCCGCGACGAGATACTCAATTACATTGACGAGATTAACAAGAGCCTGAAAGGGTAAGGGGAATAAAAGAACATAAAAACAGAAAGCCCGATAGAAGCCAGAAACTTCTACCGGGCTTTTCCGATTATTCAAACGCTCTGCTCAATAACTAATCTTACACCCGATAAAATAACTGCGCGGTATGCCGGGGCCATAGATATATCCGGCATCGCGTTCCGGCCCTTTGTCGAAATCATCCTGGTAGGAGTTAAAGATGTTCTGAACGCCGGCGTTTACCTGCAACGTAACAGAGTTATACAGGGGAAAGTCGTACGCCAACTTCACATTTAGGTCGAAAAAGTCTTTTGTTTTTTCTTCTTTATCCTCCGAAATAAAACCTTCCAGGTGCTGAACCAGCATGCTGCCGGTGTAAGTGCCTGTCAAAGATGCGGTCAATCTGTTTACCGGAGTGAAAGAGGAAGTGAAATAACCATAGACATCGGGCGAACAGAACATCTTCTTCTGCGGTTCGATGTTCGGGTTTTCGCTCCAGCTTTCCGGTTCCTTGTAACGGCTGCGCTGAATCGTTGCACCGGCCTGTAGCTGCATCCAGGAATAAACGGCTTTGGCTTCCAGGTTGATACCCATTACGCGGGCACCTTTTCCATTGCGGCGCTCCATCAGGAGGTTATTGTCGTCATCGCGTCCGATTTCTTCGAGGATGAAAACATCACGCAGGTCGGTATAGAAGCCTTCGATCAGGAAGTTGGTCTGCACAGCACCGAAGCGATGATAAAAGTCCGCCGAAGCACTGATGCTCTGCGATTTTTCTTCTTTCAGGTCGGGAGAAATACTGATAATCGCCACATCGCCACCTACGGCTGTAATATGCAAATCCTCGTCAAATGCCTGCGGGGCACGAAAGTCGCTGGAATAAGAGGCGCGCAGATTAATATCGCTGGCCGGATTAAAACGCACATTGGCACGCGGGCTGAATATCGCATGATCGATCATATTATGCTTATCCATGCGGGCACCGACCAGGAAACTCCACTTATCGTTCTTCCACTCGTTTTGCAGGAAAACGCTACCGATATGCACCGTCTGCTCGATCGTACGGTTATAGCCTAACATCTTATCCTGCAAGTCGTCGTAATTATATTCGGAGCCTCCGGTAAATTCGGTAGGCATAAAGAGGCAGTTATCCCATTCATACGAATATTGCGCTCCGCCGACAAAGGTCATATCGGTGGTGCTGCCGTAGGCGTTCGGATTCTTCCCGGCGCCGTAATAGCTGCTTCTCTGTGTATGCTGGACAGAGGTGTAGACATTCAGGCGATGCTTATAATCCTTCGAAAACAGGTCGAACTTCAAGCCGCCGCCATTGATATTATGTTCGGTCTGCTCGGCAATATCGGCCTCGTGAGGGGGCAAGTCAAGTAAGTTACCTCCCCGACGGTATTCATTAATATTATGATACTCGAAAGTCAGCTTCGAATAAGTGCTCGTTTTCAGATACGAACGGAAGCCCAGCGTGCGGGCATTCAGCTTGCCCAGTTCGGAATAGCCGTCGCCGTCATGATCGTAGGCTGCGCGGTAACGGTTCTGACCGAACATATAAATACCGGCCTTATGGTCATCCGTCACCAAGGAAGCATTCAGCGTCGTATTGTTATCGGGACGGTCGCCACCGACCATCGTCAGCGAATGGGCTATCTGCGCCGAGTTCCTCAACGACTCTTTGGTGATGATATTGATCGTCCCCGCGATGGCGGATGAACCAAACAAAGCAGAGCCTCCCCCACGCATAATCTCGACACGCTCGATCATATTGGCAGGAATCTGTTCCAAGCCATACACCCCGGTCAGGGCACTGAAAATAGGACGGCTGTCAACCAATATCTGCGTATAAGGCCCTTCCAATCCATTGATACGCACCTGCTGGAAACCGCAATTCTGGCAGTTGTTTTCCACACGCACACCCGGCTGGAAGTTCAAACCATCCGCCAGCAAAGTAGCATGCGTCGTTTCAAACGTCTTCGCGTCGAGCACATTCACCAGCGAAGGAGCCAGCCGGCGGGTCGTTTCATTACGGTTTGCCGAAACGACCACCCCGTCCAGCGACACCGCGTCTTCTTCCACTTCGAAGTTAATCTCCAGCGTTTTTCCTTTTTTCAGGGTAATCGGCTTCTCTATCGTTTTATAACCCATTGTCTTTATTACCAATGTGAACTTGCCTTCCGGCAGGTTCTTCAAATAATAATGGCCGGTAGCATCCGTCGACGTACCGATGGTCGTCCCTTTTAAAAAGATAGTCATATAAGCGAGATGCTCTCCTGTTTTCTTGTCCAATATATGCCCTACAATGTTTGCATCCGAAGGATTCAGCATAGGGGTATCGTCCGCCCGGGCCGACATAACGGCACAGCACAGGCATAGTATAAGCGTAATAATTTTAAATGATTATCCGCATAATGTCCTATTATAAATTCTGGATTTAAAGTCGGAG
>JAJPZM010000155.1:4390-6188 GCA_021204335.1 Parabacteroides sp. | reverse complement strand
TATTATAACTACGGGAAAAAATATTATAACACCTATTGAAATAAATACGGATTGGAATTTTGGTTCGTTTTACAATATGTATTACAGGCGATTTGTCCGGTATGCCTATTACTATGTCAATGACCGGCCTACTGCAGAAGATCTTACACATGATGCCCTTCTTTATTATTGGGAGAATAAAGATAAACTGTCTGCAGAAACAGATGTGTTAGGTTATATTATGATAACCGTCCGGAATAAATGTCTGAATTTTTTAAAACACCTTCAGGTAGAAGAAAGCCATAAACAGAAAATTACAGAACTTCATGAATGGGAGATTAATGCCCGTATTATGACGTTGGAAGATACCGGTTATGACGATATATTCACGAAAGATATCATGGAACTCCTGACTGCCTCTCTGGCAAAACTACCGAAGCAAACCCGTGAAATCTTTATCCAAAATCGTCTGCTAAACAAACCAAGGAAAGAAATAGCCACCGAAATGAACGTGTCGTTACAAAAAATCGACTATCATTTGAATAAGGCTAATGACCATATCTATAAAGACTTAAAGGATTATCTGCCTCTTGTCCTTATTTTTTTCAAAATATTTAGTGATTCCGTTTGGGATTTTTCAACCCTTAGTTGCTCTTATTATAGGACCTAATTTTTAGAGAGAATAAATTTTCTTTGGAAACAGAATACACCATATATAACAGACATGGATATAGACAGCAACATATTGATCCGTTATTTCCAGGGGGAATGTACCGAATGGGAAAAAGAAGCTATTCGTGTATGGCTGGAAAGTGATGAGGCGCACAAAAAACAATTTATCCGGGAGCGTATCCGTTTTGATGCTTCTGTGGTTATTGATGAAAATAAGCTATCGTCTTCCGGCGTTTCCAATAAGGGGAAAACATTTATATGGAATACATTAAAAATAGCCTCAGCTATTCTTATTCTTATTGCAAGTAGCTATTGCTTTTCTCTTTATCAGTCAGACAAGCCGGACAGTTCGCTGCAAAGCATCTATGTGCCCTCTGGTAGCAGGACGTCTGTCACATTACCTGATGGAATACTTGTCTGGCTGAATTCAAACACCTCTTTCAAATATCCCACCACTTTTGCCAGTGAAAACAGAATTGTCGAACTGGACGGTGAAGCCTATTTTGAGGTAACGAAAAAAGAAAAGAAATCTTTTATCGTTAAAACCGACAAATACGATGTAGAGGTGCTGGGTACTACTTTCAATGTGGAGGCTTATGCGAATGAGCCGACCTTTAAAACCGGACTGTTTACCGGAAAGGTTAAATTGTATAAAGAACTGCAGGAGAATGAATCCCTTTATTTGAATCCGGGAGAGTCTGCCGAATTAATTGGAGATGTCCTGCACATATCTGCAGCCAACCAGAACAGTTTCCGATGGAAAGACGGATTGATAATCCTGGAAGATAAATCTTTTACAGAGATAATGCGCTTGTTTGAAAAGTATTATGACCTTCAAATCATAATTAAAAATGATAAAACCAAGGGATTGGGATACAAGGGAAAGCTTCGGATTTCCGATGGTATAGATCATGCGTTACGAGTGTTACAAAAAGATTTTCATTTCACTTACAAGCGGAAAGAAGATACGAACATAATTTATATTTATTAATCACCTAAAATAATAGCCTATGCAGAAATAGAAATCCATGAAAAAATGAATCGGCAAATGCGCCAACACTTACCGATTCTAACAAGTACATAAATTAACATACTTATTAAGTATAATCATTTACAAAGATATGAAAAAACTTTTTTTATCTTGGAT
>JAJPZM010000155.1:0-4380 GCA_021204335.1 Parabacteroides sp. | reverse complement strand
GGATATTATTGTCAAAAAAGCACTGGAATTATCACATATTCAGAGTTATGAGATTAACAACTTGTTTACTGTTATTATTTACCTGTTTTGCTTTCGCAGAGAATACGCATTCTCAGAATGCGCGGGTGAATCTGAACAAACGGCATGCCGCACTGAATGAAGTATTGGAAGATATTGAACGGCAAACCGATTATCTTTTTATCTCCAATAGAGAAATCAATTTAGGGCAAAAAGTATCTGTCACAGCCAAAAATATGCCGGTTCGCGAAGTCCTGGATCGACTTCTGGAAAAGACTGATTTGTCTTATGCCATGGAAGGAGTAAATATTATTCTTTCGAAAAAGCATTTTACGGAAGAAGTCCAACAGCAACAAAAGATTGTCACCGGAACGATTCTGGATGAAAAGGGCGAGTCTGTCATTGGTGCAAATATAACAGTGAAGGGAAGTTCTAAAGGAACAATTACTGATATCGATGGCTCTTTCAGCTTAAATGCCGGGCCAGATGATATTTTACAAATTTCTTATATCGGTTATATCTCTCAGGAAATACCCGTTGGTTCTCAAACGAATTTCCGGATTATGTTAAGAGAAGATTTGAAAACGCTCGATGAAATAGTTGTTGTCGGTTATGGTACTACAAAGGAAGCATCTCTTACTGCATCCGTTGCTTCTATGAAGGGAGAAGAAACTGCACTTAAGCCGGTGACCAATATAAGCCAGAATCTGGTAGGGCGTATGCCGGGTCTCGTAGCCCGTCAGGGTAGTGGAGAGTTGGGGTATGACAATCCGGAAATCTTTATTCGTGGTAAAGGAACTACCGGAGAAAAAAACAGCGCGCTTGTTGTAATTGACGGGATACCTCGCGATAATTTCGGGCAGCTCGATCCGACTACCATAGAATCTGTCACTATTCTGAAAGACGCGGCAGCTGTAGCCCCTTACGGAATAGGTGGTGCAAATGGCGTTATTCTGATCACTACAAAGAAAGGAAAAACCGGGAAACCTACTTTTTCTTATAACGGATATGTCGGTTTCCAAAACCCAACCCGTATCCCTGAAATGGTAAACTCGTATGAATACGCTACTTTACTTAATGAAGGTGCCAGAAACAGCGGACTGACAAATATGCCTTATTCGGATGATCAGATAGCTATGTATAAGAAGACCGTTGACGGGGCTGCCGATGCCGACCCCGATCGTTATCCCAACAGTCGTGGGATCAGGGATATCATACAGCGTAATACGATAATGACTTTTCACAATATTGAGATATCAGGAGGTTCGGAGTTTGTCAATTATTATATATCATTGGCTTATACTTCACAAGAGGGGATGTTTAAAGGTACTGATATGAAGCGTTATAACGTCTCGTCCCGAATGGATGTAAAAGCTACCAAAACGACGGATATATCACTCTCCCTGAGCGGATATGTGGCAGATCATCACTTCCCGGGCGAATCTGCCGGAAGTATAGCCTATGCGGCAGTGCGGCAGCCTGCTACCGAAGCGATATGATATTCTAACGGATTATGGGGAAATTATCTGGGCCGTTCTCCGGTTGCATTGGGTAGCACTCTCAGTGGATATACCAAAGAGGAACGTACGCAACTCTATACAACTCTTTCTGTCGAGCAACAACTGCCGTTTATAGAAGGATTGAGCATCAAGGGTGTGGTAAGTTATGACCCGTATAAATTGTTCAAGAAAGAATGGCGGAAACCGAGACTTTCTTATACGCCTGATTTTTCGACAACCCCTTATACTTTTAATGAAACAAAAGAGGTTGATCACAGTTTATATCAAAGAGATGAAGATGATAAGAGATTCACATTTCAGGGATATGTTAATTATCAACACCGTTTCAATGATCTTCACGATGTTACTTTCCTGGGAGTAATGGAAAGTCAGAAAAGGGATAAAAGATGGTTTGATGCCAAGCGGATAGGATTTCCTATTGAGATGGACGAAATGGACCAAGGCAGTACGGCCGCCGGAAAAGTCTCCAATAGTGGGTCGTCATCAAAGGAAACTTCTGTAGGTTTCCTTTACAGAATTGGATATACATATAATAGCAGATATATGATTGAAACTGCCGGGAGGTATGATGGCAATTATTATTTTGCTCCGGGTAAAAAATGGGGTTTTTCCCTTCTGTGTCTGCCGGTTGGAATATATCAGAAGAAGATTTCATGAAGAATAATATCCGTAATCTAGACATGTTGAAACTGAGAATTTCTTATGGAGAGTCCGGGAATTTGGCCGGTAAACCTTTCCAATACATGTCCGGTTATGAAACGTCTTCTAACTCCGCTTATTTCGGAAACCCAACGACTGGCGTACATGAAATGAAACAAAGTAATCCTTTCATTACGTGGGAGAGGGCTAAAAAGTTTGATGTGGGTTTCGATGGCGTTTTATGGAGGGGATTGCTTTCTTTCTCGGTTGATTATTTCTATGATAAACGCGACAATATGTTAGTGCCGCCTTCTGTGACGGTGCCACTGGAATATGGTATCGATCTTCCGGATGTAAACGGAGGAAAGATGAGTAATCAGGGCGTCGAGATAATGCTTTCCAGTACGCATACATTCCCCAATAAAATGCAATTGGACCTGTCTGGTAATTTTACATACGTACACAACAAATTATTGGAAACTTATGAAACGTCCAGTACATTTAATAATCCGAACAGAAAATTAACGGGGCGGTCTTACGAAGCCCAATTCGGTTATAAATCATTGGGGTATTATACAGCGGATGATTTCAATGCCGATGGCAGTTTAAAACCCGGTATCGCGTCTATCAGAGATGCCAAAGTGCAACCCGGCGATATAAAATATGCCGACCTGTATGGTCCGGACGGAGTGCCGGATGGCGTGATCGATTCCTATGATAATACAGTAATCGGCCGGCCCAAAAATTCTCCTCAGATCATTTATGGTTTTACACCGACACTTTCCTGGAAAGGATTTGATTTGAATATGCTGTTTCAGGGAGCGGCGATGAACGACCTGTATCTCGACGGTACGATGGCGCATCCTTTCGAAAGTCAGGGATCGGCCACTAAACTGCAGTATGAGGATCATTGGATACCCGATAATACTGATGCCAAGTATCCGCGTGTGTATAACGCTCCTGTGGATCATAATAAAGTTCCTTCATCCCATTGGATGCGTAACGCGGCTTATCTTCGTCTGAAGAGCCTGGAGTTGGGATATACTTTGCCTGGGCAAATAACAGCAAAAGCGGGCATGTCGAGAGTCCGTATCTATTTTGCAGGACAGAATCTGTGGACATGGACTCCGTTCATGGATGAAAAAATCGACCCTGAAGCTGGTAATACCGACGGACGATATTATTACCAACAGCAGGCTTTCTCTTTTGGCTTAAATGTAACCTTTAAATAATTATCGATGAATATGAAATCTAAAATAACATATATAGGCTTGTTTATATGTATGGCTTTAATGGGTGGTTGTTCGGATTTTCTGGAAGTTGAAAACAGAAACTCCGTCACTGATAATGTACTTTGGTCTGAGGAATCGAATGCTGATCTGTTTCTCAACGATATGCATAATGACCTCTTGCCGGATGTCAATAAAGTTACGCAACATCTCGATCAGTTTTCGGATAACTCCGATGTCGGTACTAACTGGATGGCAGGATATGCGAATATCGGAAACGCGCAGATTACCCCGGAAAATTGTCCAAAAGGTTTCAGCGACGTATGGGACTGGGAAGGTGCCTATAAAAAGATTCGTAAATGCAATGTGTTTATAAAGAAAGTGACAGAATCGACCCTGTCGGATAGCTATAAGCAATACCGGATATCTGAAGCACGCTTTTTGAGAGCCTTTGTTTACCACTGGTTATGGATGACATACGGCGGCGTTCCGTTGATTGCAGTGCCGCTCGATAACCAGAATGCCGATATACCATTGGAAAATCCCAGAGCTATGGCACAGGAAACGTTTGATTTCATTGTTTCAGAGTTGGGAGAAATCGCCCCGTTATTGAACGATACGGAAACGGGAGATAATGCTGGCCGGGCTACCAAAGGAGCTGCCCTGACCCTGAAAGGATGGTGCGAACTTTATCATGCCAGTGCCCAACGGAATCCTGAGAATGATATCGAACGGTGGAAAGTTGCAGCAAAAAACCTGCAAATCGGTGATGGAAATGGGTGTCTACAGCTTGGCGCCGGATTTCGATGTATTGTTTATGACCAACAATAATAGCGAATCTATTTTTGCCCGTCAATACGGACCGGATAAAGGAAATAATAAAGAAATGCATTTCGGACCTCCTACTATTGGTTCAAGTAAACCCGGCTGGGGAAATTTCCAACCGACACAGCAGCTTGTAGATGAGTTCTGTA
>JAJPZM010000334.1 GCA_021204335.1 Parabacteroides sp. | reverse complement strand
ATTCTTTATATCATTACAGATGTATACTTCCCTACTAAAAAAAGAGGTTGTTTTCCCCTAGAGAAACAATCTCTTTTATATACCTCGAATTACGTTAAACTCCTATATCTATTTAATCCGGATAACCGAAGAATAGATAGCTTGATTAGCACCGTTTGCCAATACTCCAACTCGAGCATATAACGCCTTCGCCTTTGGCACATCTGCGTTTCCACTAATATCAGCGTTGAAACTAACCGTACCTGCCGAAAGATTCTCAGTTATATCCTGGCGGAAAATATTATTAACATCATCGGCAAATTGTGTTTTACTCAGTAACAACATCACTCTACTAATACTTGCAGTCTCAACGATCTGATTGATTGTAAATGAAGCAACCATTGTTGAACCGGAAACTGTAAGCTGTTTATTAGATATTGTAAAATAAGGAACAACTTCCAAATTGACTTCCGAATGTTTGTTCAAATTTATTGTTACTGTGTCACGTTTATTCACCCACGGACCATTACCGTCTTTTGTTACTAACTTATATTCTCCGTTAAACAACACAGCTGAAAATGTGCCGTCTTGGCCGACAAAAACATTAATTGGGTCATGTTTTTCATAGCCACCCTGAAAGAGTTACAACTGAACAGCTTCACCAGTACCACGCAAATTCAATGCTTGACCCTGATAAGTCACTTTTCCGACGATCTTTGATTCCGGAGCATCATAATTATCTTTTCCACAGCCGGTAAATAAAACCAGCAGTAAAAGCAACGAAAAAATATTTGATACGATTTTCATATTCATACTGATTTATAATTATTGATACGGATTCTTCACTAACTTCGGATTGTTGTTGATCCAACCCAAATCGAGGAAGTTATAATAGTTCTGCATTTTAAAGTAGCGAGCGTTCGGAGACATAAACAAGAAATCTTCAACAAATACCCATTTGCCATCGTTTGGATCGCCCGGAGCCACTACGCGATAAGGCCACAAACGACGATGACGAGCCTGTGGGTCGTTGTTGTTTCCATTCCAAACTTGGTCTGCCAGCCGCCAGCGCTTCATATCCCAATAACGGTGATCTTCGAAAGCAAATTCTACGCGATATTCATGTACGATGTTTTCAAATGTTACATTTGCTAACGATTTCACTCCAGCTCTCGTACGAACTGCATTAATATAATCAACCGCCTTGCTATTGTTTAATTCAAACGAAGCTTCAGCAGCAATCATATAGGCCTCTGATATACGGAAGCGAGGCATCCACATTTCAGAACCACGTCCACGTGTACCGGAAGAAGGCGTTTCATCCAAATACTTACGAACATAAAAACCTGTTTTATTGATATACTGTTCGTTAGATTCCTTCGGACCATTAATAGAGGTAATCATATTTCCCTGGGCATCCTTTGAATCTAAATCTCCTACCAAGAAATCCCAATTACTGCCATTTTTCACCAATTGACCGGTCTGCAAAATAACGGGGACACTCTTGAAGTTTGCACCCGGATAAATCACTGTTCCCCACAAACGCGGGTCGCGGCTGGCAAACGGCGCACTGGCATTGTCATAAAACTTATAAGTGCCATTCTCCATCGTTACAACCGGACTTTTTTGCCCAGGAGTCTCAGAGTCTATCTCTTCATACTCTTCTACCAAGTTCAAAACAGCACCTAACCAACTGTTATCGATATCTTCCATGTGCGATTTCGGAGCATTGGCAGTAGTAAACCCATGTGTCTGCCCCGGATATTTATAATCACGAGCCCAAATCACTTCCGTATTGTTGTCTTTCACACAAACAGCTTCATAGAAGTTCAGTCCTTTATCATCCTTACGATCTTGCAATTGATATGGGCTATTATTAATCACCTCTTCGGCGGCAGCCAAAGCTATTTGATAATAACTGGCCGCTTTATCTGCCGGAATGCCCACTTCGCCACCACTTGTTTTCAGCGGTGTAGTCATCTTATTGTTGTAATTAGCAATAGATGCTGCATATACAGCAGCACGCGCTTCCAACATTTTAGCCGTCCATTTATTAGCACGTGCCGAATTGGTCTGCTTTTCTGCCGAAAGCATCTGGAAAATGGTCTGGCATTCTGTAATAATATAATCATATGTTTCAGCCTCAGTAGCACGTGGAAACTGCAAAGATGTTACATCCATACCTACCTGATAATCAAAAACTTCATCACCGACAATCGGCATACCACCTAAACCGCGACACATATTAAAGTAGTACCAAGCACGCAAGAAACGAGCTTCACCTTCAAGTGAGGCTTTCTCCGTATCAGTCAACGCTGTTGTTTCACGTATTCCTTTTAAAAATTGGTTGATATCACGCACTAAAGTGTAATCATAGACACGCCAAAGGTCGTCTTCGAAAGTAGAACGCTGATCTGGACCTCCATCACATTTTACACCTTCATCAAGAATAGCCAAAGATCCCCAATCAGCAACATGTTGTCCCCAAGTTACACGACCATAATAGTTAGCCAATACCGATTTAATCATGACGGCATCGTTAAATATCTGCTCATCTGTCATAATTTTATCCGGCTCTTGATCCAAGAATCCACTACATGAAGTTACAGATAACATACATGCAGCCATCATTGAATATATATATTTTTTCTTCATATCAGCTTAAAATTTAAGATTTACACCAATGTTTATAACTCGCGTTGTCGGATACCCCAAACCATTGCCTTCATTCGACTCAGGGTCAATGGCCGGAGCGTTTGAAAGCGTCAACAGGTTTGTACCGGCAACATAGAAACGCAAATTAGAAATATACGCTTTTTCAGTAAGTCTTTTCGGCAATGTATAACCGAATTCCAGATTACGTAGTTTTGCATAGGTTACATTCTTTTTCCAGAATGTGCTGTTCCAATAGTTGCTGTGTGAACTGTTTCCAATCAATAGCATTGGATATTTGCCCGGAATCAACTCACTGTCAGCATCCCATATATCAGCCAAATGCCAGGTATCTTCCATATAATACTGTGGGTTGTTACCACCGTCGTGAAAAGGGTTACGCTGTTCGAAATCCTGATACCAGGAGGCTAATGAACCGCCAGTGATATCGAAAGACAGGTCGAAGTCCTTCCAACCAAAGACAAAATTCAAACCGAAGTTTAGAACAGGAGTTGCACCTTCACGATAACCGATAGGACGTTCGTCCATGCTATTGATAGTACCATCACCATTCACATCTTTATATTTGATGTCACCAGGACGGATGGTTTTATTACCTTGACGGTCGTTATCAATAGGATAGTTAGCTATCTCTTCCCAACTTTCGAACTGTCCGATAGCTTCAAGCCCCCAGTTTACATAACCAAAACGATGGTTGATGGAATTACGGTATTCATCCCAAGAGTTGGAGAAACGTGGTTTATATTGCTCCCAATCATAGAAACGGGAGTAAGTGATATTTCCACCAATTGAATAAGTAAAATCATTCACCTTATCAGACCAACGAATCATAGCATCATATCCCATATGCACATCTGAATTTAAGTTTTCGTTAGGCAAACTGAATCCGACTTCCGACGGTAACAATACGTCGTAGCGGGAAGCAGGTAAACCATCGCGCTGACGGCGGAAGAAGTCGAACTGCCCCGATAAACGATTATCCAAGAAAGAAGTATCGAAACCAATATCAAGGATTTTCGCTTTCAACCAAGAGATAGTCGTTACCGGAAGACCGCGCGGTGCGGAACCAATCGTATAAACTCCATCAATCACAGAACCTCCTTGTTTATAGTTGTAACCAGTCATGTAACCAAATGGACGATACAAATCCCGGTTCGGGTCATTCTCTGTTTCCATATCGTCACCCACCATTCCATAAGACCCACGTAGTTTAAAGTCTGAGAAAATATTGTTCAGCTTACTCTCTTTCCAAAAAGCCTCTTCAGAAATACGCCAACCCAGTGAAGCAGAAGGGAAGAATCCCCAACGCTTTGAAGGCGGGAACTTCCATGGCCCATCATAACGAGCAGAGAATTCAACTGAATACTTGTTGGAATAGTCGTAGTTAGCACGAAACATCCAACCTAAACGAGCCTGCGTTTCGTTGCCATAATCATCGTAAGTATCCATCGTTGGATAGTCAATCAAATGTAATGAATTAGCTGTCGGAATTGAATGCAGCCAAGAATGAGGCGTATTACGTTTAATGGCTTCAAAACCGACAACAGCTGCCACATTATGTTCACCAAAACGTTTGTTGTAAGACAACTGTACATTAGATGATAATTCCTCTTCGTGCCCCACTTCACGTTCACGCCATGGATTTGTATTTTCAACAATCACGGGATAGGTATCTGTTGCTTCATCATAACCATACAGTTTGTAAGTATATTCCTGATTATTCTTTACATGGTAATTCAAGAAATAACCTACCATCGCTTTTGCTTTCAAACCATCCCAGATATCATATTCAACAGTACCTTGTAATTGAGCAACACGCCAGCTTTCCTTAAATTCTCCGGATAAATCATAATTCAACCAGCCGAAGTTTGTTGAGGCATCCGAAGAAGTCATAGTCGGATATAACGGATTATCATTTGCAAACGGACGTTTAGTCGGCAAGTTACGGTAAGTACCAAAACGTGGTAACCAGTAATCATCCACACCTGGTACACCCGAGTTACGTTTCTCTTCTATACGTCCATTCATCGTAGCTCCAATTTTCAAACGATCGTTGATTTGTGCATCGATGCTCATCTGTACATTGTAGCGTTTAAAACCACCGTAATTCACGATCATAGCGTCCTGATTCAAATGACCGACAGACAAGTAATAATTGATTTTGTCGGAACCTCCGGAGATATTAGCATTCAAATAATACTGTGGATTGTTTTCCCAAATATAATCATACCAATCGAATGGGACATAACCTTTTCCCTTACCGGCCGACCATTTGGCATACGCTTCTTTGTCATAGGTATAATCAGTTTTTCCCTGTACTGTTTCTGACTGAATATAATTACGGATATAGGTTTCAGCATTTGCAGGTTGCGGGAAAGAAGACGCCCCCTGCCATCCATAATAAGCATTCAAAGAAACTGTATTTTTGGTATTCCGTTTACCCTTCTTCGTATTAACAACTACAACACCATTAGCAGCACGCACACCGTAGATGGCAGCAGAAGCATCTTTCAAAACAGAGATACTTTCGATATCGTTAAAGTCAATGTTGTTGAACTGCTTAGCATCTGATTGGATACCATCGATTACATACAACGGATTACCCATGTTACGGATTTGGAGACTGGCAGTAGCACCCGGGCGACCATCTGTCTGGCGAGTATTCAAACCGGCAATTTTACCAACCAAAGCACCTGAAGCAGTAGAAGCAACCGAACGGCTGATATCTTCCGATCCGACGACAGTAACAGCACCGGTCAACGTAGCTTTCTTCTGAGCCAAACCGAAACCGGTAACTACAACTTCTTCCAAAGCTTGTGCATCTTCTCTTAAAGTCACATTCACTGTTGTCCCTTTTACCGGTAAACTTTGAGTTATATATCCAATAAAAGACACCTCTAGAACAGCATTTGAAGATACTTCCAAAGTAAATTTACCATTCATATCAGTAATAGTACCATTTGTTGTTCCTTTTTCAACAATATTGACACCAATAACTGGTTCACTTAAATTATCGAGAACAACACCCTGAATTGTCTTTTTCTGTTGCTGTTGTTGAGGCTGTTGCGCTTTAGCTGCCGTTGCTACATTTTCTGTTGTATTTTTTGCAGCCACCGGCAATAGTACAATTTGATTATTAGATATTTCATAGGTTAACCCAGTAGATCTCAAAATGTTATCGAGCACTTTATTAATCGTCTGATTTTTTACATTCAAACTCACATGGCGCGATAGATCGATCTGATTTTCGTCATAGAAAAAAGAATAACCACTTGCTTTACCAATCTGATCGATTGTATTACTTAACGACGCATTATCCAACTGAATTGAAATGGAACGAGCCTGTGCTGATGCGGAAACCACTCCCGACATACTCGTCAATAAACAAAAAATACTGATAAACAGTGGTATCCTCCAGACTTTTCCACTGAGATCATAGAACATTTGTCTCTTCATAAGTTTTTTTTAAGATTAATTTAATTGATACTTAAGATACTTTTTACACTCTAACTCAATGATTCTTTCTTACATTTAATAC
>JAJPZM010000255.1 GCA_021204335.1 Parabacteroides sp. | reverse complement strand
CCGAAATAAACAATAGCTAAAGGGGCTATCCACTTTTTGGACAGTCCCTTTTTTGCAAGAATTCACCTTATACAATCTTCATAATACAAATTCTCCCTCTTTTTAATTACCTTTGATAAAGAAAAGGAGGTCGACACGAAACGTAAAATCATACATATAGATATGGATGCATTCTATGCATCGGTTGAACAACGGGATAATCCGGAACTGCGGGGAAAACCGATAGCAGTCGGCTACTCCGAAGAACGCGGTGTGGTCGCAGCTGCCAGTTACGAAGCGCGGAAGTTTGGTGTGCGCTCTGCGATGTCGTCACAGAAAGCCAAAAGATTGTGCCCGCATCTAATCTTTATCCCTGGAAGGATGAGTGTCTACAAAGAGGTCTCTAACCGGATACACGAAATATTCCATGATTATACGGATCTTATAGAACCACTTTTCCTGGATGAAGCTTTTTTGGATGTAACTGTCAATAAAAAACAAATTCCTTTGGCCGTCGATATTGCCAAAGAGATCAAACTGCGTATCCGTCAGGAGTTAAATCTGGTTGCCTCAGCCGGAATTTCCTACAATAAATTCCTTGCCAAAATAGCATCCGACTACCGTAAGCCTGACGGGCTATGTACCATCCATCCCGACCAGGCGCTCGATTTTATCGCTCGTTTACCAATCGAATCGTTCTGGGGAGTCGGCCCCGTCACCGCCAAGAAAATGCATACCTTAGGCATCCATAACGGAGCCGAACTGAGAGAATGTTCGCAAGAAATGCTGACCCGCCAGTTTGGAAAAGCCGGCGTGCTGTATTATGAATGCGCCCGAGGAATAGACCTACGTCCGGTTGAAGCCGTTCGTGTCCGTAAATCTGTTGGTTGCGAACATACGCTGGACAAAGACGTTTCTCGCCAGTCATCTGTCATCATCGAACTCTACCATGTAGCTACCGAACTGATCGGTCGCCTGCAACGAACAAGGTTCAAAGGCAACACGCTGACATTAAAAATCAAATTTCACGACTTCACCATTAAAACAAAAAGCACCACTTTATTTCACGAATTAACAACTTTGAATGAAATTCTCCTAGTAGCGAAGCAACTACTAAAAGAAGTGGATTATGCAGCCAATCCGATCCGCCTGATCGGTTTATCTGTCTCAAACCCTTTGGAAGAACGGGAAGATATAGAAAAGAAAGAGCGTTGGAAACAGCTAAGTTTGGAGTTTAGTGATTGGAAAGTGGCAAATAACAACCAATGAGAATTTGTTTTCACAATGTTTTCATAAAAGCATAACACCGGAATAACACCAGAAACAAAAAAAAGGCAGCCGCATAGTTTACAACTGCCTTTTTTCAAAGTGGTCCCACTTGGGCTTGAACCAAGGACTCCCTGATTATGAGTCAGGTGCTCTAACCAACTGAGCTATAGGACCGGTATTTCAGAGGGATGCTCTGAAATCGGGTGCAATATTACGACATTTAATCGGATTCTGCAAGTTTTCTGTCAGAAACTTTACTTTTCAGCAGTTTCCTCACCTCCGAATTCCATCAGATAAGCCTTGATAAACTCGTCGATCTTGCCATCCATAACACCGTTGACATCAGATGTCTGATAATTGGTACGGTGGTCTTTTACACGACGGTCGTCGAAGACGTAACTGCGGATCTGCGATCCCCACTCAATCTTCTTCTTACCGGCTTCAATCTTCGCCTGCTCTGCCAAACGATGTTTCAACTCCTTATCATACAGGATAGAACGCAACTGACGCATCGCATTCTCACGGTTCTTGGGCTGGTCGCGGGTTTCCGTATTTTCAATCAGGATTTCTTCTTCTTCTCCTGTGTATGGATCTTTGAACTGATAACGCAGGCGAACACCGGATTCTACTTTGTTCACATTCTGCCCGCCGGCACCACCCGAACGGAAAGTATCCCACGAAATAGCAGCCGTTTCAATCTTCACTTCGATCGTATCATCCACCAAAGGAGTAACGAATACAGAAGCAAAAGAAGTCATACGCTTTCCCTGTGCATTATAAGGAGAAACACGGACCAGGCGGTGTACGCCATTCTCACTCTTCAGATAACCGAATGCATAATCGCCTTCGATATTAATTGTAACGGTTTTGATACCGGCTTCATCTCCATCTTGCAGGTTAGCGATAGATACTTTATAATTATGAGATTCCGCATAACGCAGATACATACGCATCAACATGGAAGCCCAATCCTGGCTTTCAGTACCACCGGCTCCGGAGTTGATCTTAAGTACACAACTCATCTGGTCGGCCTCATCGCGAAGCATATTACGGAATTCCAGATTTTCTACCAGCTCCAATGCTTTGGCGTAAGCAGCATCAACTTCTGCTTCTGTGATAACTTCTTCCTTTACATAATCATAAGACAACTGCAACTCTTCTGCCGCATCATGAACCTCGCTATAAAGCTCGATCCACTTTTTCAACTCTCTTACTTTCTTCATCTGAGCTTCTGCCCGTTTGGCATCTTCCCAGAAACCGGGGTCCTGCGTGCGCAATTCTTCTTCTTCCAACTGGATGGTCTTACCATCTATGTCAAAGATACCCCCTCAGCGCTTGCTCGCGCTCCAACACGTTCTGTAGTTGATCTGATGTTATCATACTCTTGTTTTTCTTTTAAAATTTGTGCAAAGATAGGAAATTAATCGTCAGTTTACTCAGCATACATTGCTTCAATCTCATCCGCATACTTTTGTAATACGACCGGACGACGCAATTTCAGCGTATCCGTCAATTCGCGTCCTTCCATGGTAAACGGCTGGGGAAGCAAAGTAAACCGCTTGATCTTTTCATAAGATGCCAGATTTTTCTGATGCTCTTCTATATGCGATTCGATCAGACGGATGATCTCATGGTTCGTAACAAGTTCTTCGCGACTGTTATATTCTATACCTTTACTTGCAGCATATTCTTCCAGCAAAGGGTAAGAAGGGACAATCAGGGCACTGATAAATTTGCGCTGATCGCCGATAACAGCAATCTGTTCGATATATTTGTCGCTGCTCATTGCCATTTCGATAGCCTGAGGTGCTATATATTTTCCATTCGAAGTCTTATACAAATCTTTGATACGTTCCGTAAAGAATAAGACATTCCCTTCCAATCTTCCGGCATCCCCGGTACGGAAAAATCCGTCTTCCGTAAAGGAACGGGCATTTTCTTCCGGCTTGTTGTAATAACCGGTGGTAACTGTTTTTCCTTTTACCAGGATTTCACTGTTACTTTCATCGATCTTCGCCTCCACTCCCGGCATAATCTCACCGATGGAACCGAACTGAAAACCTATTTCCAGATAAAAACATACCGTTGCAGTCGTTTCACTCAAGCCATAACCATATATAATAGGTATATTTACAGATTGTAAAAACTCATTGACCGTATCGGAAAGAGGCGCACCGGCAACCGGGAAAAAGCGTCCTCTCTCAATACCTAATATTTTTTTTAGGAGAGTAAATACTGTTTTATCATAAAATTCAAACTTGGCTTTCAGGCAGAATGGTGCTTTAATCCCTTTATTTTTATATTCCAAATTGTATAAACGCCCGGTTTCAATCGCATTCAGAAATATTTTCTTCAGGAATGGAGATGAAGAATTAATCTTCTCATGAACTCCTACATATACTTTTTCCCAAAAACGGGGCACATTACACATCAATGTCGGATGAACTTCCGGCAAGGTTTTCTGGATCATTTTTGGATCCTGGTTGATGGCAACTTTCACACCTTTATGCAAACAATAATAAGTCCATGCCTTTTCAAAAATATGAGTCAAGGGAAGGAAACACATAGATAAGTCCTTGTCATTGACCATCGGCAAACGGATATCATGAATACGCATTGCTTCCAGATAATTGAAATGATGGAGAACGACACCTTTTGATTCGCCGGTCGTACCGGATGTGTACATAATGGTTGCTACATCATCAGGAGTCGCTTCATTAGTACGGATCTTTACTGTAGTTTCCGCATGTGCATTATCTCCCAACCGCAAAAAGTCATTGAAATAAATAGAAGTTTTATCGTCCGGACTAAACTTGACGGCAGAGTCAAAAACAACCAGGCGTTTTAACACAGCCGACTCTTTCTGCACTTTATATGCATTATTATATTGCAACTGCTCGCCTACAAACAATGTATGTATCTGGGCGTCGTTAATGATATACTCTATCTGAGCCGGCGAATTGGTAGCATACATAGGAATAGACACTACCCGGTTGCCGTATGCACCAAAATCAGTAAATAGGCATTGAGGCATATTCTGAGAATAGATACCAATATTCTCCTGAACTTCTATCCCGAACTCAGCCATAGCCTTTGCTGTAAGCATTACATACTCAGAAAATTCTTTCCATGAGATTTTCAGCCATTTTCCACTTGCGTTATCACGATACTTCAAAGCCGTACGTGAACCATACTTTTCAGCTTGTCGGTGAATTAACTCAGCATAGTGATAGTAAACCATAATTCTTCGTTTTGAATTGATACAACAAAAGTACTGCTTTCCTACTGAATAACAAGACTTTCATTTCTATTTTTACACACTATTGCTCTTTTTGTGCAAAAATTATCCGGTAATCATTAAAAGAAACCAAACATCTCCGATGTTAAAATAAGGCAATTACAGTAGTATGTATTGCATAGTACATAGGCAATACATATATTGCACTATAAAACTATAAGAAATGAATGCAGAGAACGTAAAATCACAGATGAGAAAAGGAATACTGGAATATTGCATCCTGTTACTTCTCAAGAAAGAGCCGGCTTACACCTCTGACATTATTCAGAAGTTACAAGAGGCAAAATTGATTGTAGTTGAAGGCACATTATATCCCCTTTTAACCCGGTTAAAAAACAGCGAATTACTTAGTTATCAGTGGATAGAATCTACCCAAGGCCCGCCCCGCAAGTATTACCAACTCACACCGAAGGGAGAAGAATTCCTCGGTGAACTGGAAAACTCCTGGCAGGAACTGAATGATACAATAAACCACATCAGAAACAATTAAAATAAAAAGACAATGAAGAAGACACTTACAGTTAATTTAGGAGGAACAGTTTTCCACATTGACGAAAACGCATATCAACTATTAGATAAATACCTTTCTAATCTGCGTATCCATTTCCGTAAGGAAGAGGGTTCTGAAGAAATTATGAACGATTTCGAAATGCGTATATCCGAGCTTTTCGGCGAACGGGTTCGTCTGGGTCACGAGGTGATCACGATCGAACATGTCGAAGAGGTTATCAACCGCATGGGAAAACCGGAAAATATATTTGAAGAAGAAAAAGAAGATGATACTGCCGGAAAACGTATTTACCAAGAGCAAGTCATTACCGGGAAGAAAAAATTGATGCGCGATCCCGACAATCGTGTAATTGGTGGTGTAGCCGCCGGTATTGCGGCCTATATGGGCTGGGATGCTACAGCCGTCAGACTTGCGATGATCTTGCTGCTATTCATTCCGTTCGTACACTGGATGGCCATTCTGTACATTATATTATGGATGGTCATGCCATTGGCCAGAACTGCCGCAGACCGGCTGATCATGAGAGGAAAAAGCGTAACACTCGAAACCATTGGACAAACAGTGACGAATGGATTCGAAAAAGTAACTCACAACGTAAATGACTACATAAGTTCAGACAAACCAAGAAGCTTCTTTCAGAAACTAGCCGACCTATTTGTCACCGTATTCGGTTTTATACTCAAATTCGGCGCCATATTAGTGGGTATTATCTTATTTCCTCCTCTGCTACTCGTCGTATTCATTCTGTTTATCATAACAATCGCACTTATTGGAGGAGGCACCAGTGTGTTGTACCACCTTTCACCGTTCGGAATGGATTTATACAACGGAGAACCGATCTACATAGTTATCATTGGCTGTATTGCTATGATTCTATTAATAGGCATTCCGGCCATATCCTTGCTTTATGCAATATGCGGACAGTTATTCAAGTTGAAACCGCTTACCGATTCAGTAAAATGGACGTTACTTATCCTCTGGGTAATTGCTTTAATTGGCTGCGTAATCTATTTTGTAAATGTAAGCCTGCCGGCATTGAGCCCATATTTATGGCATAATTCCGGCTATTCAATACATATATAGGAAAAGAAGATTTATTTATAATTTGTGTGTTTAAGAAAAAGAAGGCCGCTCTGTCTC
>JAJPZM010000380.1 GCA_021204335.1 Parabacteroides sp. | reverse complement strand
CTTAATATGCTTCCGGATTATATACAGTAGGCTGGCAGACTTCTAAAACTCAAATATTTGGAGTAAATTTGCCGGACTAAAAAATAAGATATGAAACAAACACTAAAGGAAGACGGTGGTCTTCCACCCTTAATACTCTGGACTTTATCTATTGTTGCAGGCATCTCGATAGCCAATATTTATTACAACCAACCCCTATTAAACATGATACGTCACGAACTCGGCGTATCGGAATTTACAACCAACCTGATCGCTATGGTAACACAAATCGGATATGCCTTGGGGTTATTATTCGTCGTGCCGCTGGGCGATATGTATAAACGAAAGAAAATCATTATTATCAACTTCTCGCTTCTGGTCGTTTCATTAATAGGTATCGCTGCCGCTCCCAATATCCATATTATATTGGCAGCGTCCCTGATCACCGGTATCTGTTCTGTCATACCACAGATATTTGTTCCCATTGCCGCCTTATATTCCAAACCGGAAAACAAAGGACGGAATGTCGGACTGATCATTTCCGGACTTCTGTCGGGTATTCTGGTTTCCCGGGTCATAAGCGGATTGGTCGGCGAACTGTTCGGCTGGCGGGAAATGTATTATATTGCTGCCGTCCTGATGGTTGCATACGGTTTGATCGTCTATACGGTATTGCCGGATATACAACCGACATTTAAAGGGAAATATACGGAACTGATGAAATCCCTGGTTTCTTTATTGAAAGACTTTCCTGCGCTGCGGATTTATTCGGTCAGGGCAGGCTTTGCATTCGGTTCGTTCCTGTCGATGTGGGCGTGTCTGGCATTTAAAATGGGGCAAGCGCCTTTCTTTGCAAGCAGCGACGTGGTAGGTATGCTGGGACTTTGCGGTGTAGCCGGAGCCATGACGGCATCGCTTGTCGGAAAATACGTAAGAAAAGTAGGCGTCAGGCCTTTTAACTACTGGGGATGCGGATTGATTTTATCCGCCTGGACACTGCTTTATTTCGGTGGCAACTACTACACCGCCATAATAGCCGGCATCATCATTATCGATATAGGAATACAATTCATCCAGCTGAGTAACCAATCGAGCATTTTCGAATTATGCCCGAGCGCATCCAACCGGGTCAACACAATCTTTATGACTACTTACTTTATTGGTGGTTCGTTGGGTACTTTCCTTTCAGGAACTGCCTGGCAACTATTTGGGTGGGCTGGCACAGCCGGTGTGGGAGTACTCCTTTGCTGCGCTTCCTTATCCGTCACTCTATTTTCAAAGGTAAAAGTATAAATCAATCTATACAGATATATTCCATAATAAACAAACGGAGAGACTTTTCAAATAAGACTCTCCGTTTTCTATCTGTTTATTCCTGTTTACTTCACTTTGGATATTTCAATGACACGGCTTGCCAGCTGTCTTCCCGAGAATACCGGAATACCGACTTTCATCAGAAACTCACCCGAGAAAGTCTTTTCATTACAGCTCAATGCAGACTTCGTACCCGGAACGAGGTTTATCTCCTTTATCTCGTATTGAGCATCCGGATTCAATCCCTGCAAACGAACCGGTTGCATTTCTTCGGCATAGCGCGGATGAATATCGAATGCAAAAAACAGCTTTGTCTGCCGCTTCATTTACAAACATCATAGCCGAATGATTGCCGTCGTACGGAGAAACCAGACGATACTGGTCGCCTTCAAGAAGCGTACCGCTCAAACGATTGAAATTCTTCACCGCCCCCTTGCAATACTCCTGCTCTGCCGGCGACATCTCATGGATACGTATATCAAATCCGAGTTTTCCCATCATAGCCACATCGGTACGGAACTTCACACTGGCACTCTTATTCCAGCTAGTCACATGAGCAGCCATTGTTTTTGAAGGGAAGAAATGAGAATAACCCCATTGGATAAAAATACGTTCTATCGGATCGGTGTTATCACTCGGCCAAAATTCGGTGAAATACTTCAACGCTTCATAATCGGTACGTCCACCACCACCGGAGCAAAGCATCATTGGCAGATTCGGATATTTGGCTTTTACCCGTTCCAATACATTATATAATCCCCTTACATGTTCTATATACAAATGAGATTGTTTGTCTTTCAAATAGGGCGAGTAGATATTGGTGATAGGACTGTTGCAATCCCATTTAAAATAAGCGATACCGGGATATTTGGTCATCAGTTTGTCGACAATGCCAAATACATAATCCTGCACTTCCGGGTTACTCAAATCCAATACCAACTGGTTTCTGAAATAATATTCGTCTCTGTTCGGCAGATGGATCACCCAATCTTTATGTTTTTCATACAGTTCGCTTTTTGGATTTACCATCTCCGGTTCGATCCACAAACCAAACTTAATGCCTTTGGCAGTCGCCTCTTTTACCAGTTTGCCAATACCGTTCGGCAGTTTTTCAACCGTTTCATCCCAATCTCCCAATCCTTGATGATCGCTGCTGCGAGGATATTTATTGGCAAACCAGCCGTCGTCTAGCAGGAACATATCGACTCCGAGTGTAGCCGCTTCGTCCATGATACCGACGAGCTTATCTTCATTGAAATCAAAATAGGTAGCTTCCCAGTTATTCAGCAAGGTCAACCGGGGCTGATCGCCGTCTTTTACCTGATACTTCCGCGCCCATTTATGGAAGTCGCGGCTCGCTTTTTCCTTACCTTCGGCACTGAAAGTAAAGATAAACTCCGGCGTACGGAGCGTTTCTTTCGGCTTCAGCGAATACTCTGATGCATAGTTGTTTATACCGGAAAGAATACGCAGTTTATTTTCGTTATCCACCTCAAAGGTAAAGCGGAAATTACCTGTCCAGCCAATTGTACCGAAAAGCACTTCGCCTTCATTCTCATTGGCTTTCTCATTCAATGCCAATAAAAAGAACGGAGAATTAAACATGTTTGCCCGGCTTCCGAGTTTCGTATCCAGCACTTTCTTGCCAAACGAAAGTTGTTGTTCCGTCATATTCACCTCATGCGCCCAATCTCCGGCAAACTCTGTCAGAAAGTATTTGCCGGCATCCAGATGAATCAGCGAAGAAGCGTAATTATAAAGCGTAACCGGCTTTTTCTCTTGATGCGAGATTTCCGTATAGGCCTTGATTATATTCTCTTTAGAGTATGTAACAAAATGAAGATCAACCGCTACGGGATAAACATCATCTTTAAGCCGGATAACCGTTTCCGACACATTCGGCTGCAATTGCCTGGTTTCGTCAGACACATATTTCAGCAACAGCGAAGGATTTCCATCGTTATGCAACACGCGGATAGCCGGCTCGAAATAATCTTCCATGCCATGTGTTATATAGGCTTCACCGCCCAATGACAACTGGTCGATGTCGCTGCCGAAACGAAGTTTCTGTCCTAAATAGGATTGATACAAACGACCGTCATCACCCACTTTATAAATCAGGCTAATATTGTCGGTCGAGATAGGAATAACCTTTTTTTCGCTGGCTTTCAGCGAGATAGATACAGCCACAATAAGGCTTATCAAAAGGAATAATCTGTTTTTCATCTCTTATCTTTTACTTGGTTTACAATAACAATATATCATGCTAAATCTCAAAAACAACTATCACTCTATCACTTTAGAGTATAAACACTTAATAAACAAAAGGTTAACGAGTGATAGTTGGCCATTTCAACTATCACTTGACTGTCACACAACTATCACGAAATAACTGGAAAAACCATTTAATATACTAATCATCAATTAATTACTACAGTACAGGTTTTCCCGAAGCATCGCTTATAAGTATCTATTTCCTCCTATATAACTTTATAAAAGTAAGTAGGAAAAGTGACAGACATCCGGGTGTTTGAGGTATTTACGCCCGGGTGTGTGTACCCTCGACACCCGGGTGTCAGCATTGCCCAGACCCGGGTGTCGAGGAACTTTTATACCTTCTTTCGCAAAAATAGATAGGTAGTTTTTTGCTTTTTCCCTTAGACTTCCAAAGCTCCGATCAGCTCACTTGCCGACTTGAAGCCATGCCTGTCAAGATATTCGTTGATACCATCTATTACCTTTATCGAAACAGTCGGATCCACAAAATTATAGGTACCGATCTGAATGGCAGTAGCACCCGCAAGCATAAATTCGACGGCATCTTTCCAGTTGGAAATACCACCCAGACCGATAATTGGAATCTTTACCGCTTTATATGTTTGCCATACCATACGCAGAGCAACCGGCTTTACACAGGGACCTGAAAGCCCACCGGTTATTGTAGATAATATAGGTTTACGTTTCTCTGCATCGATAGCCATACCAAGCATGGTATTGATAAGCGAAATAGAGTCGGCACCTTCGGCTTCGGCTGCTTTTGCAATCTCGGCAATATCGGTTACATTAGGAGAAAGTTTTACAATAAGGGTCTTCGGATAAACCTTGCGGACAGCCTTGACAACCTCGGCTACTCCGCATGCTGTTACACCAAAAGCCATACCGCCTTGCTTCACATTCGGGCAGGAAATGTTCAGTTCGATAGCCGGGATCTTATCCAGTTCGGCTATTTTTTCTGCACATTCCACGTATGTTTCTACCGACGATCCGCTTACATTGACGATCATATTGGTGTCGATATCCTTAATTTGAGGATAGATGTTATCGACAAAATATTGTGCCCCTTTATTCTGCAAGCCAACGGCGTTGAGCATTCCCGAAGGCGTTTCGGTCATACGGGGATACGGGTTTCCTTCGCGAAGTTGGATAGTTGTCCCTTTTACAAAAATACCGCCCAGTCTTGAAATATCCATAAAGTCGGAGTATTCAATTCCGTAACCAAATGTTCCGGACGCAGTCATTACCGGGTTCTTCAACTGCAAATTTCCTATGTTTACATTTAACTCAGCCATGTCAATTGATCTATATTAAATACGGGACCTTCGGTACATACACATACATGATGACCTTCTTTATTCTTTTCCACACAACACAGGCAAGCTCCTATGCCACAAGCCATTGTGTTTTCCAACGAGACTTCGCATGCGATAGATTCCGCCGCGGCATACCGGGCAACAGCCATCATCATCGGCTTGGGGCCACAAGTGTAAATCCGGTCAAAATGAGTATTTTTTAATACGGAATGGTTCGTTACATATCCTTTTTCACCTAACGAACCGTCTTCGGTAGTAATGTGAACTGTACCTAACTTTGTAAACTCATCCAACTGTAAGACATCGTTTTTCGAACGGGCACCCAGCAGGAAAACCGATTCAAAACCTGCTTTCTTCAAGGCATCACCCAGGCATAACATCGGAGCAGTGCCGACACCACCACCAATCAGCAACAGTTTTTGATTCTTATCTTCATCAGCCGGAATTGTAAAACTGTTACCCAACGGCAACATGATATTTACACTGTCTCCGGGGCGATATTCCGCCATCCGACGTGTTCCATCGCCAACCAACTGGATAAGCAACCAAAGTTCATTGGTTGTCCGATCTACGAAGTTGATTGAAATAGGCCGGCGAAGAAATGTTGTAGGAGAGTTATCCACATGAACCTGAACGAACTGACCGGGAAGCATTTCCGGTAAAGCTTCGTTATTGGTTAACTTTAGCAGGCAATAATTTTTATGAAGGCGATTGTTTTCGGTAACCTTCATATCTAACATGTACTTCTTCATATAATATGATTACTCAATTTCTATACAAAGATACGCGAATAAGATGTATTACCCAATGTTAGCTTAGTCTTTCTTTTTATTTTCCGCAGTAAAAGTTTCGAACGTATTATCTGAATAGAATATCATTATTTTGCTTACATTTCTGGATGGCTTTTCCGGGCATATAATTTGTTCAATTACAGGTTGTTTAGGGGTGTTTACAGGTGTCTCAACCCTAATTTCCTTGCGATATTCGGGAGTTTCCTGTTCCTCGGGCGCATTTATCGGCGCATTTGTGAACAAATCGGGGTTAGTTAACACATGTTGACGCATCATAGTGCCTTTACCGAATAATAACCAATCGGAATCTACATAAGTAAACTTTTCGAGCACTTTTAATAGTACATCCAGGCTGGGATTATTTCTACCTGATATAATATGTGACATAGCTGAACGCTGGATACCGATTGCCTCGGCAAACTTGGAAGGAGTTAACCCTTCATGTTCCATTACTGCTAAAATACGTTCTTTCATGACTAATACTTGGATTTTATACCGAAAATTACTGACAACTTGTCTGTTTACACAAATGTAGTATAGAATTATATACTGCTACAA
>JAJPZM010000274.1 GCA_021204335.1 Parabacteroides sp. | reverse complement strand
ACCGAAATAAACAATAACTAAAGGGGCTATCCACTTTTTGGACAGTCCCTTTTTTGTTTCCTATAGAACTACCTTTGTTTTGTAATAGTCCTATTCTCAGAGCTATTATTTCTACCTTTGCATCCAACTCAATTAAAAGGGTGAATATAATGAATACAACACAACCTGATCATATAAAACAGATTAACCGGGTTATCGATTATATCAATTCAAATCTGAACAGGCAGATAGCTATTAATGAGTTATCTTCCCTTGTAGATCTTTCTACTTATCATTTCCATCGGATATTTACGGCTTCTATGGGGGAACCTGTTGGAAAATATATTCTCCGCCGAAGGCTGGAGCGGGCAGCCAATATTCTATTGAGTAATCCTGTTGCAATTAAAGATGTAGCTTATGATTGGGGATTCTCTTCCGTATCATCTTTCTGTCGTAGTTTTAAGCGACATTTTGGTGTTTCGGCCGAAGAGTATCGTCGCAAAAACAGTTATCAAGATAGCAAGAAATGTCAATTCAAGAGCAGCAACGAGCAACATACCTCACTTTATTCACGGTACTTTTGTCGCGATAAAACAATTAAAGTAAAAGGTATGAATATGAATTGCACTTTTGAAATTAAACAAATGTCCGAAAGGGCTATTATTTATTGCCGCCATCAGGGGGCCTTGGACCAGATGCAAGAAGCTTTTGCCAATCTTATGAAATGGGCATTTCCGAGGGGGCTTGTTTCGCAACCGGATATGAGATTATTGTCGGTTTATCATGGTGATCCCCGTGTCACTCCGGTGGATAAATTGACGGCTGATGCGGCCATGTTTGTTCTCGAAGAAATGAAATCGGAAGGTATAATCGGGAGTTATAAACTTTCAGCCGGCTTGTATGCAGTCGGGCGTTTTTTGAAATATCCATGTCGGAGTTTCCGGCGGCTTGGCAGGCAATGTTTGAATTGTTGGAAGAGAATGGTTGTAAATGTGGTTGCGGACATCACTATGAGATCTACCAGAACAACCATGACGAACATCCGGAAAAGAAGTTTATTGTAGATATATGTATTCCAGCCGAACCGGTTTAAATAAAAAACTCCGTTCACTTATGACAGGTGAGCGGAGTTTTTTTATTGTTTACAAAGAATCACTTAATACATATCTTAGTTGATCCATCATTAACGCTATCTCGGTATTTTCTATGCCGGCTACGATCAGATTGGGAATGTCTTGATTAAATTCTTCCTGGAATTTATGAAAGTTTCCGTTCTCTTTTCCTACCGCCTGTCTATAATATTCGATGGCTCCTTTTATATTTTGCAAAGCCCATTCCGTATGTCCGGCGTTTAACAGATCCTGCGTATTCGGTTGATCAGCCAGTATCTTTTTATAATAGTTGCGGGCCTGATCGTATTTGCCGGTCAGGAACGAACACCAGGCAATCGGACGCCATGCTTTGCTGTTGCTATCCATGTAATCGACTTTGAAGAAACATTTCAGTGCTTCGCTATAATTTTTGAGTTCCAGGTAACAATGTCCGATACTGATTGTAATGGACAAATTGTCGGGATTGAGTTTCTCGTACCGGCGGTAATACTTCAGTGCTTCTTCCGGTTCTTTCAATGAACGGTAGCAGCCTGCTATCCGTCGGATAACCCATTTGCTTTCCGGATTTAGAAGGTCTGCACGCAGATAAGCAGTCAAAGCTCCTTGCAGATCATCATTCATCTGCTTGCAATATCCGATTTTCTGGAAAAGGATATCGCTGTCCTGATTGGTTTCAGCCAACTGGTTGAATATGGTCAATGCGTCACTGAAATAGTTTTTGCGCAGGTAATATTCGGCGATAGTGCTTAAGTTTTCTTCGTCGGAGATGTAAGGATGCAGGATTTCCAAATTGTGGAAATCGAGAGGCATTGTGAATATGTCGTCGAAATCCAGATGTCCCGGGTATATTTTGAAAAAGCGATACAGGTCTTGTATGTATTGCCCGGTAATCGTTTCCAACTTTCCCCGTTTACTGATCAGTTCTTCTTTGTTTTGCTGGATCATTTCCGTTGCCTGGCTGTCGAATTGATTCATCATCATCTTTTTGGCTTCTTCCGGCAGTTGCATCATGCTGAAGTATAACGAATACTTGTCGGAGTTGCACATGAAAGCGGCCAGCGTCATGGAATCCAGCATCTGTTTTTCTCCGTTATTCTGGTTGAAACGATTCCCGAATGAAGAATGTTCGGTGGTGAACGGCAGCAACCAGTTGCTTAATTCGCGGAAAAAGGAAAAGCTTTTCAGGTGGACGAAGGTAGAGTGCATGACATCGGCACCTTCCTGTTGCAGTTCGCTGAATTCTTCCATCTTTTTACCCAGTGCGCTGTCGGCAAATATGTTTTCCCATTCCGGATTCATTTCCTCTCCCAGTTGTTCCGGCGTTATGTCCTTCAGATTTATTTTATTACTGATTTTAGGACTTAACTTTATCATCTCGGGAATGATCTCGTTCTGTAGTTTCCGGGTAATCTTTTCTGTTTCACGTGCCAGGATGAAACGCAGCGTAATGGTTCGTATTGCTTTCGTGAAACCTGGAAGTTCGGAAAGGGCATCCAGCCTGTTGGTGATCTGAGGATAAAGGGCGGTTCTTTTCCTGTACGTATATAATGTAAGCAGGATTGCGATTAATGCACGTATCTTAACTTCCTCGTTTTCATGATTTGCTGCATCAAACAGCAACATTAATTTTTCCAGATCGAATGCCGCCTGCAATCCTAGCATGAGTGAAGAAACGATCTGGCAACCTGCTGTAAACGGAAGTTCGTTATCGGTAAGAATATTTTTTATAACCGCAGTCTCTTCTACAGTAAAAGGGTCTGACACCCATATCTTATTGAAGAGGACGATTAGCATTGCATCGTATTCGGAACTGTTTCCGGTCGCGTAATACTTGCTGAGTTGAAGATGTAAATTCTCGAATGTGACATTCGGTTGCACCTTCAGGCTCCTGCGCCGGCTGTAAAAGGCCAGAGGCGATTCGACGGCCAAAGCCTTATGCTTAAGCTGGTCGGCCAGTTCGTAGGTCGATGTCTGTATCTTGTTATATATTTGTTCCTGCATCGGATCTTTTGCTCCTTCGATGCGGTAATGTAACATATATTTATAGGTTTCCTGCAACTCATTCAATTTATCCTGCATCGATATTTCACGACTTCCGGAAATGAGCGCCTGAATGGAATCAAAAGCATTCTTTAATTCCTTGCTATCTAATGAACCGATAATACGGTTGTATGCTTTATTTATTTCTTGTAGTGTCATATATTATTAACAACAAATGGTATGCCAAAAGTATAGTTTTTGCCCTAAAATTCCTATCTTTGCACACCTAAAAAGAATTAGCTCATGAAGAATATCCGCAATTTCTGTATTATTGCTCATATTGACCATGGTAAGAGTACTTTGGCGGACCGTTTGCTTGAATATACCAAGACTGTCGAAGGAAAAGAGATGCAGGCTCAGGTTTTGGACGATATGGATCTGGAACGCGAACGTGGCATTACGATTAAAAGCCATGCCATCCAGATGAAATATAATTATAAAGGAGAAGAATATATCCTGAATTTGATCGATACTCCGGGGCATGTCGACTTTTCGTATGAAGTGTCCCGTTCTATCGCGGCCTGTGAAGGCGCTTTGCTTATTATCGATGCGGCCCAGGGTATTCAGGCTCAGACTATATCCAACCTGTACATGGCGATCGAAAACGACCTGGAGATTATTCCGGTTATGAATAAGATCGACCTTCCTAGTGCGATGCCCGACGAGGTGGAAGACCAAATCGTAGAATTACTGGGTTGTCCGCGTGAAGATATTATCCGTGCCAGCGGTAAAACCGGTGAAGGTGTCTATCAGATACTCGACGCGATTATAGAGAAGGTTCCCGCTCCGGAAGGTGATCCGGAAGCTCCTCTCCAATGTCTTATCTTCGACTCGGTGTTTAATTCATTCCGTGGAATCATTGCTTATTTCAAAGTAGTGAACGGGGTGATCCGTAAAGGCGACCATGTGAAGTTTATTGCAACGGGAAAAGAATATGATGCAGACGAAGTCGGTGTATTAAAACTTGAAATGTCTCCTCGAAGTGAGATTAGGACAGGTGATGTAGGCTATATTATTTCCGGAATAAAAACATCCAAAGAGGTAAAAGTAGGTGATACGATTACTCATGTAGCCCGTCCTGCTAAAACTGGTATTGCCGGTTTTGAAGAAGTAAAGCCGATGGTATTCGCCGGAGTTTATCCGATAGATAGCGAGGACTTTGAGAATTTGCGCGCTTCCCTTGAGAAGTTGCAATTGAATGATGCTTCTTTGACCTTCCAGCCGGAAAGTTCAGCCGCATTAGGTTTTGGTTTCCGTTGCGGCTTCCTGGGATTGTTGCACATGGAAATCGTTCAGGAACGTCTGGATCGTGAGTTTAACATGGATGTGATCACGACCGTTCCTAACGTATCTTATAAGGTATATGATAAAAAAGGAAATTGCATAGAAGTGCATAACCCGAGCGGTTTGCCGGAACCTACCTTGATCGATCATATCGATGAACCGTATATCCGCGCATCTGTCATTACCAACACTGCTTTTATTGGTCCGATCATGACACTTTGTCTGGGTAAGCGTGGCATTTTGCTGAAACAGGAATATATTTCAGGCGACCGTGTGGAAATTCATTATGATATGCCTCTGGGTGAAATCGTAATCGACTTTTACGATAAGCTGAAAAGTATTTCTAAAGGATATGCTTCTTTTGACTATCATATTCATGATTTCCGCCCTAGCAAACTGGTTAAGCTGGATATTCTGCTGAATGGCGAGCCGGTGGATGCCCTGTCTACCTTGACACATGTGGACAACAGCGTGGCATTTGGTCGCCGTATGTGTGAGAAGCTGAAAGAGCTGATTCCTCGCCAGCAATTTGACATTGCGATTCAGGCGGCCATTGGTGCAAAGATCATTGCCCGCGAAACAATTAAAGCTGTTCGTAAAGACGTAACGGCAAAATGTTATGGTGGTGATATTTCGCGTAAACGTAAATTGCTTGAAAAGCAGAAAGAAGGAAAGAAGCGAATGAAGCAGATCGGAACGGTGGAAGTTCCGCAGAAAGCTTTCCTGGCTGTATTGAAGTTGGATTAAAAACAGCATGTATGATAATAACTTTGGTAGCATAAGGCTAGTTTCATGCGGGAGAAACTTTTTTTCATCCGCATGAAACTTTTTTTCTCCCGGGTGAAACAAAAGTTTCAATGGGAAGAAACTGGTGAAACTAAACGTATGCCGCTATCTTCCAATATGATGAGATGCTGCTTGTAAAGTGCGCCGAGGGCCTGCTTAAAGCTTTTCTTACTGCATTGAAAAAGCGACTGTATCACTTCCGGATCACTTTTATCGTGTACGGCAATGTATCCGCCTTGGCTTTTCAGCGATTCGAGAATGACTCCAGCCAAACCTTCTATTTTCTGATAACCTAGAGGAACAAGGCTTACATCGATCTTCTCATCTTCCCTGACTTCTTTGATATATTCTTTTATTTCTTCTCCTTTTTCAAGCCGGCGGAACACTTCATTGTAATAGACCAATCCCCAATGCAGGTTGTTTATAATGACTTTATAACCGATTTCCGTTTCATCGGCCACCAGAAGATTGACTTCCTGGTTGAATGTGTATTCCGGCACTACGTTGTCCAGATACTTATCGATACGGGCAGAAGCGACAATGCGCCCTGTCACATGATCGAGGTGTACGTACACCAAATACCATCTGCCTTCGCGCATCGGCATTTTCTGTTCTTTGAAAGGAACCAGCAGGTCTTTCATTAATCCCCATTCCAGAAACGCTCCCGTATTGTTTACCGACTTTACTTCCATGAACTTAAATTCTCCGACGGTAGCCAGCGGACGGGCCGTTGTGGCGATGAGCCGCCCTTCATTATCATGATAGATAAAAACTTTGACTTCATCTCCCGGTTTTATGTTTTTAGGGACGTAACGTGCAGGGAGAAGTATTTCTTTCCCATCTCCACCATCCAGGTAGACTCCGAAATCCAGGTCTTTTACTATTTTGAGTGTGTTGTATTTTCCTACTTCAAGCATGTGTCTATATATTTTTGTACAAAAGTACTTGAAAAAGGTTTAATATCCTATTTCTACGTGATAACTTGTATTTTAGGAAGAATATTAAAATATGTTGACTTTTTATTACAAAAGCAGCAATATCTAGTATTTTACATCGTTATAGATGTAGTAGTTTTTATGAGTTTCCGGTATAAAGG
>JAJPZM010000042.1 GCA_021204335.1 Parabacteroides sp. | reverse complement strand
TATATTGTGACACAGAATTCTCATATATTATGATACAACAATTTCATAATATATGAGAATGTAGTATCATATATTGTGAAATTTTCATCAGGCCAGGCTCTAACTCTATTAAACCTATAATCCCATGAAACACATACTATTGTTATTCCTCTCTATTCTTTGCACCTTTGCGGCAACCGCCCAGCAGCGCGACAGCCGCATACGCGAATATCTTACCAAAACGTATCGTATGGCAACAGCATAGCGAACAGATACAGGATGCCGGCAACCTGCTTTTGCCGGGTAACGGGCAAGCCGGACTGGTCGACCGCACAATCTGCAAACTGACCAGTACGGATCAGAAACATCCTGCCCTTCTGTTCGATTTCGGTAAGGAACTGCAAGGGAGCATCCAGCTTGTAACGGGCGGCTTCCCTGTTCAGAAACCTATCTCTGTACGCATCCGCCTGGGCGAATCCGTCAGCGAAGCTATGTGCGAGATCGACGGGAAGAATGGAGCAAGCAACGACCATGCCATGCGCGACTTTATCGTACAGCTTCCCTGGATGGGAGTGATGGAAGTGGGCAATTCCGGCTTCCGCTTTGCCCGCATCGACCTGGTTGACGACTCCACCGAACTGCATTTGAAAGAGATACGTGCTATTGCCACGTACCGCGATATTCCTTACAAGGGCTCATTCCGAAGCAGCGACGAGCGGCTGAACAAGATTTGGCAGACCAGCGCTTACACCGTCCATCTCAATATGCAGGAATACCTGTGGGATGGCATCAAGCGCGACCGTCTGGTGTGGCTGGGTGATATGCATCCGGAAGTAATGACGGTTAATACCGTTTTCGGTTACAACGAAGTTGTACCCAAAAGCTTTGACTTGATCCGCGAAGCCACGCCGCTTCCCGGCTGGATGAATGGCATTAGCGCCTATTCGATCTGGTGGTTGCTGATCCAACGCGACTGGTATTATTATCAGGGAGACAAAGCGTATCTGAAAGAGCAGCAAGCCTATTTGAGCGGCCTGCTGCATCAGTTGATCGCTAAAGTAGACGCCGACGGGCATGAAATGCTGGATGGCTGGCGCTTTCTGGACTGGCCTTCGAGCGAGAACCCGGAAGCAATCAACGCCGGCTTGCAGGCTTTGGTTTTGCAAGCCATGAAAGCGGGCGACGAATTATGCACCGTCTTGGGCGATGATGCCTTAGCCGTCGAATGTCGGGAAACGGCAAAAAGGATGATAAAGGTTGCTCCCCAGGTAACGAAAACATTGTTGAAGTCGAAGGTCGCACCTGATGCTCCGGGCTCCAAACAAGCCGCCGCCCTGCTTACACTAGCAGGACTGATGAAACCGGAGGAGGCGGATAAAAAGTATCTTTCGGTAAACGGGCCACAGGGTTTCTCTACTTTTTACGGTTATTACATGTTGCGTGCCATGGCTGCTGCCGGCAACTATCAGGGCGCACTGGATGTAATCCGCCAGTATTGGGGAGCCATGATCGATCTGGGGGCAACGACCTTCTGGGAAGATTTCAATATGGCCTGGCTGCCCAATGCCGCCCGTATCGACGAACTTGTTCCGGAAGGAAAGAAAGATATTCATGGCGATTATGGCGACTATTGTTACAAAGGTTTTCGCCATAGCCTGTGTCATGGCTGGGCTTCGGGCCCGACTGCCTGGCTGAGCGAATACGTCTTGGGTGTGCAGGTCGTGGAACCCGGTTGTCGTGTGGTGCACATCACGCCGCATCTGGGTGATCTGGAATGGGTGGAAGGAACTTTTCCCACACCCGAAGGGATCATTACGATCCGCCATGAAAAAGGAGCGGATGGTAAGATAAAGAGCGATGTAAAAGCACCCGAAGGCGTGCAAGTAATCATCGAAAACAACTGATCGTTTATACTAAATAGCAATGATATGAAAAAGTATCTTCTGTTACTCGCTTTTATCGGAATGCTCGCTTCGGCGGAAGTGAAGACCGATTGGAAAGCCCGATGGATTAGCACCGAACGGTGCCAGAGTGCAAGCAACACTTGGCTGGCGTATCGTAAAACCGTCTCGATAGACGAAGTGCCAACCGCTTTGACTGCCCATATTGCCACTGATAGCAAATACTGGTTATGGATAAACGGGCGTATGGTTGTCTCCGAGGGCGGCCTAAAGCGCGGCCCTTCTCCTTACGATACCTATTACGATTCGGTGGAGATTGCCCCTTATCTTGTGCCGGGCGAGAATACCATTGCCGTACTGGTCTGGCATTTCGGGAAGAACGGGTTTAGCCATGTCAACAGCGGGCTGGCGGCTTTGCTGTTTGAAGCCATTGCTCCCGGGATAGAGATTGTTTCGGATAAGAGCTGGAATTGTACTGTTTACGATGCTTATCAGAATACGGAAGCGCCTTTGCCTAATTTCCGTCTGGCGGAAAGCAATATCCGTTTCGATGCCCGCCTGGCTCAGGAGGGGTGGAACACTCCCGGGTTTACGAATACGTTTCCCGGTGCAGAGGTCGTTTCGGTGGTAGGCAAAGCTCCGCTGGGCAAGTTGGTGAAACGTCCCATTCCCTTGTTGAAGGATTACGGGTTGAAGGAATATCCTGCCGTACGTCATTCTGCCGGGGGCGATACCTTATTCTGCCGTTTGCCTTACAACTGCCGGTTTACTCCTTATCTGAAAGTGGAAGCGCCAGCCGGTCATACGATTCGTATGCAGACGGATAACTATCAGGGGGGGCAGCGAAAACAATGTACGTGCCGAATACATCACCCGCGATGGCATGCAGGAGTACGAAAGTTACGGCTGGATGAACGGGCATGAAATGTGGTATGTTATTCCTCAGGGCGTAAAGGTCTTGGAAGTAAAGTTTCGCGAAACCGGATATAACACCGAATTTACCGGCTCTTTCCAGTGCAACGATCCTTTCCTGAATGAGTTATGGAAGCGCTCCTCGCGTACATTATATATAACGATGCGCGACAATTATATGGACTGTCCCGACCGCGAACGTACCCAATGGTGGGGCGACGAAGTGAACGAGTTGGGTGAGGCCTTCTACGCCCTTTCTCCCTCTTCCCATCAATTGGCGGTGAAAGGCATCTACGAACTGATGAATTGGCAGCGTGCCGACGGTTCGCTTTACTCGCCTGTCCCTGCCGGAAACTGGACGAAGGAGTTGCCTTTGCAGATGCTGGCTTCGGTGGGCTGGTATGGTTTCTACACCCAATATTATTATAGTGGCGACAGCACATTTGTCCCTGCCGTCTACGACCGTATGCACCACTACCTGCATGAAACCTGGAAAGTGGACAAAAACGGCCTGCCCCTCGAACGCAACGGCGATTGGAGTTGGGGAGATTGGGGTGAAGACATCGATATGGGCGTCCTGACCAATTGCTGGTATTATCTGGCGCTGAAAGCCGAGAAGGAGTTTGCCCTTCAACTAGGCAAGACAGAGGATGCCGAAGAAATCGGCCGCATGATGTTCAGTATCGAGAAATGCTTTAATACGAAATACTGGACGGGAACAGTCTATCGCTCGCCCGGTTATCAGGGAGCCGACGACGACCGGGCGCAGGCAATGGCTGTTTTGTCGGGACTGGCATCGAAAGATAAATATCCTGCCTTGCTGAAATCCCTCAAAAAGGAATACCACGCCAGCCCTTATATGGAGAAGTATGTGCTGGAAGCCCTTTTCCTGATGGATGCTCCCGACATGGCCTTGCAACGGATGAGAGACCACTATGCCCGCATGCTGGATTATAAGGAATATACCACCTTGTTTGAAGGATGGGGCATTGGAGCCGAAGGCTTTGGCGGCGGCACCACCAACCATGCCTGGAGCGGTGGATCATTGACTTTACTCAGCCAGAAAGTCTGTGGGATAGCACCCACTTCGCCCGGCTTCAAGACTTTCCAGGTAAAACCGCAGATGGGTTCCCTGACGGAAGCTTCGGCTACGGTGGATACGCATTATGGCAAGATTAAAGTATCCCTGCGCAAGTCCGGCCGTACTATTCTGATGGAAATCGAAGTACCCGAACAGACAAGCGCGGTAGTGGTTTCGCCTAAAGGCAAAGTGCAGAAGATAGGCTCCGGGCTCCATAATTTAAAGTGTTCCTTTTGATTAATACCCTCTTGTAGTAAAACTGACGAATAGATTTAAGCTTTATGTATTGTTTGGTAACCTCACATTATCTACTTTTATTCCCGATAATGTGAGGTTATTCTATCGATGGCAAAGAGAAAAAGTATAACAAAGTCGAAATCGCGGAAGAAGAAAAAGCAGGCATCCTCGTTTGTCGTAGCAGTCAGACGGGTATTTATTATTGTCTCTGTCGTTCTGGCCTGTCTGATCGGTGTTTTATACTTATATGATTATCTGTATCCGACTACCGGAAAACACCCGGTTGCGAAGGAGCAGAAAAAGCCAGCCGCGCCTGCTAAGCCAGCACCGGCGCAAAAGAAAAAAGAAGAAACTTCCTCCATAAAACCATCCCGTCCAAAGACAACTACCTTCAAGGTTCCCGCCAATGCCGAGATACCCAGGCTACAGGCCAAACGCCCCGAGCAGGTTATCCGTCACGAAGGCTATACCGTTTCCTATAATTCCGATTATAAGATAGCAAACTGGGTCGCTTACGAACTGACAGCCGAAGAAGCGAAAAGCAAAAAGACGGAACATTCGAACAAGTTCGTGCCCGACCCGATGGTAAAGGGTGCAACGGCTACCAACGAAGATTATACTCGTACCGGCTACGACCGCGGCCATCTGGCTCCTGCCGGCGATATGAAATGGTCGGCTAAAGTCATGCGCGAATCGTTCTACCTGAGTAATATCTGTCCCCAGAAGCCGGCTTTGAACCGGGGTATCTGGAAAGACCTGGAAGAACAGAGCCGTTTGTGGGCAAAGGACTATGGCGCTTTATACATAGCCATCGGCCCGGTAATGACCGACAGTATGAAGCGGATGGGAAAGAACAGAATAGGAGTGCCCGATGCGTTTTACAAAGTAATTTGTTACGTTTCCGGGACTGAATATAAAGCAATCGCATTCATCCTCGAGAACAGGGATTATAAGAAGACTTCTCTGAAATCGATGGCGATCCCGGTAGATAGTGTTGAGAAAGTAACGGGAATCGACTTTTTCCCTGCCGTTCCCGATGATCAGGAGAAGCAGATGGAAGCGAAAATAGATTGGGACAGTTGGTCTTTTTGATACAAGCAAAATAAGAAATAAGACAAGCAAATGTGAATAACTGCCGGTCGTTTGCCGGTTGTCATGATTAAAACAATTAATAGAAACAGAATGTTGTATAGCTATGACTTAACGCATAGTTATATGACCTTATACAAGTATATAATTAAAAGTAACTAAATAACTAAATCGAGTTGTTATCATGAATGGTAAATTAATTCCCGTTTTTGTATTGACAGCCTTGATGTCGTGCAGCCAACCTTCTGTGAAGGAGCAAGGCTCTCGTCCGGTGAAGCTGGCAGAGGTGACATCTTTGGATGTAGTGGAAAAGTCGTTCAGCGGCGTTGTATCGCCCGATCAGTTCCGTGATCTGGCTTTTAAGATGTCGGGACCTCTGATCTTGTTGAATGTAGAAGAAGGGCAGAAAGTATGTACCGGACAGATTGTTGCAGAAATAGACCCGCAAGACTTTAAATGGGATTACGAAGCGAAGAAGGCTCCTTTTCAGACAGCACAGGCTCAGCTTCAACGTGCTGAACGGCTTTTGGCAAAGCAAGCGATCTCCCAGCAGGAATATGAAACGACAAAAGCTTCTTATTCGAATGCACAGGCTGCATTCGAAAATTCGCAGAACACGTTGGAACAAACCAAGCTGCGTGCTCCTTTCGACGGCTTTATCCAGAAGAAGTATGTAGAGAACTACCAGAAGGTACAGATGGGGCAGGGCATTGTCTGCCTGATCAATCCCAACAAGTTGCAGGTGCAGTTTACGATGCCGGAAACGAATATCACCTATTTCTCTACTCCTTATACCATCTATGTGGAGTTCGACAATTACAAAGGCGTGCGCTTCAAAGCGAAGGTGAAAGAATATGTGGAAGCATCTCCCGATGGTTCTGGTGTGCCTGTCTTTCTTTATATCGACGATCCGGCATTCAACCTCGAAAAGTACAAGGTAGCTGTCGGCTTCTCCTGTCGTATTGTCCTGAATATTGAAAGCAAGAGCTTTAACCAGGGTGCTGTTTTAATCCCTCTGTCGGCTGTTGTTGCCGACGAACCGAACAGTGGCAATAAGTATGTATTTGTTTATTATGATTATCCGCATGATGTCCGTTGATTTATTGAACATCATATGAAT
>JAJPZM010000018.1 GCA_021204335.1 Parabacteroides sp. | reverse complement strand
GAAATGCTGATATGCATCTAAAAAACTTTTCGCTTTACAAAAGATTAGAAGAATACACCTTAGCACCGGCTTATGATCTTTTATCAACCAAGTTAGTTATACCTGAAGACGATGAAGAACTAGCTTTGACTTTAAACGGGAAAAAGCGGAAATTAAAGAAGTCCGATTTTGACAATTTGCTAAAAATAATGAAAGTGGAAGATAAAGTGATTGAGAATATCTATAATAAGTTCAAAAAGGTGTTGCCTTTATGGTATGACTTTATTGACATTTCATTCTTACCGGAGCAAATGAAAACAGACTATAAATCTTTAATAGAAAACCGGTCCTCTATCCTCCACTAATTAATCGACAAATCAAAAGTTAATAATTATTTGTTCCAAAAACATAGGCAAAACCAGCTTACTCCGTTTTAATCGATTTCACCGGATTGACAATAGCAGCTTTCAAGGATTGGAAACTGACCGTCAGAAGGGCGATCAGGGAGATGAACAGGGCAACACCTGCAAAAATATCCCAACCGAGTGTAATACGATAGGCATAATCCTTCAGATAATGGTTGGCTGCATAGAAGGAAACAGGAATACCTATGGCAAAGGAAATTAATAAAAGCACCATATACGCTTTCCCCAACAGGTAAAGTATATCCAGTATTTTAGCACCCAATACTTTACGGATACCTATTTCCTTAGTCCTCTGTTCGGCAGAGAAAGCACTTAACCCCAACAACCCTAAACAGGATATGAAAATAGCCAACGCCGCAAACAAAGCCGATAACTTCTCTACCAGATGTTCATCTTCAAACATACGATCGAAACGATCGATCATAAAGGTCGGCTCAAACGCATGATAGGGTGTAAAAGAACGTAATACGGTTTGAACCCGCCCTATCGCTTCATACGTGTCGATATCCGGTTTCAGACGAACAAACAGTATATATGCTCTTTGAGGATCATAGAAAAATAAGGCAGATGCCGGTTCAAGCGCATAAAGATCATCAAACACAAAACCTTTCATAATACCGACTATCTCCCATTTGCGGTCAGCCGACTGACCGATTTGTCCTCCTACACGACCTTCCTTTCCCATTCTTTTAGCCAGGGTTTCATTGATAAGAACTCCTGCCCCTCCTTTATTATTTTTCTTAGCCGGATCGATATCGGTTTCATCAAGCAATTTTATACCGACTGCCTCAATCAGCTCTTCCGACACAAAATTAAAAGAAACATAAGCATCATCCTTTAGGTCTTTTCCATTCCAAAACCAGGGATTAGTGCCCAAACTGGAATGCAAAATCTGACTGGCCGAAAATCCGCAATTTTCCACTACACCGGTATTAATCAACTCATTCCTCACTGCCGAAGCTGAGTTACATAATTCAGCAGTAGCAGGGAAACTCACCAGATTTTCCTTCTTTATTCCGATATCGCGTTTTTGTATCAGTTGTATCTGCAGATAAATAACAAAAGTAGTACAGATCAGGATAAATGCCATCGTAAACTGAAAGACAACCAATCCCTGGCGTATCCATGCGGCACTTTCCCCTTACTTACTTTCTGCATTTTCAGCGTAGTCAACGGATTGAAAGAGGACAGGTACAAGGCTAGATAACTGCCTGCCAGGAAAGTACAAAACAACCCGATCGCCACCAGTCCTGTCAGAATCGTCGGATCGAACAGATTGAAGGACAATTGAACGCCTATAAATTTATTAAACCAGGGAAGGCTCAGCCAGATCAATCCAACCGACAACACAAGGGCTATCGATGTTATCAGTCCCGATTCTACCAGAAATTGCCGGATCAAGTATTTTCGTTTGGTTCCGAACGTTTTCCGTACTCCGACTTCCAATGCCCGTTTTTGAGGGCGTGCAGTCGAGAAATTCATAAAATTGATGCAGGCAATCAGAAGGATCAGCACTCCGATCAGAAAGAAAAGGGAGACAGTCTTTATATAGCCTCCACCGGTTTCCACTCCATCTTTAAACTGATCGTACAAAAGCATTTTATTCAATGGATAAAGGAATATCTGAATACTCTTGTAAGTCTCGCCGGCTTTACAGAAAGCCAGCTCTTTCAATTTACCATTCAACTGATCCAGCTCCACTCCCGGTGCCAACTCGACATAAGTTTGCAACCAGGAAGCGCCCCATTCGTTTACATCAAACACCTTTTTCATATCCTCTACGAAAACACGAAAAGGTATTAGCCATTCAAACTGGAACGATGTATTACCGGGCATATCTTCAAACACTCCTGTCACCTGATAGATAACACCTTCATGAATCAACCCCTTTCCTATCGGATCTTCTTCGTTATATATTTTCCGAGCCATCGACCGGCTGAGGACAATGGAATATTGCGGTTCGAAAACAGAGGAGACATCGCCACTTATGAACTTCATGCCGATCATATTAAAAAGCGTGGAATCGGCGTATGCACCCTTTTCTTCAAAAGAGTCCGTCGTATTTTCGGGTACAAAAACAAGTGTTTGATCTTTATATCTGCCACAACTCGTCACCTCCGGAAACTCGTCACTCAGGGCTTTTGCCAGTAAATTGGTTGACTCGAAAGACGTGATACATTCACTCGATACGGGGAAATAATGGCAAGCACTGACATATATATTCCGGGAGTTAGGAATCGCTTTGTTGAAATTGACCTTGCTCTCCACCCAAAGAAAGATAAGTGCAGCCGATGTTATTCCAATCGCCAGTCCCAAAATATTCAGTAAGCTGTATGTTTTACTCCGGAAAATGATTCGGAGAGATCTTCTTATATTCATTTGTGTAAGTTTTTTTTAGATTGCAGTGTAAGTTAATTCTTTCAGGAAGTTTTCCGTCACCGGTTTCCCATCCAGCATGTGGACAATCCGGTGGCTGTAGCGGGCATCGTGTTCGCTGTGGGTGACCATAACGATCGTTGTCCCTGCATCATTGAGCGTAGTCAGCAGATCCATTATTTCCAGGCCGTTGCGACTGTCCAGGTTACCGATCGGTTCATCCGCCAGGATCAGTTTCGGGTCGTTGACAATTGCCCGGGCAATCGCCACGCGCTGTTGCTGTCCGCCGGAAAGCTGCGAAGGGAAATAGTTACGGCGGTGATTGACCAGGACACTTTTCAAGGCCTTTTCTACCTTTTGTTTCCGAAGGGAAGCTTTCATTCCGCAATTTTCCAAAGGAAGTTCTACGTTTTCAAACACAGTAAGTTCTTCTATCAGATTGAAATTCTGGAAAACAAAACCGATATTCTCTTTCCGCAAGTCGCACCGTTTATCTTCACTCAACCCGGTCACCTCGGCACCATTCAGCAGATAAGAACCCGAATCCGGATCGTCGAGTAATCCCAGTATATTCAGTAAAGTAGATTTACCGCAGCCGGATGGCCCCATAATGGCAACGAACTCATGTTCCTTTACATGGAGCGAGATATTATCCAGTGCGATCGTCTCCACTTCATCCGTCCGGTATGTTTTTCTCAAATCATTTATTCGAATCATAGTTTTATAAATTATCCAGTATGTTACATACAATCAGGAACAAGCGATGTGCCAAACTCACAACCTCCTGTTTATTAATTATTTGTCCAAAATAACAATTTCGAAAAGTGTCCATAAACGGACACCCAATGTATGCTAATGGACAAAAAACAGAAACGGCTTGGGCATTCACATCATTCTTGATATATTTGCAATCTACTAAAAAAGAGCAATTATGAACTTACACCAGGCAAAGATACTGATTGTTGACGATGATAAAGACGTTCTGACCGCCGTACGTTTTTTGCTGAAGATGGAAGTGAAAACGATATTGACAGACACTAACCCGGAGAACATCCATAAGCTGATCACTGAAAACGACATCGACATCATTTTGCTGGATATGAACTTCAAGAGTTCTATCAATACAGGCAACGAAGGTTTGTTCTGGTTGAAAGAAATAAAGAAATGGAAACCCACGCAATCCGTCATTATGATTACGGCCTATGCAGATATAGACCTGGCAATCAAAAGCCTGAAAGAAGGAGCGACCGATTTTATCGTTAAGCCCTGGCATAATGAGCACCTGCTGAATATCCTCTCTGAAACGTTCCGAAAACAAGTCGCCCCGGACAGTAAGGAGAAAACAAACGAACGGAAAACAGATGTCGAAATCGTAGGTGCTTCAGAAAGTATGCAGCTATTATTCCATAAACTGCAAAAGATAGCGCCCACCGATGCCAATATATTGATCCTGGGAGAAAACGGGACGGGAAAAGACCTGGTTGCCCGCCATATCTACCAGCTATCCTTGCGCCGGAACCGGCCGTTTGTAAAAGTTGATGTAGGCTCCCTGACAGAAACCCTTTTCGAAAGCGAACTGTTCGGACATAAAAAAAGGAGCGTTTACGGATGCCCGCGAAGACCGTACCGGTTTAATCGAAGCAGCAGACAAGGGTACACTTTTTCTGGATGAGATCGGCAATATCACGTTGCAGCAACAGGCAAAACTGCTGACTGTCCTGCAAAACCGCGAAATAACCCGTCTCGGAGCCAATACGCCAACCTCGGTAGATATCCGCCTGCTGTCGGCGATCAATCTGCCTTTGCGGGAATTGGCAAACGAAACCCGTTTCCGTAAAGACTTGATATACCGGATCAATACGGTTGAAATAACCGTACCACCTCTCCGCGAACGGGGCGACGATATTATCCTGTTGGCAGAGCATTTCCTGAAAATGTACGAAAAGAAGTATTTCAAGCAGAAGTTCCGTTTAGCCGACTCCGCCAAGAAAAAACTGATGCTGTATTATTATCCCGGAAATGTACGTGAACTGCAATACACCATAAAAAGAGGTGTTATCATGGCAGACAGCGATGTACTGAAAGCCGAAAATATCACCTTCTCCCCTTTGGAGCAACCGGAAGGAAACAGCCAACCGATACCGACCCATAATCTGGATGACCTGGAAAAGGCAACGATCGAACAAGTTATCCAAAAACACAACGGAAACATATCACAAGCGGCGAAAGAATTGGGATTAACCCGGGGAGCTTTATATCGCCGGCTAGAAAAACATGGCCTATGAGTATCGTCCTATCCATCATCATAGTAATACTTCTTATACATATAATATATGTACGAAGAAAAACAAAACAAGATATCGACGAGTTCGCCGAGTCTATCATTAATAAAGACTTTTCAAGAAAACATCCCCGGCATCAAGCCATTACAGATGCTTTCCTGCATCTGGCTGCCGAGAAAGAAGCCCAGCAACATTATCTGAAAGAAATGCTGGATCTGGTCGATACCGGCATCCTCGCTTACAATGTAGAAACATACGAAACGCTGTGGATGAACGATTCTTTTACCACCATGCTCAACATACCCCATATCAAAAACATCAACTGGCTGAAAAAGCAAAACGAAGGTTTGTTTAAGGAACTACTCGATATTCCGGTAAACAAAAGCACCCTGATAACCATCCATGTCCGGAAGCAAACCGTCAAAACAATGACCAACGCTTCCGTCTTTGAAACCGGCGGGAAAACCTATAAACTGATTGCTTTCCATAATGTGAGTGCAACTATGGAAGAAGTCGAATCGAGTGCCTGGAAAGGGTTGCTCAATGTCATGACGCATGAAATAATGAATTCTATCGTACCCGTCTCTTCCCTTTCGGATACGCTCCGAAAGAAAATACAGACACTGAAAGAAAATACAGCCGAACTATCCGACAACGAATTGGAAGATATGGAATTAGCTATGGACACGATTCACCGCCGGAGTGAAGGCTTGTTGCGTTTTGCCGAAACCTACCGCAATTTAAGCCAGAAGATAGTGCCCGATATGAAACTGTATAACCTCTATGACCTGTTAAGTTTCATCCATTCCCTGATGAATCCTTCCCTGCAACAGAAAGGAATCGCCTTTACGCTGAAAACGGATGATCCGGACGTGACAGCCTATATGGACAGGGATCTGATCGAACAGGTGATCATCAATTTCGTAACCAATGCCACATATGCCACGAGAGAAAAAGAGGATCCGCAAATACATCTCTTTTCAGGTCGTGATACCGAAGGAAATCCTTATATCACCGTTGCCGACAACGGAAGCGGCATACCCGATGCAATCCGAGATAAGATATTCATACCCTTTTTCAGTACCAAGAAAAACGGTAACGGCATCGGCCTAAGCATTTCCCGGGAAATCATCAAACTACATAACGGGAAACTGCACGTGCAAAGCGAGGAGAAGAAGGGGAGTGCCTTCACCGTTTTATTCAACATAAAGTAACAAAAAGAAGGTGTCCTAAAAGGATGCCTTCTTTTTTGTTATGCGGCCAATT
>JAJPZM010000055.1 GCA_021204335.1 Parabacteroides sp. | reverse complement strand
ATACTATATTGTGGATTATTTTGTCTTTTTGTATATTGTTGCGTTTGCAGGTTAAAAACATTCGTTTTTTTAGGAATAACTAAACTATATCAGATCATATTCTATACAATAACTTATTTTTTCCATTAGCATGACTGAGAAAAGCGCACCTGATGTCTTTTTATTTAGAGGTAGGTCTAAACCGATTTAGAGGTAGGTGTAAATCCATTTAGAGGTACGTCTAAATTCATTTACACCTAGGTATGACAAAATAATCATAGAGGGATGCCAAAATGTCTTTATGATGATTCGGGCAAAAGATGCTGATTCTATATATAATTAACGTATAAGCGGATAGTTCCGGATAGCCGGTTCATCTATAATTGTTTTTAGAGGGACGGGAATAGCAAAAAAATGAAAAAAGAGAGGTCCTTTACCTGATTAAAAGGGAAAACCGAGCTGTGATTCCCTTCAGCGTATAATAATTCGTACATAAAGTAAAAAATAAATGCGAAAGAAGTAATTGCATAAAAAAAAGATTTTTACCTTTGCCGTAATACTGGAGAGTATGTTTTTATTTGATTATAGAATTTATTGATGAAAAAAGCCATTGCCTTTACTTAATGCGTAAAGTTTTTCAAATTGATTATACAAGCTAACATTATTTTATTACTTATAAAAATTATTTGATTATGAAACAACGATTACTTTTAGCTCTGCTGGTGCTGTTTGCATCGGTGGGGATGGTACAGGCGGATACTGAGAAATTGACAATCACGATTCCGGCTGATGCTGCTGCAAGCAAAGGTTCTGTGAAAATTAGTGCGACAGGAACAGGGGGCTTCTCTCTCGTATGACACTCAAAATGGTACTTCTATTACGATTCCACAAACAGGAGATGAACAATCTGGTAAAGAAATTACGCTCACTAATTGTAAAACTATCACACTCAATGGTAAAGTAACAGCAGCAACATTAACTGCAGCAAATGTTGAAACACTTACTTTTAGTGGTAATGGAGAATTGTCAAGTTTGACTTTAACAAGTGCTACTGGTCTGACAAAACTGGATGTCTCAGGTAATAAGTTAGCTAATAATAATATTACGGATGCTCCTAATAACTGTGTAATCACTTGGGGTACTCAAACTATTATTAGTTCTGCTTCTGCGACTGCTGCTAATAAAGGCATTAAAATGACTACCAGTTTTGCAGATCAGTTAATATTCAAAGATAACTCAAAAAATAGATACGCTTGGGCCAAGAAAAATGCAGCAGGTAGCTATGTTTCAGTTAATAATGAAGCGCAGGTAAACGGAACATATACAGATGAATTTTTATTCTATAATGGTTTGACAAAAGTATATACAGATGGAGAATACCAATGTACTGTAACAAATAGTGCTGAAAGCGGAAGTCTAATTATACAAGGTATTAAGATTTCTCCGGCAGAAGTTTCTTTGGATATAAAAGAAAGTGCCAAATCTGAAATTAAGACAGATATGGGTAAGATTGACCCAGCTAATGTTGTTGTAATTAGCTGTCCTTTAAAGCAGACTGATGTACAGCATACTGGTTCCCCAACTGTTTATCATCAAGGTGATATTTTGCAAATCAGTGCAACTTCAGAAACTAGCTATGTATTTGATAAATTCGATGCATATACAGGAAATGGTTTGATCATGAGTAAGGAGGTACAGGCAAATTCTTCGATGGCTGAATTCAAAGTACAGGCTATCTATGATGCACAAGCAGCAGACCATATCAAAAAACCGACTATTCAGGCTGTCTTTAAAGGTAAAGAACAGGCTATCAATTTCAAGAATGCAGCTACTGGTGGCTCATTTATTATTACCGATAGTAAAGGAACGAAAATTAATGATGGTGATAAAGTTGAATATGGAAAGATTCTTACTTTAACAGCTACTCCTGATGTAAATTATGCACCCTCTTATACCTTGAATGGAGGTGCTCCTGATGGTTCAAATACGACTTCTGCAGAATTTGCTAAGTCTAATATCGCAAAAATTCAAGTAACAGATAATTGGAATATTACGGTCTCATTTGCAACAACTACTGATCCGACTTATAAATTGACTTTTGTTTTGCCGGAAGGAATAACATTTGACAACTGGGGTAATGTATGCTCAAAAATTACGATTGCAGACAAGGATGCTGAAAAAGGAGAAGGTGTTTATACGGTTTCATCAGCGACTATTAAGCCTAATGCGACAACTTATATTAAAGTTGTAATGCAAGATAATTACATCATTTCATCAGGTCAAGTTGCTGCAACAGGATCTTCTACTGTTCAGTCACTAGTCTTTACTCCAAGTGAAAAAGTAGCAAATACATATACAGCTTCCTTTATTGCTCCGGAAGATGGAAATGCCAATATTACTTTGACTGCAATCGGTCTTGTAGATTTGACAGTTAATGAGGCTGCCACACAAGAATATACATACGATGGTCAGCCTAAAGAGTTTGCTTATACAACAGATCCTTCAGGATTGAAATTAGATGTTTTCTATAAGAATTCGGCAAACACAACTGATAATGCTTATACAACATCTGCACCAACATCAATTGGAGAATATGATGTGAAATATTCTCGTAAAGCAAAAGATGGCTATAAGGCAGTTACAGAAGTAACAAAAACAAAGGGCTTAAAAATCAATCCGGCTAAGGTTGAATTAAAAACAGTTCCTTCTGTTACGGCAGTTAAGAATACGACAACTACCAGATATGATTATAAGATCGGTACAAGTTATTCTGCTGTGGTAAACGGTAAAGCTGTTACTGGTAAATTTGATATTATACCGTCTAATACAGCAAGTGCTAATTTGGGAACAGCAAATGCGATTACGGAATGTAATCCTCAAGCATCTCATAATGCTTTGTTGCGTTTCACTGTTATGGATGGAGATACTCCAGACAACAATTATGATGTTGCAACGAAGCTAGTAGAAGTTGTTATCGATAATAAACCTCTTGAAAAATACAATGTTACTGTTCTTCCTCTAAAAGATGTAACAGTAGAGATGTACAATGGAGATACAAAAATTGATGGTAAAAATATCCCAAAAGGAGCTAAGATTAAATTGGTGGCTATTGTAGATGGATATAAGACAGTAAATTTTATAAATACAACAGTAGGTACATCAGATACAAAAACTACAACTCAGGTAGGAACATCAAATAGATTTGAAACATCAGAAATAGAGGCTACTAGTATTTTGGAATATAAGATTGAGTTGTCTGGTGCTTTAAATAAGAAATATACTTTTGAGGCTAAAACACAAACTTATATATATTCAGGTGAAGTAAAACCTTATGATGTAACAGGATTAACAATTAAGGATGCAACTGGTACTGAAATAACTGATGGTGGTGGTTCTGCTAAAACAGATTTCTTAAAACAAAATCCTATCTTCTATAAAGACACTTCCGGTAAAATATTGGAAGGTGCCCCAGTAAATGCAGGTAATTATTCAATTTGTATTGAAACTTCTAATGATTATACAAACCAATATGCTGCTCAATCTTTTGTTTCTGATAATAAAACATTGCAGATCAATAAAAAAGACCCGACTATCGTATGGCCAACAAAAGCATCAAAGATTGGATGCGGACAGAAATTGAATGCTTCAGTATTCTCCGGTGATTCTGCCGATGTGACAGGAACATTTAGCTGGAAGGAAGAAACGATAACTCCTGTTGATGGGGCACGTTATACTATCGTATTTACTCCAAGCAGTGAATATATTGGAAATTATAATGTAAAAGAGTTTACGGCAGATGAGCAAGGAAAGTCAGCAGATTACGATGGTTTAAAGATATCAGTATCTGATAAACCTGTATTAGCAATACTTCCGACTGTAAATGGAGAGATTGTTGTTAAAGATAAGAATGGAGTTCAGTATCATGCTGGTAACGAAATTGCAGAAGGTACTGTATTACAGATTACTGCTACACCTAATGATGGATTCGAATTGGATGAATTAACCGTCAATGGTACTGCCAATAGTGGTCAATTTACAGTTGCTAAAGCTTCAATCGAAGTTGCTGCTACATTTAAATTGAAATCTGCCTTCGACCCCAACACCCAATACACCGTAACCCTTCCTGCCGTAAATGCCGTTAAGGGTGTTGTTATCAACAAGCCGGGTGTGAATGCAGTACTTAAGGGGGGGCTCTTTCGCCTTTACATTAAGCTCGTTGGTTGCTGACTCTGCTAATATTGTGGTAAAAGTAGACAATGAGGTAATCACTCCTGTTGATGGCACTTTCACGATCGCTAAGGTTGATGGTAATAAGGTTGTTTCTGTTGCCCTGGCTAACCCGACGAAGGTCAAAGTCGTGGTAGAAAAGGAAACAAGAAACGCCAACAAGAACCTGTTGGGAAAAGTGGAAATCGAAGGTCTGGCTGCCGACAGCACTTGCTACTATGGCGACGAAGTAACGATCGTTGCCTTCCCGGAAAGCGGTGTAACCTTCGGCGGATGGAGTGGTTCGATCACCGGAAAAGAAAAACTGGCTACATTCATCGTAAAAGAAGCAATGAAGATTGCTCCTAAGTTCAGCGGCGTGCCGACCGGTATCAAAGAAATCCAAGGAATCAATATCTATGGTGCAGATGGTTATATCTTTATCAGCTGCAATGGAGCAGCCAAAGCAACCATCGTCAGCATGGACGGTCGTGCAAGAACAATCGAAGTAAGCGGCGAAACCCGCATCCAGGAATCAGCCGGCCTCTACGGAGTGGTTCTGGTACAAGGTTCGCAAGTCATTAAAAAGAAAGTAATCGTTCGCTAAGATAACCTCTTAGTCCCTATCAAGAACCAGATAGCTGCGTGCTATTCTGGTTCTTTTGTTTTCTATAAGGCAGCTAGTGGGGGAAATCGACTGTTCTATTCAGATTTTTGTGTAAGTTTGTAAAGTAATATTGAAGTTAAGAATGAAATTAAAACCAAATAAAAGTCGTTAGAAATGTTATCAGAAGACCTTCATAATATGGTCTGTACCATAAAGAATGCTATTCTTGAAAGCCAGTTGCGAGCTGTCAAAGCTGTTAATGCAGAACAACTGTCGCTTTACTATGGCATAGGTCAATATGTATCGGCTAATTCTCGCAAGGGCTTTTGGGGAACCGGAGCAATAGATGCTATCAGTGAACAACTGCGCAAAGAGTTGCCGGGACTTCGTGGTTTTTCAGCAACAAGCATAAAGAAAATGCGAAGCTTTTACGAAGAATGGCATGAGGTAATTAATAAATCGTCCGCCGTAGCGGTCAATTTGGGAACAACAGACAAATCGCTAACTGTAGATAGCGAAATTGATACAAAAGTCTTGTTAGTGGATAATCCGACCGCCGTGGCGGTCGATTTTAATCTGAGTGATTTCCTGTCACTTGGGTTTTCCCATCATATTGAGATTATCAATAAAACAACAAGTACTTCAGAACGAGTTTTTTACATACATCAAGCTATTCAGAATCGTTGGAGTAAATATACACTAAGAACTCAGTTGGAAGCTGATGTGTACCATCATCAAGGCACGCTGCCCAATAATTTTACGAAGGCAATAAGCGATACTCGCTCTGCTTTAAAAGCGATAGAGATGTTCAAGGATGAATATCTTTTGGACTATATCAATGTGGAAGAACTGGGTGAACGAGATAAGGAAGATATTGATGAACGAGTTATTGAACAAGCCATCATTCATAATATCAAGAAGTTTATTATGACCTTTGGACGGGATTTTACTTTTGTGGGCAATCAATATCATCTTGAAGTTTTTGGTGTAGATCATTTCTCTGATTTGTTGTTTTTCAATAGAGAATTGAATGCCCTTGTCTGTGTGGAGCTTAAGCGCGGAGACTTCAAAGCCTCTTATTTAGGCCAGCTGACAACTTATCTGCGTCTTCTTGATGACCAGGTACGCAAACCGCATGAAAACCCCTCTATAGGCATTGTCCTTTGTAAAAGCGCTAATAAAGAATATGTAGAATACGTTATCCAGGATTATGATAAACCTATGGGTGTGGCTACTTATAGAACTTTAAATGATATGCCGGAGAAATTACGTAAGGCTTTACCAGATGTGGAAGAACTTAAAAAATTGTTGTGATCTATTCTGGTTTTTATGTAAGTTTGTATCAGATAATTTGAAATATGTGCGAAGATGGAAGGAATAAAATTAAAAGATGTGAAGATTAAAGGGTTTAAGTCTTTTTCTTCGAATGAAGGAATAGATATTACTCTTTCGGATATTAATGTATTGCTGGGGGCAAACGGGTCCGGAAAGAGTAATTTTATATCTTTTTTCAAAATGCTTTCCGCCCTTTGCGAAGGAC
>JAJPZM010000208.1 GCA_021204335.1 Parabacteroides sp. | reverse complement strand
AAACATCCATATGATGTTCAATAAATCAACGGACATCATGCGGATAATCATATAAATTATTACAATTCTCAAGCGAGAGATGCTGTAACAATTACTTTTTTGTAATTTTGGTGCCATTCTAAATTAATTCTCATTTTAAAACGCATAGCACCATGACTACACGTAGAAATTTCCTGAAATCAGGCAGTCTTTCACTGGCAGGTTTGCTGGTCGGACAAAAATCGTTTGCTCACCTGGCAGAATCAGCAGTTGAAAACACCCCGTTGGTTTCAGAAACGTTGCAGTACACTTGCCAGCGCCCGGCTCTGGAGGAACGTCAGTTTACTTCCGCCGCTGTGGAAAAGGCCATCAAAACAACAAAGGCCAAGCTGAAAGACCCGAAGCTTGCCTGGATGTTCGAGAACTGTTTCCCGAACACATTGGATACGACTTGCGAACATAAGATGATAAACGGAAAGCCCGATACATTCGTATTGACCGGCGATATCCACGCCATGTGGTTGCGCGACTCGTCGGCACAGGTATTCCCGCACATCATCTTCGCCAATGAAGATCCGAAAGTAAAAACAATGATTGCCGGCGTCATTAACCGCCAGACCTGGTGTATCAACATCGACCCGTATGCCAACGGCTTCAACGAAGGCCCGACAGGCAGCGAGTGGGAAAGCGACCGGACGGAGATGAAGAAGGAACTTCACGAACGCAAATGGGAAATCGACTCCCTCTGCTACCCGATCCGCCTGGCTTACCATTTCTGGAAAAAGACCGGCGACACCTCGCCTTTCGATGCCGATTGGGACAAGGCGATGAAAACGATCTACAAGACTTTCATCCAGCAACAGCGCAAAGACAGTCTCGGCCCGTATAAATTCTCACGCAAGACCGACCGCCAAGGTGACACGTTGCTCAACGATGGCTACGGCAGCCCGGTTAATCCTGTCGGCTTGATCGTTTCGTCTTTCCGCCCGTCGGACGACGCAACACTGTTCGGCTTCCTAATCCCGTCGAATATGTTTGCCGTTACTTCACTCCGCCAACTAGCGGAGATGATGCGCACGATCAAGAAAGACAACGACTTTGCCCGCCAGTGCGACTCATTGGCCGACGAGGTGGCTGCGACTATCGAAAAATACGGCATCGTCAACCATCCGGAATTCGGAAAGGTATATGCTTTCGAGGTAGACGGTTTCTATAACCATATATTTATGGACGACGCCAACGTGCCCAGCCTGCTGGCAATGCCTTACCTGGGATGCGTCGACGTGAACGATCCGATTTACCAGAATACCCGTAAGATGGTGCTCAGCCCTCTGAACCCTTATTTCTTCAAGGGAAAAGCCGGCGAAGGTATCGGTGGCCCGCATATCGGTTTCGACTTTATCTGGCCGATGAGTATCGTCATGCGTTGCAACACGACCAACGACAAAGAAGAAATCCGCCACTGCGTCAAGATGCTTCGCGACACAGATGCCGAAACGGGCTTCATACACGAATCGTTCCACAAAGACGATCCAAAGAACTTTACCCGTTCGTGGTTTGCCTGGGTGAATACTCTGTTCGGTGAAATGATTTACCGGTTGGTACAGGAAGGGAAGACGGATATATTGAATAATTTGGGATAAAAAGAAAATCCTGTAAATATACCGCAATAGACTAGCCTCGGATTTCGATCCGGGGCTAGTTTTTTTATCTCCCCCACGCAACACTTTCACCCACCAATGCATCTTACTATTATAAGACTTAAAATATACGAGCATGAAAAAGATCATATTCAGTTTATCTATCCTTGCCGCCGTCCTTACCGGATGCAGCGACGACAACGATCCTTCCGGTAAAGATACCCCGCGCCATGACATCGTCTTGTCGACCAAATCGGAAGAAATCAATGCACAAACCACCCGTTTCTCGTTCGACTTCTACCGCGAAATAGCGAAAGCGGAACCGGGAAAGAACTTCTGCATCTCCCCGCTCAGTGCCAGCCTCTGCCTGGGAATGATTCTGAACGGAGCCGGTGGCAACACCCATACCGAAATGCAGCAGGTACTCGGCTACCAGGACTTCACCAACCAGCAGATCAACGAATACGTAAAGACCATGCAAACCGAACTACCCAAAATGGACGGGCGTACCCTATTCACCAACGCCAACAGCCTTTGGGTAAAAGATGGCTATACCCTGCTCCCCGACTTTATCAAAACCAACCGGACTTATTACGATGCCGAAGTCAGAAACGAGCCGTTCGACGCAGCCACCCTCGAAGCCATCAACAACTGGTGTAACAGCAAGACAAACGGACGAATCCTGGAAATCCTCGACGAGATAGACGGCCAGGCAATCAGCTATCTGATCAACGCCCTCTACTTTAAAGAGCAATGGTCGAAGGAATTCAAAGAATCGGATACCCGCAACGAATCGTTCTACCGGGCAGACGGCAGCACCGGCAGTGTACGGATGATGAAGCAAAGCAACACACTCGGATATTATTCGGACAAAGAAGTAACCGTCGTTAGCCTGCCTTACGGCAACGAGGCGTTCAGCATGGTAGTATTCATGCCGACGGATACGGAAAACAACGCCATCGGGAACATCTTGTCCCAATTGAATGGGTATAAATGGGAAAGCTGGATAAACGGAATGCAAGCCACTCAATGCGACCTTTATCTGCCACGCTTCAAAATGGAAACCGAAAAGGACCTGATAGAGACAATGAATGTCCTCGGCATAAAAGAAGCTTTCCTGGAAAATATCGCCGATTTCTCCCTCATGAGCAATACGCCTTTATTCATAGGCCTACTCAAATAGAAAACCTTTATCGAAGTAAACGAAGAAGGTACGGAAGCGGCAGCAGTAACAATTGGCGGCATGGTTAACTCAGCCGCTCCCGGCACGACACCGGTTATCGTGCGCTTCGACCATCCTTTCGGCTTCATCATCCGGGAAAAGAGCACAGGCGCCATCCTCTTTGCGGGGAAAGTGGAGAAGCCTTAAGCGACTATTCCTTATTGATTTTATCTTTCAGCTTATCCTTGAACTCGCGGAGTTCATCCGGTGGGAAGTGGCTGTGGGATTCTTCCTCGGAGAGGGTCTTTTTCATGATGCCGTCCAGGAAAACGGCTTTCTTGTCGTATTCGCGGCATAGCTTGCAGAGAGAAAGGTGCATTCTCAGTTGCTGTCTTTCCAGCCAGGATAAAGGCGCATGCAACCGCTTTTCGATCAGAAAAGTGGCCCGCTTACAAGACAAAACAAATATATGTACAAAATCTTTCCACATGTTACCTTTACATTTTAAACCAACGAACATCTATACACCCTCTCAACTGAAGGCGGCTTCGTTGCAACAGCTTCCAGTAATTGGCGGAAGAAAGGTTCAGCTCTTCACAAATCCGGGCTGCTTTTTGTCCTTGCAGATAACATAAGTTTACCAGCATGCGCCATTGTTGGGGCAGGTGCTCTATGCAGCGGGATAATGTTTCGCAAAATTCTTCGTTATTCAGTAAAGCGCCGGTGGAATGTTCTTCCATCTCCCAGGGGTCGAGGACATCGTGCTCGTTCCATTCGCCATGCTTATCAAAGACCTGTTCGAAATGCAAGGGAATGGAGTCTTCCCGGTAACGTTTCTTGTAAATATCCGCTATCTTGTGATGAAGGATTCCCATCAGCCAGGTCAGGGGCGAACTCTTCCCCCCAAACGAGGAGCTATTTTTGAAGGCGGCGAGGAAAACTTCCTGTACCACATCCTTTGCATCTTCCTTGTCGGACAGCAAATAGCAGGCACGATCCAGCAAAGCCCGGGAATATTCGTCGATCCATTTCTCCAAATCGGAAGAACTGCGTGTTGAGTGATTGTCCTGCATAGTTTCCATTTATGTATATAGAAGATACCAGTAATCGGGACAAGAGTCGTTCCTGCCCCGATTATTCAAGTGTCCAAATATACAACTATTTTTTACCGGATTGTGATTTTTACCACGTCATTTACTGCCGGTACAGGATATTTGTCACCCACTTTCATGATTGCCATATCCTCCGCTTCCGAACCGCCAGCAAACAGACCTTGCTTATTGCCTGCCCCGGGATATTGGCTGACAGCCGTACCATCATCGAAAAGAGATGTTTTACTTGTTGCATCACCTTTGAAAGTAGCCGGTAGCGCCGCTTCGTTCGCATAGAACCAGTCATTTGAATAACCGAACATGGAAGCGTAAGCGATATTGTCGCCTTCGACTGTTTCGAGCTGTACTTCCGCACTTTCGCCCGGGCCCATAGCGGCCGAACCGGCAATGTAGACATTCTTCACGTTATCCATCTTTTCGAGGGCTGCCTTCAACACCGAGCCGTCTCCCATCTGAGCCAGATTCTTCAAGCCCATGCCTGCGTCTTTCTTGTTCAGTTCGAATATCGGATTAACATCGCCGGTATAAACTACGACTACTGCCGGAGAGATACCGGTAATAATGCCGGTGTTTTCAGCAATCTTCTTGGACAAAGGTATGTTATCACCCATTTGGGCAATGGCGGTAATCTCGTCGTTTGTCTTCTCGCCTTCAACGAAGAAAGGCGCTTCGTTCAGCAACTTGCCATCCAAGACATTGGAGACAGCCCATACGCCCGGGGAGAAAGGCGTCTCGTTTTCCGTTCCGCCCGACATATTTGTAACGGTAAGCGTAAACTCTGACGACGGTTCGTCGAAAGCCAGTTCGAGCTTCATCAGTTTGGAGGCGTCGACTTCGGGAACCATCATTATTTTGCCGTCTTCGGGGTCACCGGTGACATTGTCTTTGCTGCCGTTGTCCCACAATTTAATCTGTGAGGAAACATCGCCCGTCATTGCTTTGCCGTTGTCGCCAAACAGTTGAAGACCGGGATTGACGGGTGCGAAGAACCAGTCTTTCGATGCGCCATACATGGTGGCAAACATAAGCGACTGCCCTTTTCCAGCAGAGAAACTGAATTTGATGGATGAGCCGGGAAGAACCACCGGAGCATCCACACCCGGGCCGCCTACGCCGACAAAAGTTCCACTCTCCACAAAGTCTTTCGGAGATACCACATTCTCGATAGAGAAAGCGGATGTCATGCGGGTTGGCATTGGCGTATCTTCATCCTTATCGCACGAGGTTAAAACGGTTCCAACTACAAGTAAAGCCGATAAAGCGGCTACCGATACTAAATTCTTTTTCATAAAGCATTGTTATTAATTGTTTGTATTACTATTTCCGATGATATATGTTCTTATTTTTTATCCAGCAAAGGCAGGTACTTCGCGTATCCTTCCGCTTCCATCTTCTCTTTCGGGATAAAGCGCAGGGAGGCACTGTTGATGCAGTAACGCAATCCGCCTTTTGCACGCGGCCCGTCGTTAAAGAGATATCCCAGGTGGGCATCGCCGGTCTTGCTGCGCACCTCTGTCCGGATCATGCCATGAGACTTGTTCGTATTCTCCTTGATCAGCGTATTGTCTATTGGCTTGGAGAAGCTGGGCCAGCCGCAGCCGGAGTCGAATTTGTCGGTCGAGACGAATAAAGGTTCGCCGGTCGTGATGTCTACATAGATACCTTCGCGTTCCTCATTCCAATATTCGTTCTTGAAAGCCCTTTCGGTGGCATTCTGCTGGGTGACGGCATATTGCACAGGAGTCAGTTTGGTGCGCAACGTGGCATCGTCGGGTTTTTGGTAGGTTTGTTGCTAGCTAGCCTTTTTCGCCATATCGAACAGTTCCGGGCTGATGTGGCAATAGCCGTTCGGGTGCTTATCGAGGTAATCCTGGTGATAGTCTTCCGCCTTATAGAAGTTGGAGAGCGGCTTTATCTCGATAGCCAGAGGCTTGGAATAGTTCTTTGCCAGCTTCGCTACGATTGCCTGGATGATCGGGAAGTCGGCTTTATCCGTATAATAGATACCGGTACGGTATTGGGTGCCGATGTCGCCTCCCTGCCGATTGACGCTTGTCGGGTCGATCGTTTTAAAGAACAGGTCGATGAGGAATTCCAGTTTGACACTTTCCGGCAGGTAATCCACCTTGACTGTTTCGGCAAACCCTGTATTGTCCGAACAAACCTGTTCGTAAGTGGGGTTTTGGATATTTCCGTTCGCGTATCCGACTTCCGTAGATACTACTCCTTGAATTTGTTTCATAAAATGCTCGGTGCCCCAGAAGCATCCGCCAGCAAAATAAATTTCATGTTGCTCTTTCATTTCTGTCTTTTTTTGTAATGTTCATACTTTGGGCATTCAGCTGCCCGCCTATAAATACTAACAATATTACAATTATGTTCTTTATCTTTTTCATATTCTTTATCTTTTAATTAAAATGATTATCCGCATAATGTCCT
>JAJPZM010000059.1 GCA_021204335.1 Parabacteroides sp. | reverse complement strand
ATCTATTACTTAATGGGCATACAACCTTTTTGCCAGTTTTCTTCTATACAATTGTTACAATACCTTGCTCTATATCCATAATACCCTCATTCAATAACATCAAATCACTATATCGCTGCCCTATATTACACTGTAATACAAATAAGTCACGAATTTGTTCTTCTATTCCAGCTAAAGGCAGAGAATACATTCTATCTATCTCTTCTAGTGACAATGATACTTCACTATTATCTTCTTCCTTCTTAGGCTTCTTATACTTATGTAAGTTAGCAGCTTCAAAGTCTATCTTCTCGTATTGTTCAGCCTTGCGCAACACAGTAAGTAGACAGGACATTTTATTCCAGACAGAAGTATTCTTAGGTAGTTTACCCCTAACTGGAGTATTAGCTACATATACTTCAAAGTCCTTTACTAAAGATAAAGTAAGATCTTTCCAACCTATCTGCCTGTTGATGGATTCCAAGTAACTCTTCAAAGTATTAAGCACATTAAAGTACCTCTCTTTAGAACCCTCTTCTAGTCCTGTATCAGCATCAATCATCTTTCGTAACTCCAGTATTATATTCTCAGTCGGTTTTCTCCTCTGTCGGCTTGTTTGTTTCATATTCGGATTGTCTTTATAGATGTACTCCCTTAATATATCGAGACTGTCTACGATCCTGTCGGGATTATCACAAAGATACTTCTTATAATCTGAGAAACAACACTTAAGGTCATTTATTCTGCTGTTGGTTATCTCGTTATTCCTGTTGTCCAATTCGGGTAAACGAAAACTTACATACGCTTCCTGCTTCTTCTTATTCCATTGGTCTGGATACACCTTCACGCCCGTAGAGAGCTTAACCTGTTTCCCCTGTACCCTACATATCAAATACACATTAGTCGGCTTACTAACCTTCGGTTGACGTAACACGAAAGTTGCCTGCATCTCACCTACAAATACCTGTCCATTCATAACACTGTTCTTTAAATACGTTCTTCGATTTGGTTCTTCGATTTGGTTCTTTTGTGGTATTTTAAGATACATTTGATTCACAACGTCCTTATATACAGCGTTGATAATTAAGATAGAAGTTCTTAGGTGATTTGTTAGTATTTTATACGGACATACACTATCTTTGCCGCAAATATTCGAATCAGCAAATGAATAAGATCAGTATATACGTATTGACGTTATGCCTTAGTTTGTCCGCAGTTTCCCTGTATGCGCAAAACAACAGAGCGCGGATCATTACTACTAACGAACTAAATGATAATATATTTTATCATACCATCGAACGAGGACAAACGGTTTATTCCATCGCCACGATGTATGGGGTGACTGTCGACGATATTTACCGTCTGAATCCCGAAAGCCGCGAGTCGATCAAAGCCGGCGCGACGCTGAAGATCCCGCAAAAAGACGTCAGCTCCGCATCCATGGAGAAAACGGAGGACAACTACCTGTATCATACGATCCAGCCGAAAGAAACGCTTTATTCGCTCTCTATCCGCTATTCCGTACCGGGGCCGGATATTATCGCAGCCAACCCGGGATTGTCGGTCGCCACCTTCACCATCGGCAAGACGATCCGTATCCCGGCTGCCCCTATCGAATCGCTGCCCACCAAAGAGGTGAAAACCGTTACCAAGGAAATAGAATACACCGTTGCCAAAAAAGAGACGATGTACCGCATCTGCCGGAAGTTCAACATCTCGAGCGCAGAGCTGATCAAACGCAACCCCGCACTGAAAAATGGCGTGAAAGCAGGCATGGTCATCAAGATACCGGTACAGACGAAAGACGTTGTCGCAGAAACGGCTCCAGTGATGCACGAAAGGGATGTGAACGCCCTGCTCACCACTCCGAAAGCAATCAAGCGCGTGGATATGATAAAAGTAGCCCTGCTGCTGCCGTTCATGACGAACGAGGCAACCCCCTCGGCCACCACGCAACGCTTCATCGAGTATTATGAAGGGATGCTACTCGCCGTCGACAGCCTGCGCAACAGCGGCTGTTCCATCGAACTGTCGGTGTTCGACACCGGCAACGGCACGAAGAAACTGAAGGAAATACTGAAAGACGACGCTTTGAAAGAAGCCAACTTGATCATCGGAGCCGTACAGAACGAACAGATCGGTCCGGTTGCCGAGTTTGCCGAAAAGAACAACATCAAATATGTGATCCCGTTCACTTCCAAGAACGACGACGTATTGTCGAATGCCAACATATTCCAGGTAAACACCCCGCATTCCTACCTCTATGCCAAAGCATCGCAGGCAGGTTGCGACCTGTTCGCCAACGACAATATCATCCTGTTGAAAGTGCCCGGAACGGAAGAAAAGCCCGACTTCATCAAAGCCCTCAAGGCAGAGATGAAACAACGAGGCATCGCCTGGCGCGAACTGACCTACGTGCCCGAAACATTCCCTGTCGAAATGGAAGCCATGCTCAGCCAGGACAAACGCAGCGTGATTATCCCCACTTCCGGCGCGCTGGAAGCCCTCAATAAGTTCAAATCGTCCCTGCGCATGCTGGCCGATACCAAGCCGGAATACAACATCACCCTGTTCGGCTACCCGGAATGGCAGACCTACACCCGCGAGTGCCTCGACGATTTCTTTGCATTGAATACCTATATATATAGTAATTTCTATGCCGACAACCTGTCGCCCGAGGTTTCCGATTTCTATTCCAAATATAAGACCTGGTACAGCAAGACGCTGATCAATATATTCCCCAAATACGGCATCCTGGGTTTCGACACCGGCATGTTCTTCTTCGACGCAATCCGGAAATACGGCTCGAACTTCGAGAACAACCTGGATAAGATCCATTATAAGGGGATACAGACCGGTTTCGATTTCGGACGAGTAAACAACTGGGGCGGATTCATCAACACGAATATCTTTATCGTCCACTACCAGAACGACTATAACGTAACACGCAGTGAAGTAAGATGATCAAAAAGATACTAATCGCAACCTCTTTGTGTCTGGCTACCGCCACAGGCAGCATGGCGCAGCAAAGTAAGTTTCCCCAGGAGATATCCGTAGGGGCTTCCTTCGGCATGAACTTCTCGTCCGTCACTTTCAACCCCAAGGTATCCACCAAAATGAAACAGGGGTACAACGGCGGCCTGGTGCTGCGCTGGAATACGGAAAAGAACCTGGGATTGCAAACCGAACTCAACTTCAGCCAGCAGGGCTGGGAAGAACAGTTCGACCCTGTCGAAGGTGCTCCGGCCTACCAGTACAGCCGCACGATCAACTACGTGGAAGTGCCTTTCTTCACCCATATCTACTTCGGTAGCGACAAGTTCAAGTTTTATGTGAACATGGGTCCGAAAATAGGCTACGCCATCACCGAAAGCACCAGCGAGAACCTGGGCGGGGCAAGCCCCAACACCGGTGCCAACGATCAGCACGGCATGCCGATAGAAAAGAAATTCGACTGGGGGCTGTGTGGCGGTCCCGGCATCGAACTGCGCACCGGCATCGGCTACTTCCTGCTCGAAGGACGCTATTATTACGCGCTGGGCGACATCTTCAACAGCCACAAAAGCGACTACTTCAACAAATCATCCAGCCAGGTTATCTCTGCACGTATCATCTATCTGATGCCGCTTCGGAAATAACTACTTTCCACTCGCCGATATTGCGTTCGGCTTTGTCGAAGGAAGCGCCGACTTTGACCAGTTGGCGGCCATCCTTAGTGTAAGGGATCAGGTAGCCTTTATTATCGATTTGAGCAAGGGCTTCATCGACGGTGCCATTGAGTTTGAATTCGAATACGTAGATGTAATCGGTGGTTTTTACTACGGCATCCGCACGACCGCGGGCACTGCGCACTTCGGCTTCGACATACTGTCCCAACAGTTTAAAAACGATATAGAATATCACCTGGTAAATGACGCTCGGTCTTGTCATTCAATTCGTAAGGAATATCCGCAAAGAAAGCGCGAAGGCGTTCCATAAAAGTATCCACATCACCTGCACGCAACTCCTGGCTGAACTTACCGATATAGAACGGGGCATTCGTTTCCGACATTGGCGTATAATATGGGGTAATGAAGTTTAACCAACCATATTCTACTTCGGCATTCGGAAAGCCCAGACGGTAAAAATTGAACTCCTGATCGTACCCCTTAATCGTCAGATATCCGCTCTGATAGATCACCGGCACCGGGTTCTGGAAGTCCATCCGATAATCGGTCAGCGCAATGGCCGGCACTTCTATGCCGTCGAGCTGACGCAGGTCGTAATCGGTCTTTTTTAGCATATCGACCAGCATCGTGGGCGTGCCCGTCGAGAACCAGTAGCTGCTGAAACGTTTCTGAACTAATGCGTTAAGAACGCTAAACGGGTTATAGATACCCTCTGTATGGAACTCCGAGAAATGATAACCGTCGTAGCGTTTCGTCATTTCGTCGACCGTTTGCTCATAAGTCAGCTTGTTCATGGCGGCAAGCGCAGCAAGTTCGGGCTGGAAATCGCGTTCGATCTCTGCCCTTGTCAAACCACAGACTGTGGCATAATCGGGAGCCATGCTGATATCCATCAACTGGTTCAGATTACTGAAAATGCCTAACTGCGAGAACTTCGTCACCCCGGTGATAAAGACAAACCGCAGGTAGCGGTCGGCATCTTTCAAAACGGTGTAGAAGCCTGTCAGCATTTCGTGGTATATGTCATAGAGATCATCATTAAACAAGGTGCGTAGCAGAGGCTTATCATATTCGTCAATTAGGACAACAACCTTCTCTCCTGTTTTCTCGCAGGCTTGCCGGATGATTTGCATGAAACGTTCCTCATACCCCAGTTCTTCATCTGTTTCACCATATAGTTTTTCCCATTGAACAAAATGACCTTCCAGTATTTGTGTAAGGCTCTCTTTCGTTTCATAGAATTTTGCATTGAGGCTCAGATGGAGCACCGGGTAGACTTTCCAATCCTTTTCCAACCGTTCGATAGCCAGTCCTTCAAACAGGTCTTTCCGTCCCAGAAAGTAGGCTTCCAGCGTAGAAAGAAGCAGGCTTTTACCAAAACGGCGCGGACGGCTTAGGAATATAGGGTTTCCGGCAGTAGCCATTTGATAGACTAATGCTGTTTTATCCACATACACAAATCCTTCCTCACGCAATTTAGTATAATCCTGAATCCCTACGGGAATCTTTCTGATCGGCATCGTTTCCATGTTTCCGTTGTTTTAAGTACAAACACAAAGATAGTAATAATTCGGTAATGTAGCAATTGTAACGAAGCGATACCGACAATGCAGCAGGTGCATCAGCCGCAAAAGCGACTACTTCAACCAGTCCACCAGCCAGGTTATCTCCGCACGTATCATCTACCTGATGCCGCTTCGGAAGTAACGTTGTAAGCCTGTAAGGTTTTAACAAATCAGCCCAAGTTGAAACCCTGGGGTTATAATGCCCCTCTGTTCAACACCTCTACCGTTTTGGGCAGAAGCACCGGAGCGTGGTTTGGAAATGCTCCTGATGCTCTTTAACGAAGGGCCTGCTCTAAACGCTCTGTCATAAGGGTATTCTAACGCCCTCCAAACCTCGGCGCTCAGTCCTTCATCTATTGTCAAGTTGGCTGGGCACACTCAGATATCCCGGACACAGCGAATAAAGCCATTGCCGTTCGTGTAGACGCGATCAGGATCGCTATCGCCGAAGAACAGTCTACAACGTCTACCGCTGTCGCTACCATTACCTTTTTCGTTACCGCCGACCGAACTACTCCAGTAGTTACCGTTGCTGACGAACGCAGCACAGCCGTTTTTCTGTAACGTTGCCTTATTATCATAGATTGCTTTCAACTCTATCATAGTTGGAATACGCCAATCAGTACCCTTACCTTTACAATAACTTAATGCAATAGCATAACTAGAATATGACGCTCTATCTGTTATTTCGACCTCTATAAAATACTCCTCATCTAAAGTACAATTAGATGATACACCATTTCTATCAAAACCAGTTGTTCCCGAAGAAGCACCACCGTCATAATTAAAAGGTGGATAAAGAATATAATCAGTAGTCATTTCTTTATACTTTGCAACTACCGTACTATTTATTATCAATATATTATTTATACTCACCACCTGATTTACAGCAACCGTAACCGTACGTTCCGGATTTGCATCCTTCACCATTATAGTAAATGTACCCGTACGTTCGGGACCGGTATTGGCGGTAGCCGTAAACGTTAATGCAGCACTACCGCTTCCTTCTACAGGAGCGACTGTTATGCCATTATCAGTTGTTTGAGATATAGTCCAGGGTAAACCGGCAGTAGCAGTTACCGAGCCATAAGCTTTACTACCAGCTATTGTATCGATCTTTTCTGTCGGAC
>JAJPZM010000142.1 GCA_021204335.1 Parabacteroides sp. | reverse complement strand
ATGAATTGGCCGCATAACAAAAAAAGAAGGCATCCTTTTTAGGACACCTTCTTTTCATGTATTACCCCGAGGTACTCTGGTTAGTAAGTAGTCCCCTGGAAAATGTTTGATTGAGAGTATGGGAGTAAAGTTCCTGTCATTGTCAGGTCTCTGCCTGAGAAGTTCGGGTCTACCGTTACGGTGGCCTTGTTGCTGCCGTTCATCAATACCAGGCTGACGGTGGCTGAGATGAAAACACCCTGCACATTCATCAACAGGTAAACGTTGCCGTCTTTGTCCTGTTTTGCCTGTATGTTGGATGCGTTGCCCTGCACTGTAACCCCGCCTAAGCCGTTAGGTCCCGGATACGGAGAGTTGGATGCGATCTGTACCATTGCCTGTCCGTTGTTCAAAGAGACGAAGTTTGTGTTGGAATTTACGTAGTAGACCATTCCGCCCATCGGCTGTACGGAATTGGCTTCCAAAACGAAAGACTGGTCGTTGATGGCTTGCAAAGCAGTGTTGAACTCCTGTTCGTCCATGACGGCATCCTTTGCTTCTCTGGCCTCTTTCTTTTCTTTCTAACTTTTTCTCTGCTTTTTCTGCGGCTTTACTTTGAGCCTGTACATGTGTCATTCCCCCCCCCATAACTAGAGTGAAAACGACGATAAAAGATACAATTCTTTTCATACGATTTAGTTTAAAACGTTTTTAAAATGTAGTAAAAAAACAAGCGGATGCGGAAAAGGTTTCTGCAAAATAGACGAATACAGATACTATAACGTTTTATTAGGGTTATTTGGTTAATACCCGGGTTAGGTATTCAGCAAATTATCCAGTACATTTGCGGTACTTACGAAAGATAAAAACGAGAAGATATGAAGATAGATGTTTGTTTTTCGCCGGCTCTGTATTCGGTATATCATAACCCGGAAGCGATTGTTGTAGTGGTAGATGTGTTTCGTGCAACGACAACGATGGCGGCCGCTTTTAAGAACGGAGTGCGCAGCATCCGCCCGGTGGCCACCGTCGAAGAAGTGCAGGAATATGAGGCAAAAGGCTGGCTGGTCGGTGCCGAACGTAATGTGAAACGATGTGATTTTGCCGACTTCGGCAATTCCCCGTTCGACTATACGGCGGAGAAGGTAGCCGGCAAAGATGTTGTCTTTACGACTACCAACGGGACGCGGGCTATCACGATTGCCAAAGAGGCGTATCGGGTCGTGACGGGCGCTTTCATCAATTTGCAGGCGGTAGCCGACTATTGCCTGTTTCACGCACGTGACGTCGTTGTGCTTTGTTCCGGTTGGCAGGATAAGGTGAATGTGGAAGACACCCTGTTCGGTGGCGCGCTGGCGGATGTGCTCATCAATACCGGTAAGTACGAATCAGCTTCCGATGCCGCCCTCATAGCCCGCGATATGTGGACGGATAATAAAGAAAACCTGATCGCCTACCTCGATCCGACCGACCATATAGCCCGCCTGAAAGCTAACCATCTGGAAGACGCAGTGCCTTACTGCCTCACCCCGGACAGCGCTATCGTCGTTCCGGAATTGTCGATGGAGGGGGAGACGTTGGTTTTGAGAAAGGTTATTACGATTTAAACAAATACAGTAAAAGATAATGGCTACAAATGGTAAAATACGTTTCGGAGTAGTCGGAACGAACTTTATAACAGATTGGGTGATTGCCGGTGCACGGCAGGATGAACGTTTCGAACTGGCGGCCGTCTATTCGCGGACACAGGAGACGGCGGATACCTTTGCCGCCAAACATCAGATACCCCATACATTTACTTCCCTGGAAGAAATGGCGCAGAGCCCGTTGATCGATGCGGTATATATCGCTTCGCCCAACTTCCTGCATGCTTCGCAGAGCATCCTCTGCATGCAGAATGGTAAACATGTACTCTGCGAGAAACCCTTTGCTTCAAATGCTCGTGAGGTACAGGAGATGATCGAAGCTTCCCGTAAATATAATGTAACGCTGATGGAAGCCATGAAGCCTACGCTTACCCCAAACTTCCGCGCCGTACGTGAGAATTTGCATAAGCTGGGGACGATACGCCGTTATTTCTCCTGCTATTGCCAGTATTCGTCGCGGTATGATAAATTCAGGGAAGGGGTTGTGCTGAATGCTTTCAAGCCGGAATTGTCGAACGGGGCAATGATGGATATAGGTATTTATACGCTCTATCCGATGATAGTTTTGTTTGGTCGTCCGCAAAAGATAGAGGCTACAGGTATTGTTCTTTCGTCGGGGGCCGACGGGCAGGGAGCGGTTAATTTTGTCTATGAGGGGATGAATGCTACGATCCTTTATTCGAAGATCGCCAACTCGTATCTGCCAACGGAGATACAGGGAGAGGATGGCAATATCAATCTCGACCGCATCAATATAATAGGAAAGGTTACTTATGTATCCCGCATACCGACCGGTGCAGGAAAGACGACTGTTTCGGAACCGGAAGATATCAGCGCAATAACAGATAAGAATGAATATTATTACGAGGTCGCTGAGTTTATCGATCTGATCCAGACAGGTAAGCGCGAGTCGGAGATCAACAGCCACGAGAATTCGCTTATCACCCTCGAAGTGATAGATGAGGTGCGCCGCCAGCTGGGTGTTGTCTATCCGGCGGATAGGTAAGGGAGGTTTGAAACTCAAACCTCTCTTATAAAATACTTAGCTAGAAATTCCCAGTTCTCATGAATGATCGCTTTCCCGCGTTCCGGGCTAAGCAGGCTTTTTGTCTGCGCATCAGCCAGCATGCCGCGTTCCTCGAGGGCTTTTAGCAGATCCGGGCTGCAATGTTTGACGATGAAGAAAGCGAGAGCCTGTTCGGAGGCCTTTTGTTCGTCATAGAAGGGGTTCTGTTCGTCTTTGATGAATTCGATGCCGTCGACCAGGAGTTGCAGGCCCTCTTTTTCCGAGGCATATACGGCAAACTTGTCAAACTCGATGCAGTCGGCCAGCGGAGTATATTCGTTTTCTTCCAGTTTGAGTTGCTGGGAGGCAAAATCGATAAACTCCAGCTTGCTTGTCATGTAAAACAGCAGCTTGCCGTCGGCTATGTCGGTGAACTTCTTATAAACCTCTTTGTTGCTTTCTTCCCGCTCTTCAATTGCCGGATCAACAAAACTTTCAGCTTTCTCTGCATGTTCAGCGAAGAGGGCATGATGCGGGTGCGTTTCCGGCAGGATCAGCGACAACCATTTCGGGGAGGTGTAGGCCAGGAAAGCCGTCCGGTCGATGTAAGCCATTGAGTTGTGGATCGCCATAAGCGCCTCCGGGTTGCTTCTGTTCTCCGGGTTCTGGCTCCAGTATTCCTTCAACGTTTCGCTTAGGTTGTATTTGGCATCGGTCGACAGGTAGGAGCCGTAATGGAACCAATGCAGCAGTGGGGCATATTGCTCCGGTGTTTCGTATGATGTTTCCGGGGCGAAAAGCAGTTGCATCTTCGTGTTTTCGGGAGCAGTCGTCCACTCCTGGCAGAACAGTTGGTAGATGAGGCGCGCCGTTTCTTCGGTCGTCGGGTTGTCCGGGTTGACGAACGTGCCTTTTTTTTTCGCTCCATGATACTGCTGGAGGTAATGCCAGAGGAGGAAGCGGACGTCTTCGAAGTTAGCTTCATCGTCGTAATAATGGTCGCTGACGGTGTAGAATGGTACATAATTGCCTGTCAGTTTTTTGTATTGCGTGATGAATGCCCGCCAGATATTCAGGCCGGAGATCACATCTTCAAAATAAGCCGCCATACGCATGCTCACCTGCAGGGCATCTTCCTTTTCGAAAGAGTTTGCGAGGTCGGTATGCTCCAGAATATCGTGTATCTGGTTGGCGATGCGTGTATAATAGAGGTCGGTCGGGCCGGATTGTTTATAAGGATGCAGTTGCAGCCAGTCCTTCGGGAAAATCTTCGTGTTCTTCATATAATCGTTCTTTATGTATTCGTTATTAATAAGGGTGCAAATGTAGTAAAAATCTTATATCATACCAGTAGGACCTTTACGTAACGCACTTTTATGAGGAGTAATATCTGTTACTTCGATCTCCAACTGCTTCAACTTTCCATTGATTTCTGCATTATTGGTATTACTTGAAACCCTCATCACAAGGTGAGCGTCGATAGCAATGGCACACCGACGACTGAGAAAACCACCACCAAAGCCTCGTCAGCATCGTCACAACAATACAGGCGGTAATAGAGATAGTTTTTTCCGCAATTTGTCGTTTATCTCCTTCGGGAGAGCCGGCGGATTGCGATTTTTTTACCTTTACGGGCAATTTTACAGATACTATAATTATGAGTAACGAATCTATACTATTCGCCCCGGCCGCTATCGGCCCGCTGACACTCCGGAACCGTACCATACGGGCTGCTGCCTTCGAAAGCATGTGCCCGGGCAACGCGCCGTCGGAAATGCTCTACAACTATCATAAATCGGTGGCCGCCGGAGGTATCGGCATGACGACCCTTGCCTATGCCGCCGTTACACAAAGCGGATTGTCCTTCGAACGGCAGCTTTGGATGCGCCCCGACATCATCCCCGGCGTCAGGAAGATTACCGACGCGATCCACTGAGAAGGGGCAGCCGCTTCCGTACAGCTGGGGCATTGCGGGAATATGTCGCACAAAAACATCTGCAACTGTACGCCGATCTCGGCTTCGAGCGGCTTCAACATCTATTCGCCGACCATCGTCAAGGGAATGAAGCAGTCTGAAATCGTGGCCATCTCCAAAGCCTTCGGCGAAGCGGTCAAACTATCGCGCGAAGCGGGAATGGATGCCGTAGAGATACATGCCGGGCATGGCTACCTGATCAGCCAGTTCCTCTCCCCCTATACCAACCACCGGCGAGACGAATACGGAGGAAGCCTCGAAAACCGCATGCGCTTCATGAAGATGTGCATGGAAGAGGTGATGAAAGCGGCCGGACGGGACATGGCCGTGCTGGTGAAGATGAATATGCGCGACGGCTTCAAAGGCGGCATGGAGCTGGACGAGACGCTCGAAGTGGCACGCACGCTGCAAGACCAGTGTGGAGCGCATGCCCTGATACTCAGCGGCGGGTTCGTGAGCCGCGCCCCGATGTATGTGATGCGCGGCGCAATGCCTATCCGTACCATGACGCATTATATGCCGGTCGGCTGGTTACCCGTCGGCGTACACATGGCAGGCCGGCTGATGATACCGACCGAACCATTCAAGGAGGCCTATTTCCTGGAAGATGCCCTCAAGTTCCGCGAAGCGTTGAAAATGCCACTCGTCTATGTGGGCGGGCTCGTCTCGCGCGAGAAGATCGACGAAGTGTTGGGTCATGGCTTTGAATTTGTCAGCATGGCACGTGCCCTGCTCAACGATCCGGCCTTTGTCAACCACATGAAGGAAGACGAGCATGCCCGTTGCGACTGCGGACACAGCAACTATTGCATCGCCCGCATGTATTCGCTCGAAATGGCCTGCCATAAACACATGCAGAACCCCCCTAAAAGCATTATTAAGGAAATAGAGAAACTAGAATATAAGTAATGGAAAAAGGAATAACCATCATAACCGGAGCCGACGGCGGCATGGGACAAATCATCACCGGGGCTTTAGCCCGCGAAGGTTATCCCGTCGTCATGGCGTGCAAAGACCCGGACAAAGCCGCCCCCGTATGCGAACGGATCCGGAAGGAAAGCGGCAACGACCAGATCGAAGTGCGCCCCGTCAACCTCGCCTCGTTTGCCTCCGTCAAGGCATTTACCGACCGGTTACTGACGGAAGGACGACCAATCGACCGGCTGATGAACAACGCCGGCATCCTCACCACCCCGGTACGCCAAACGGAAGACGGGCTGGAAACCATTGTCAGCGTCAACTACGCCGCGCCCTACCTGCTGACCCGCCGGCTGCTGCCGCTGATGCATGCCGGGACGCGCATCGTCAACACCGTTTCGTGCACCTACTCCATCGGTAAAATAAAATCCGACTTCTTCCGCAAAGGCAAGAACGGACGTTTCAACCGGATCCAGGTGTATGGCAACACCAAGCTCGCCCTGCTATTTTTCACCCGCGAGCTTGCCGGACAGGTGAAAGAGAGAGGCATCACCGTAAACGCCGCCGATCCGGGAATCGTCAGCACCAACATGATTACCATGAATGCCTGGTTCGACCCGCTGACCGACGTCCTGTTCCGCCCTTTCATCAAGACACCGGCGCAGGGAGCGGCCACGGCTATCCATCTCGCCCTGTCGCCCGACATGGCCGGCAAAAGCGGATGCTGCTATGCCAACTGCAAAGAAGTCAAACTGCCTAAACGCATACTCCGCCACCCCCGGCAACGCCGGCTTTGGGACGACACGGAAGCCCTGCTCCTCCCCCATAACCTGTTGGATATAAAAAATATCCGCGAGACTGTTGGAACATATTGATAAAAGAACTACCTTTGCACCGCTTTTAACCCCCGTACGTGTGATGGGAAATTAGGAAGCACTAATTTTGAGTAACACAATTAAATTAAGAAAATGAAAACATTCCAATTAGAAGGAAAAGGAAGAGAAGTTGCTGCTACTTCTGCCGATCAGAAAAGAGCCTTGAAGGCAATGCGTAAAAATCAGGAAATCCCTGCTGTATTATACGGTGGTGAAAAAGTAACTCACTTCACTGTAAGTGTTGAAGGCGTACGCAAGCTGGTTTATACTCCGGAAATCTTCGTTGTAGAACTGAACATCGACGGCACCAAAACAATGGCTATCGTAAAAGATATCCAGTTCCAGCCGGTAACCGACGCTATCATGCACATGGACTTCATGGAAGTATCTGCTGAAAAGCCGGTAGTAATAGAAGTACCTGTTGTATTGGAAGGTCACGCTGAAGGTGTGAAAGCCGGTGGTAAGCTGACATTGCGTATGAGAAAGCTGAAAGTGAAAGCTATCTATACTCAGATCCCTGAACAAGTTCACATCAATGTAGACCACCTGGGCTTAGGTAAATCTATGCAGGTTGGCTCTTTACACTTCGAAGGTCTGGAACTGATGAATGCAAAGAACGCTGTTGTTTGCGCCGTTCAGTTGACTCGTGCCGCTCGTGGTGCTCAGGCTACTGCTGATAAGTAATCTGAAAAAGAGAATACGAAATAATGTGAGGGAAGAATGTTCAGCAGAATGTTCTTCCCTTTCTTATATTAAACAAGAGAAGTATGAAATATCTGATAACCGGACTTGGTAATATAGGCTCCGAATATTGGGGTACACGTCATAACATCGGTTTCCGCGTGGTCAACGCCTTGGCGGAAGAAGCCGGTGCACTGTTCACCGAAGAACGCTACGGTGCCATTGCCCGGATGCGGGTAAAGAATTGCGACCTGATCCTGCTCAAACCCAATACGTTTATGAACCTGAGCGGCAATGCCGTCCGCTACTGGCTGCAAAAGGAGAATATCCCCGTAGAAAACCTGCTGGTGGTAGTAGACGACCTGGCTCTCCCCTTCGGCACCCTGCGGCTGAAGCCGAAAGGCAGCGACGCCGGACACAACGGATTGAAGAATATCCAGCAAATACTGGGCACCCAGGAGTACAACCGCCTGCGCTTCGGCATCGGCAGCGACTTCCCCCGCGGCGGACAGATCGACTATGTACTCGGCAAGTTTCCCCCCGAAGAACTGGAACAGATGCCGGAAAAGACGAAACGCGCCATCGAGATCGTTAAGAGTTTTTGCCTGGCCGGCGTGCAGATTACGATGAACCAGTTTAATAACAAATAGTTGAACGTAACACCCCTACGATCAACTGTCAACAGAGAAAGCTATGAACGAAGTAAGAATAGACAAATGGATGTGGGCAACCCGCATCTTCAAAACCCGGATGATTGCAGCCGAAGCCTGCAAGAAAAGCCGGATCATGATAAACGGCGTTACCGTAAAACCCAGCCGCATGATCAAGGTGGGCGAAGTAATTCAGGTACGCAAGCCGCCTGTGACTTTCTCATTTAAAGTCTTGGCACTGACCGAACGCCGGATGGGCGCCAAGCTGGTTCCCGAATATCTGGAAAACGTCACCACCCCGGATCAATACGAGATACTGGAAATGAACAAGATCTCCGGCTTCGTAGACCGTGCCCGTGGTATGGGACGCCCCACCAAAAAGGATCGCCACGAACTGGAGCAGTTCACCGATCCCGGACTGATGGGGGACGGATTCGATTTCGAGTTTGATTTCGATTCGGGTGAAGATGATGAGTAATGTATTAAAAAACATAATTACAAATGTCTCCTATTGAAGCTCCAGCCCATAGAAAAAAGGAGACAATAGCGATAAGCCCTCTGGAGTAGAGACGTTTGAGAAGTCTCAAAATACTATAAAGCAGGGGAAAGGTTACTTTGTTTTATTACTTTTGCATATATGTAGACTAAGAACTTTATGGATTCCGACACTTTATAAGTGTCGGAAAACAGGTTCCTTTATTCCCTCGTCTTATCACTATACTGTGTGCAAATATAAGTACTAACTATTACATGGAGCTTACCATTTTTTGTCCTTTACTTTACATTATCCCTCGCATAGGTCTTACCATATCTTACTTCGGTAGGGGTTTTACCTAACTCCTTCTTACAAAAGCGGGTAAAATGCGTATCGGAAGCAAAGCCGTTTTCGGCAGCTATCAGTTTGAATTGTTTCCGGGTAGAGGTTATTTCATTATGTATTATTCGCGCCCTGCCCTCATTCATCCATCTCTGCGGCCTTGTTCCAAAAATGGGAATGAACCTGTTATAGAATTGTTTATGCGTCATGTGCATGGAGTTGGCCAGCTCTGTTACCGTATGGAAGTCTTTCCAATGTAACCTTACATATTCCGAAAAAGCCATGTCGTCGCTTAAAATCGGGGAGAAGAAATCTTGCAGTTCCTTTTTCGTGTAGAAAGAGTGCAGGAGCAGTAAGAGTTCCTTTATCTTTATTTGGAAGAAACTACGGCACCTCATGCCTTCTTCGATCAGGTCGTTGAGCCCGTCCAGATAATGCCACAAGAGGATGTTTATATTCAAGATCCTGGGGCTTGCCGTACGTGGTTGATAACTACTTGCCGCCGCTTTTTCTTCATTCAAATTCTCCAAATCGAAATTGTCGCACAGCCTGATCGATTCGTAAAACCGGAAAATGGTGATCGCAGAATCGGCCAGAGCTCCAAAAGAATAATTTCTGCCGGCAGGCAAAAACAACATCTGTCCTTTAAGTCCCTCACAACTGGATAAATCGTTACTGACAAACCGAATCCTTCCTTCGGTAACAAATACGATTTCATTCTCTTTTAAAGACAATATCCCCGTATCTCCTTTTGCTACTCTTTTTACCTCTATCTGAGGTTTTTCCGACCGGTCGTAGTTAAAGCAACCGGAATGTTCATTTTGGTATAATATACTCATAATTAGTTGGTATTTAGCTTGTTTAGCTAATGTTTTACTCATTTTTTGGCGGTTATCCCTATTTTACCGCCCATGTATTCCTTTTGAGCCGCTTCCAGTCAAGGATTCTTCCCCGATGTGGTCAATGGAAAGCGGTATATCTGTTTTACGAAAAATAGACACCCCCTTGAGGTGTTCTGTCTGGCTCTCTCTTAAAAGCCAATAATTAAAGCATAAAAAACCGACAAATCATCTCCGACACTTATAAAGTGTCGGAAAACGGCAAGAGTTTATCCTTTCAATTAAAAGGCTAACAGACAGAGTATTGACAACATAATGAATATGAGGAATTATAAACGGGGAATAATACTGCTGGCACTTTTGGCAGCAGGAATCAAAGCGACCGGTTAGGAGAATACAACGCTGGTCAGGACAATCCCGACATTCGGGATTAAGACCAACTTATTATATGATATAACAGCCAGCCTGAACCTGGGTGCAGAGTTTAAGACGGGCAACCGGACATCGTTGGACCTGTCGGCTAGCTGGAATCCTTTTACATTCAGTGATAACCGTAAATGGAAACATTTCCTCTTCCAGCCGGAGTTCCGCCTGTGGACAAAAGAAACTTTTTCCGGACATTTTTTCGGACTCCATGCACATTACGCCTATTATAATGTAGGCCGGTTGCCGCATGGCCCGTTTTCGCAGTACATGGCCGACCACCGCTTTGAAGGATGGCTCATAGGAGCGGGCGCCAGCTACGGCTACCGCTGGAATTTCTCGCAGAACTGGGGATTGGAAGCTACCATTGGCGTAGGCTACGCCTACCTCGACTATGATAAATATAAATGTGAAACATGCGGCGAGAAACTGGGAAGCGAGACAAAACATTATTTCGGACCGACCAAAGTGGGGGTTAGTTTAATATATAGTTTTGGCAAAAAGAAGAAAAAGACGCCCCCCTCCTCCCCAGATAATCGTGCAGGAACCTGCAAAGCCAGTTGACATCTACGAACCGAAATTTGAAGTAAGCTTCATAACACCCGAGGTTGAAGTTGTTAAACAGCGAACCGAAGCGGGATGCGCCTATCTGGATTTTGCCGTCGGTCGCTCCGATATAATGCCAGGGTTCAGAAACAATAGTAGCGAACTGAAAAAGATATACAGTCTGATCGAAACCGTTCAAAACGATCCGGATGCTACTATTACGGGTATTACAATTACCGGCTATGCTTCTCCAGAAGGTTCTTACATATCTAATTTAATATTATCGGAAAAGCGTGCCCTCGCCCTCAAAAATCAGATCAGGATAATTTTCGGTTTCCCGGAAAACCGGTTTTATGTCAGCGGTAAGGGCGAAGACTGGACAATGCTCGACACACTGGTAACCCGCTCAGATATAGATGAGAAATACACTATCCTCGAAATAATCAGAGGAATGGATGATTTTGACAGACGTGAAAGTCGCCTGCAAGCCCTTTCGGGTGGACAACCTTATCATTATATAAAAAACAATTTTTACCCTAGTCTACGTCGGAGCGATTACGAATTGCAATATACGGTATTGCCTTTTACAGTGGAAAAGGGAAAAGAGGTTTTCCGCACTAACCCGTCCAATCTATCCTTGAATGAAATGTTCTTGGTTGCAAATACGTATGAACCGGGCAGCGATACCTTCAACGAAGTTTTTGAAACAGCAGCGCGAATTTTCCCGCAGGACGATGTGGCTAACCTGAACGCGGCAGCCAGTGCACTCAACCGCAAAGACATTCTGTCGGCAACAAACTATTTGGGAAAAGTCTCCGAACAGTCTGCCGCCTACTGGAATAATATGGGTACACTGTCTTTCCTTCAGGGAAATTATGAAACAGCTGCGAGTTGTTTCCGTAAAGCATTGCAGACCGGATGCCTCGAAGCATCGGGTAATCTGTCCGAACTTGAGAAATATGAAGAATCCTTACCGAAGGACTAAAGATAACGAGAGTATTAATGTGAGTTTTAAACCATTTTTTTAATTAAATTTCAATCAGATGAAACTAAATTTTAAGTACGCGATTATGGCTGTCGCTGCCCTCACGATGGGCTTAACAAGCTGTTCAAACGATGATGACACAACTGAAGTTGCTGGTAATAAGGCCAAGCTGAACATCAGTATTGCTTCACCGGAAACAAAAGCAGTAGCAACTTCTCCCTCAGACGTTGTTCCTGTTGACGAAGTAAAAAACTTTATGGCATTCGTTGTAGATGGCGCGAACCTGCATAAAGCCTATAGTAGCGATGGTACAGCTCTTGCAGATTCTAATGCAATTACCACTTCAACATCAGCTAGCGCAGTTTATGTGATTGCCAATGCGGGTGACCTTACTTCTCAAATTAATACATTAGCCCAGTTGACCGGCTATGTAGCCGACCTCGACGCTACAAATGCAGGTAGCCAAATGGGTACGTATGGACGCTGGGCAACCGGACAAGCCGCATTTACATCCACCGATTTCGTTCAAAGCGGTAGTGATTTTGTTGCAACTAAAACAGTAACACTTACTTTTATTGCCGCACGTATCACCGTTAAAGTGGTCAATCAAATGGATAATTACGGTGCAACAGGATCCGTGGTTCTGAATAGCGTTGCTGTTATGAACGCAAGAGGTGAATCCTTGCTGTTCCCTGCTAGTGAAGGAACTTCGCTTATTCCTTCCACCTTCCATACTGGTAAGAGTTACTACGAAGGATTGGCAGACGATAGCTTCACTTACTATCCTCTTGATTTTAGCATGGAGACTTCGCTTCTGTCTAATACACTCAGCGATGTGACGAACGACACATATTATTACTATGTCTTCGAAAACAATGCAACGACGCCTTCCGCTTACCCGACCATCGTAACCCTCGTTGGTACCAAGAGCGACGGAAAACCCATTTATTGGCCGGTTCACCTTGCCTCTTATGAAAGTTGGGCATCTGGCAGTATGACAGCTGGTGTTCTTCGTGGTAACAGTTACGATATCACCATTAATCTCACAGGTGATGCAGTCACTGGCGGTGGCGGAACCGAAGATCCGACATACCCGATTGTCAATGGATCAGTAAATGTTAGTGTAGAACTGACTCCGTGGACAGCAGTACCTCTTGACAAAGAATTTAAATAAAATCGACGAGTACTGCCGCTTGCCGGGGTGGGTGGCAGTCACTCTATAATATAATGTATACGCTCAAAGTATGCCACCCTGTGTTGGTATACGCTCCTTGGCTGGGGCGTATATCCCTAAGAAATATAAAAGAGAATATGACGGTAATGAGAAAAAAATACGCATTGCTACGCTTGGTTTGCGTACTTGCCCTATTGACTTCGGCAACTGGCTGTATAAAAGAAGATCTATCGGAGTGTAAAAAAGACTACACTTTTATGGTCAAGGCTTTTGATAGTTCGGACAAGGAACTGTCTTCGACAGATGTGGAAGATGTCCGGTTGTTCATTTTCGACGGTAATTATATTTTGTCGAGAGTATTGATGCGCAGGTAGGAGAAACGGTAACAGTAAAAGCGCCCGAAGGCGATGATGTTCATGTGGTCTGTTGGGGGAATCTAGGAAGCGGTCTGCAACAATGCAGCCAACCTAATTCCGGAATGCCTAAGGACAACTGCCATGTGGATCTTTTGTCCGATCCCCATAACCCGTCTTATTCCAGTTCTCCGGGCGACTTGTTCCGGGGAGAAAAGACCGCAACCCCGCAAGAACAGAATGACCTGGTTATTCTACCAATCTATCGGGAAGTCGGCAGCATGACGATTACGGTTCGTAATCTGCAGGCATTTTCAGGCTACACAGACGAGAATTTCTCTATTGTTGTTGGAAAAACCTACTCTACGATTGACTTCTACGGAAACCATGCCGGCAGCAAGACAGCATATCAACCGAACGGATCGTTCATGCTCAACGGCAATCGCAACGAATACCGGGTGCCCACATTCAATATGGTTCCCGAAGAAACGAATATATCTCTGGAGATCTATCATGGTACGCAGAAAATCGCTACCATGTCACTGGATAATGGAGGAAAGCCTATCAATGTGGTAAAAGGCAAACAGACCAATGTCCTGATCGAACTTCGTGCAAATGTAAGTGTGGATGTTGAGCTTACAGACTGGAGAAAAGAATATTTATGGAAAGATTTTTGAAAGGATATAATAAAGCTAAAGTTATGATAATTAAAGGAACTAAATGTTTTTTCAAACTGCTTGTGGCAGTCTTGATTCTATCGGTCCCCGGCTGCACATTAGATAATGACGAGTTAACTTCGCCTACAGAAGGAGGAGATGCAATGGTTACGTTTGCTATTCAGCTGCCGGGTGCAAAACTCGCTAAGACACGTGCACTCGATGAAACGGATGAAAACGCGATTTCAGACATCGACGTACTGGTATTTAAACCAGGCGGTGGTGAGTATGTTTATTCAGCCCGATGCAGCGGCAGCGATATAACCAGCTCCGGGGATAATCAAAAGACATTTACTGTCAAATTGAGACAGGGTGAGTTCGACCTTGCAATAATAGCTAATGCGCGTAGCGTACTTACCGCCACACCGCTGACAGGAAAAACAAAATCTGATGCCCTCTCCGAGCTGAAGACCCAAATACCTTCTTCCGGCAAATGGATTACCGATAAAACAGGACTGGGTTATAGAGCGATTCCCATGTGGGGAAATATTGGTGACAAGACAATTAATAAATCCACCAATCTTACAGGAAGCAACGCGATTTCTCTTACCCGCATGGTTGCCAGGGTAGATGTCAAAATAGACGAGGCTGTCACTAATTTCAAGCTGACCAGTGTTCATGTGTTCAATTATAACACACATGGAGCAGTTGTACCGGGAAGCACGGCATGGGATGCAAGCAATAAGATTACCACTACCCCAACCGTACCGTCGGCAACCACACTGACCGAAGGTCCGATCAATTATGACAACGACAATGGAAAAACAGAAATAAATACAACAACAAACAGTTGCGAAAAAGAAATATATCTTTTTGAATCCGAGAATCATACGGATGCGGAGCATGAAAAGGAGAAAGACCTGCTCGACCGCACCTGTGTCGTAGTGGGCGGTATTTACGATACAGATAGTGATCCAACCTATTACCGTGTAGACTTTTCCAGCGGTTCAGGAGCGTCTCAAACAGACTTTCTCGATGTGTTACGCAATTACCTGTATATATTCAATATTACCCGGGTCTCAGGCCCCGGTTTCAATACACCGGAAGATGCTTTCAATAGCGAGCCGTTCAATATTGAGGCTAAAGTTCTACGGTGGAACCAGGCCGATATGACGAACGTTGCTTTCGACGGACAGAATCTATTGAGTGTCAGCCAAGATAAATTCATCTTTTCCAGTGATGAAAGAAAAGATGAAGGAGAAGACAACGTGCTGTCTGTATTTACCGATTATACGACAACATCAAGCAGCGCAAAATCAGGTTGGTATGTGAAAAAATAGTGGATGCAGAAGATGAAAAGACAACTGTAACATGGATTAAACCTTCACCGGACGAAGGTGAGGCAAATGTGAAAACGAAGACGATACTGAAGGTCGAAGAAAACGCATCGCTGACGGATCGCAGTGCGATTATATGGTTAGCTGCTGGAAGACTCCGCTTTGCCGTCAATGTGACACAGACGTCTACCGCCGCAGCAGGCATTAAGATATTGGATGGGAACAATATGCCTGTAACAGATCTCATCTTTGCATCTTCAAAGGGTGTTACTCCCTTGTCTCAAAAATTATCCGTAGACTGGTTGCCGAAAAAATCCGACTTGTCGATTACAACTACGGCAATAAGTGCGAATGCTTTCCCTATGGATGTCGGAGCTCCTGAAACCGGGACGCTAAGTGCAAGTACAAATCGTCCAAAGGTATATACTATCGCACCGATGGCGATTACTGAAGAAGAATTGGCTCAGGGAGGTAATCCTTTCATAGAAAAAGTATCGAAGGTAAACTTTTCGACCTCATACGACGCAAGTTCCGCTACCGCTTCTATCACCTTACGACAAATCTGCTACAACATGGTGACGGATGTAAAAAACAGTTATGAGTTGGAATCGCAGCAGGAAACACTCAATGTAAAAGCGAACTTCGACTGGAAGATAACAGATGTAAAAGATGAGTTTGAAATACTGCAAAATAGAGGAAGCTCTCTTAAAGGTAAAACGGGGGGGACAATAATACAACGACAGGTGACAATATATCGTTCACCATGGGAACAGGAAGTGACGTTAAGGTTCGTAAGACCGCAACAATCACCTTCACAAATTTGCGCGACAACTCCACTTGGACTGTTGTTCTTAAAGCTGCCGATGTAGAGCTTTATGTAGGTCGTTTCGGTGGAAAACTAACAGAAGTAAACGGTGTTTGGCAGTTTGAACGCAAATTATACGTACAAGGAATGAATGAAGTCGAGTCGACAATAGAATGGGCTACAAACAATAATACAACCTATATAAATGATGACAAGGACGGAAAGGGGAATACGTATGCATTGGTAAATATGAATAAGACGAACTATATTGCCGCTAATGTATGTTTCCAAAAGAACAATAATTACTCAAGTATAACCAGTGTAACCAACTCCAATTTCAACTGGTATCTTCCTGCTCAAAAACAGCTTATGGCCATTTGGGTAGTAAACCCGAGTCTCGATGCGTATAAGTTAAATTCGGGACACGCCTATTGGAGTTCCTCGGAAGTAAAAGAGGCAACAGAGAGTGTATGGGGCGTTGGCTTTAATGCTGGTGGAACATCCAGCAGCCTCAAGTCCTATAGCAACTTGATTCGTTGTGTCAGAGAATACAATTATTAATTTGATAAACTAAAAAACAAGAGATAAAAGATGAAACGTTCTTTATTATTGATATTGCTTGCCGGGCTTATAGCCCCGGCAGGACTCTACGCCCAGAAGGTGTATAAAAATGGCAACAAAGTTATTCTCGATTTGACGGAAGATGCTGGAATGCCTAAAGGCTCGGTGACAACTACCTCGAAAACAAGTCTTTACGCTTCATATACCCACACTGCAGGAGAACTAGTAGGAGAAGCGGAGAATACTGTCAATAATCCAATCAACCTGACAGTATACCAAAAACTGGAAGTGCTCCCGTATGATATGAATATAAATGGGGAAATAACCGGTACAAATAACGCCACCGATCAAACTAATTCAATGTCGATGAAGTGGAGTGTCGCTTTTGATGGATGCAAAAACTTATCGTATGGAGGTAACAATGATTGGCGGCTACCTACTCAGCGAGAGTTAATACTGATGTGTATTTTCAAACCGGCATTAGAAAGTTTCTTTAATGAGCCGTTCAACTCGACAGCCCAGTATTGGAGTGCAACAGAAGGTTCAGATGACTTCGCATGGGCTATACGCATGAGCGATGGCCTTTTATCATCGGTTAGGACTATGAACAGTGGTACTCGGGCACGCTGTGTCAGGGAAGTCACTAATTAGGAATATAGATAACACAAGGCAACCGGGAAAGCACTGATGAAGTTCCGGATAATTGGAATTAAGTCTGGGATAGCTGAAGTAACTATTGCAATAAAGACAGCAACTCCTTCTCAAATATCTCCTTACTGATAATCCGATAATGCGGAGAATAAGTATCTTCAAATTGTTTGCTATGATGCCCCACATATTCACCCCGGTTCAAACGGTCGTCTATCTCTTTTTTGTCGGCTTCGTAATTCGGCAAAGAGAGATTCATCGAACGGATAATGGCTTCAATCCGGTTCCACTCCTCTTGCCATTCGGCTACCGTAACCGGACGGATGCCATTGACACTGCGGATAAACGCATCGAAGAAAACAGGGTAAGGGAGTTGATTCTTTTTGATAACGGACAGGTTTACACGATAGAAGTTTCCTTCCCAACCGATAGGCTCCGCCACTTCGCCTTCTGTTTCCGTATAAGACGCCAGTTCGCGGCGCAGGTAATTGGCGGCGGCAGTAGTGTCACTGATAATATGTCTCGGCCCGAATTTATCCTGGAAAAAGTTCTTGTACAGGTCTTTCAAAGTAGACTTGGGATATGTCTGCATCTGCTTTTCCACAGCTTGGCGGACAGATTGCTGAAAGTCCTTCTCCCCTGCCGGAGAAATCCACTGACAGAGAAGAAGGAACAGGGTGATAAGCAAGGATTGCTTCATATTTACTTGATTACGTCTTTTAATGTCTGATGCAACTCCTCGCCGGTGATATTCTTGGCGATGATCACACCGTCAGGATCGAGAAGCACGTTTGCCGGAATGCCGCGGACACCATATAAAGCTGGAATCTCCGAATCCCAATATTTTAGGTCGGACACGTGCGTCCAGGTCAGGTGATCGTCGGCAATGGCTTTCAACCATTTGTCTTTGTTGTTATCCAGGGAGATGCCGATAATGGTAAAGTTCTTATCCTTATATTCCTGGAAAGCCTTTACGACATCCGGATTCTCGCGACGACAGGGCGGACACCAGGATGCCCAGAAGTCGAGCAAGACATATTTACCCCGGAAGTCGGACAGGGAAACAGAAACACCTGCCGTATCCGGCAAAGAGAATTCGGGAGCCGTCTTGCCGATCTGCACGTTTTCCAGTTGTTTGATGATACCGTCCAGGTCTTTTACATACGGACAATCCGCCAAAGCCGGAGATATCTTTGCACGAGTCGCCTTCAACTGATCCAATGGCAACTGATACGTAAAATAACGATACAGATAGAAAGCGGCAGCCGGAGAATCCGGATATTTGCTGATCAGGCTGTCTATATCGAAACCTTCTTCAAATACTTTACGCTGGTTTTCCTGGAAAACCGTATTGACCGGAGAACCCTGGACGATGATCGTTTCGCCGTCATTGCCGATCGTTACGTCCATCTTCGTGTTCTCTACAAAGAGCTGGACGGGATAATTCATATCTTCCGTAGCCAGACCGAACAAAAGCGGCTGACTCACTTCGCCCTTGAATGTAAACTTGCCATCCTTTACTTCGGCCGTATCCACATCAAAGAACATTTTATTGCGGAATTACTTCAGGTAAATCTTACCGTCCGGCATATTCTCCACGACTCCGTTTATCACATAACCTTTGGGCGTTTCCTGGCAGCTTGCCAACAGGAACACCGCCATAACCATCATTACTAATTGTTTCATTTTTGTACTATGTATTATTTAATATCGGGATGATGATATCTTCCTTTCTTAATGCTAATCGTACCGTATTCAATGGCATGCACCGGACATCGGTGGATACAGGCAACGCACTGCACGCAGGTATCCGCCCAGACTGGTAGCTTGCTTTCGTTCAACATAATCGTCCCGGTCGGACAAATCCGTTCGCACAAACCACACGAGATACAATTGTCTGTCACCCTGAAAGAGTTCTTCCCTATCGCAAAGTTAGCAAAAAGAGAATATATACAGTAGCTTTTCAGTCCGGGCCAGCTTCCTTTATTGTATAAATTAACTTTTTTCTTTTCGCGGATAGCATCGGCAATAGCGGCTACGGCGGCAGGAGCTTCTTTCAGTTTCTGTTCTTCCACCGCTTTGCTGTCGACATCGAAGCCGGGCATGAGGATATAGTTGTTCGGCATGATAACAGAGAAAGCGTTGGTAAGCTTTATGCCCCTTTTAGCAAGGGCTTTCCGCATCCTATCCCCCGTATAACCGCATTCGTCGCCACAGGTAGAGACGGAATATACCGGTTGTCCATTATAGCCGGTCAGTGTCAGACTCGAGACAAAGCGGGCAACGGGAACAGCCGGTCCCCAGGAGTGTACGGGGTAAACGAACAGCACTTTCTCGTCTTCCCGCAACGGGCAAAGAAATTCCTTTTTACCGGTTTTTAACTCATCCGCAATCGAAACGACCGCTTCCCCCAAAGCAATGCCCAGCGCATTCGCCACCCAACGGGAGTTCCCGGTTCCTGAAAAGTAAAATATCATACGTGTATCTCTTAGTTTTACCGACAAATGTAAATATAATTCAGAATTAATCTCTTATCTTTGCAATATAACACAGACTAAAGCTAGTAATTATGACAACACGTGCGGCATCTTATCCTTGGAATCCGACTGATGAGGAGCTATGCAATACAGTCGCTGAATCTGAAAAAGAGTTTGAGAAAGGGCACTACATTACCCAAAATGAATTAAAGAGTAAACTTCAGAAAAAGATTGCAGACAATCTCCTGATAAATAAAAGATATATAAGAGAATAAGGGGATAACTCACAAACTATCCCCTTGTTTTCTACAACTCCACATCCCAAATCCCAGCACTCTTTTCCAACTCTACCAACGCCGCGCAATAACTGAACAGCGTCTCAATATACTGCGCCTGCACATCGTCATAGGTTCGTTGGGCATCCAGCACTTCCAGCAGGGAGACTTCGCCGCGGTTGTAGCTATAAATCTTTCCATCAATCACTTCCTGGGCGACATAAAGCATGCCGTTCTCATAATGGCCGACCTGCTCGGTCAGCGATTGATAGTTGCGGTAAGCCTGCATCACTTCTGTCTGTACTTGTAGTAAAGCCTGCTGGTACTGCGTTTCGGCCTGTTGCTCGCGGAAGCGGGCGGCACGAACGGCTCCCTTGTTCAGGTTCGAGAATTTCAACGGGATGGCAATCCCTGCCGTCACGCCGGTAGGGGGGGGGAGAGCCGGAGCCTCCTCGTTACGCACCCGCGAGTTCTTGCTTACGGCGATAGAGAGGTCTACGTCCGTATTCCGTTCCCGTCGCGTTGCTTTTAGGGCGCGGGCAGCTACTTCTTTATTTTTCAGAGCGGCTACCAGGTCGGTACGATTCATCGAAGCGGTAGAGATCAGGTCGGCCAGCACAAAATCGCGGGGAGACAGATGCATGGATGCATCGGGGATATACAAGGTATCGGTAGCCACCGAACCGGTCAACAGGCTCAGGCCGGAGAAGGCATTATGCAAATCGGTCCGCGCCTGCAAAAGTTCATTCCGCAGGATGCCCGCTTCCAGACGGCTTTGCGTCGCATCAATCTCCATAATCTTTCCTAAAGAGAAACGCACGCCGTCGTTCTCCGCCAGCTGACGGATATTATCATACGCATTTTACTTCACCTTATATAGTTCGTATTGCTTCAACGCTTCCAGATACGATACAGTTGCGTCGGCACGCAGGTTGCGGAAATAATCGGCCAGCAATGCCTTAGTCAGTTCGCTCTCGCTACGTGCCAGGGCGATGTTTGCTCCACGCTTCCCGAACGAAAAGGTCTTGCTCAGCTCCACTTCCACCCCTTCTCCCATTTCCAGGCTGTTATTTTCATTGTTGAAATAAGAGACTGAAAGGTTGGGGTCGTTGAATACTTTCGAGGCTACTACCTCCGCATCGGAAACATCCAGGTTCAGGCGTTCGGCCGCATACTCCAGGTTGCCTTCCGCCACCTTCTCTATATAGTTACGGTACGAAAGAGGTATCATCTGCTGCGCGCTGCCTGTCAGGCTTCCGGCAAGCAGGCAGATAGTAATATATTGTCGCATATCTTTTATTGTTTTACTCGTTAGTTACTAATCCTTATGTCCCTACCTTTTTATTGTTTGACAACTGTTGGACGCTTGTTCGACAGATATCGAACGCTTGTTTCACAGCTGTCGAACAAGCGTCCGACAACTGCCAAACAAGATATGGATAGGGAGCTTTCATCTAAACAGTCGGCTCTTGCGGCTTAGTTGGTGCCTTATCTTCCTCTAAGTAATGCTTTTCCACCAGATAATATAAGGCAGGAAGCACATAGAGCGTAATAACGGTGGCAAACAACAGACCGTAGACGATAACGGTAGCCAGCGGGCGTTGCACGTCGGAACCGATACCCGTACTCAGCGAAGCAGGCAGCAAGCCGAGCACCGCCACCGTTGCCGTCATCAGGATGGGGCGGAAACGGTGTTTCGCCCCGGTGATGATAGACTCCTTGAAACCCCGGTCGCGGCTACGCAGGTTATTGATATGGGAGATCATGATTACTCCGTTCTGAATGGCAACACCTATCAAGGCAATAAAACCGACGGCTGAGGAGGCATTCAGCGTCATGCCCCGCACATTCAACGCCAACATGCCGCCGAACAGTGCCAACGGAACGACAGACATCATCAAAGCAGCCTGGCGGAACTTTCCGCAAGCGGCAAACAGGAGGAGGAGCATAATGCCCAAGGCCAGGGGCACGACTGCCGCCAGATGGTTGTAGGCACGATGCTGGTTCTCGAACTGCCCTGCCCATTGCAGGTGGACGGTGTCGCGATCGTATTGAACCTCTTTGGCGATCAGGTTGTTCGCTTTGTTGAGGAACTCGGTCAGGTCTACGCCACGCAAGTTGACGTGGATCGTGAGGTGGCGCTTGTTCATCTCGCGGGAAATGGTGCTGGCACCGGTCGTCATCTTCACATCGGCTACCTGCGAGAGGGGAATCTTGGCGCCGGCCCCGTTGATAAGCAACGGGTTTCCGATACTTTCGGGCGTATTGCGGCTGGCATCGTCGAAGCGGCAGATTACGTCGTAACTCTTGCTGCCAACGAAGATTTGCGAAATGGCTTTCCCTCCGATTGCCAGCTCGATCATATCGGCTACGTCGGAGAAGTTAAGGCCATACTGGGCGATACGGTCGCGGTCGGCCACGATTTGCAACTGGGGAAGCGGCGGCTCCTGGTCGATGGCGACATCGGCTGCACCGGGGATAGTACGCAGCACGTTCACCACTTTGTCGGCCAGGTGACGGGTTCCCGAAATATCGTCGCCACAGATTTTCAGCGCCAAGTCGCTATGCGCGCCGGCAATCTGATCCATCACCATGTCGATAATCGGCTGGGAGAAGCTGACGGTGTAGCCCGGCATGGTCGAAAGCTTGGCCGACATCTCTTCGATCAGATCGGCTTTTGTCTTGCCGAACTTCCAGGTATTGTAAGGTTTCACCCTACCCCGCACTCGATATGGGAAAGGGAGAAGGCCTCGGCTCCCTCATCGTCGCGCCCAACCTGAGTCATGACGTAGGACACTTCATCAAACTCCTTCACGACTTTACGCAACTCGGCGCCCATCTCTTTGGATTTCTCGATGGAGATGCCCGGCGGCAACTGCACCTGAATCCAGAGCGAGCCCTCGTCCAAAGGCGGCAGGAAGTCTTTTCCCACCGTACAACTCAGCACGCCGGCAACAACCAAAATGAGCAGCAACGGCATCAACACCAGCTTCGGTTTCTCCATCAACGCAGTGATCTGCCGATGATAAACCTCTCCCATCTTCTCCAACCAACGGTTATGATAGATTTTACGCGGCTTGTAATAAGCGGCAAACGACAGCCCCGGTATCAGGAACAAGGCAACCGCCAGGGCGCCCAGCAAGGCATAGCCTACGGTATAAGCCATCGGGGTAAACAGCTTCTTCTCGATATGCTCGAACGCGAACAGGGGAAGATAAGCGGTAATGATAATCAGGGTAGAGAAGAAGATCGGGCGGGCTACCTCGGTGGTACGCCGCAGGATCGAATCCTCGGTCAGTATCTCGCCCGGATGACGCTCGCGTTTCTTCAAGACGGTTTCCATCATCACGATAGCGACGTCTACCAGGACACCGAAGTCGATAGCGCCTAGCGAAAGAAGATTGGCGGGGATGTTGGTAATATGCATCAGGATAAAGGCAATCAGCAACGACAGGGGAATAGTCAGCGCCACCAGCAAAGCGCCGCGCCAGCTGCCGAGGAAAAGAATCAGCACCAGCACGACCAGTACCATTCCGGCAAACAGGGTATGGGAGACGGTATGCAATGTGGTATCTACCAGGTTCGTACGATCCATGAAGACATGCAGGTGAGTGCCTTTCGGCAGCGTCTCGTTATTCAGTTCTTCCACCGCCTGATGCACGCCTTCGAGCACCAGCGAAGGGTTCTCGCCGCGCAGCATCTGCACGATACCTTCCACGCCATCCAAATAATCGCGCACGCCGTCGTAGAAGCCCAGCACACCTTTACGCTCCAGGTTTCCATACTTCATGGTGCCCAGATCGTCGAGGTAAACGGGTATGCCGTTCTCCGTTTTAATAACGATACGCCCCAGATCTTTCAGGTCTTTCACCAGACCGATACCGCGAATAACGTAACTCAGATCGCCGCGGCTCAGCATACTGCCGCCGGCGTTGACATTGTTCTTTTCTATCTTCTCGGTGATGTCGCTGAGAGTCACGTCGTACTGTTCCATCTTATGCGGGTTCACCTCGATTTGGTACTGGGTAGTGATACCGCCGTAGTTGCTGACATCGGCCACACCGGTTACCTGTTTCAGGCGGGGAATGATGACCCATTTATGCAGGTCGGTCAGCTCGCGCAGGTCGAGACTGTCGCTTTCCAGTACATAACGGAAGATCTCGCCGGTCGGAGAAGTGAGCGGATTCAGCCCCGGTACGGCATCATAGGGCAGTTCCACATCCACCAAACGCTCCTGCACACGCTGGCGTGCCCAGTAGTCATCGATGCCATCATCGAACACCAGTACGACGGTAGAGAGTCCGAAGGTGTTCTTGCTTCGCATGACATTCAGACCCGGCATTCCGTTCATCGCCCTTTCGATAGGAATGCTGATCTGTTGTTCAATTTCTTCGGCAGCCAGTCCCGGCACCTGCGTTACCACCTGCACAGTGGTGTCGGCAATATCGGGATAGGCATCGATTGCCAGCCGCGTCCAGGAATAATAGCCTACTACAGCCAGGAATATAAATAGCACGACCATCAGCCCTCGCCGATGTATCGCAAGATATATGATCTTCTTCATAAGGCTTAACGGGCATCAAGTAAATAAAACGCACCGGTAGTTATAATCGTTTCGCCGGGCTGCAAGCCGGAAAGAACCACCGTCTTGCCGTCCTCGCTGACAGAGGTTGTCACCTTTTGCTTCCGGTAGCCATTGTTGCCCAGGGCAACCAGCACGTAGGCGCTTTCTTCTTCCTGTAGGATAGCCGAAGTAGGGATGCGGATCACCTCCGTACTGCGGTCGCACAGTTTGACGGTGCCATACATCGCCGGCTTCATCAGATGTTGGCTGTTATCGCATTCGATCAGCACCTCCACCGAGCGGGTATCTTCGTCCAACATCTCGCTGATATGGTAAATCTTTCCCGGAATGGAACGGTCGGGCATCGCCAGCAGGCGTACCTCGACGCTATCCAGCGACTGGATCATCCCCATGTCTTTTTCCTTCACATGGGCGGCCACCCATACTTTATTCAAGTCGGCTATAATGGCAACCGGCTCGGCTTCTTCCTTTATATATTGCCCGATCACGATACGGTCGGTCACCATTTCGCCCGCAATCGGCGAACGGACAACCAGGGGCTGCCCCAATACCAGGTCGTCGGGATCGATCTGGAAAACTTTCAGGGAAGCAAGGGTGTTCTCGCAATCTTTCTTCTTCAGTTCATAATTCACTTCGGCTTCTTCCACTTCCTTCTGCACGCCGACTTTGTTCAGCAACAGGTCTTTCTCGCGTTTCAGGCTTTTTAAAGCTAGCTCCATTTCCTGCTTGGCCTGGTAGTAGGCTTTCCCCGTCTCAAAGAAAGTAGGGGAACTGATCTCGAATACGGGACTTCCGGGAGCCACCTTCTGTCCCAGGCGGACAAACGATTTGGTAATACGTCCGGCAAAAGGCGAAGCTATCTCCGCATATTGGGAAGGGATTGCTTTTACAACGCCCGAGGTGGTAAACTCCAACCGGTAGGGCTCCATCTTCACTACATCTGTTTTCAATCGGGATAAGATAGGCGATTTATCCCCTATTTCTATCGTGTCGCCCCGTAAAGTTACGGCAAGGGCCACCTCATCGTCCTGCTTGTTCTGGTTGCAGGAGCATAATACCATTGCCGGAAGCAATAGCATAAGTAATTGTTTCATATCGTTTTTGTTGTATTAAATAATTCTGTTATTCGTTATCTGCTAATTATTTAATATGATTATCCGCATGA
>JAJPZM010000283.1 GCA_021204335.1 Parabacteroides sp. | reverse complement strand
TTACCGAAATAAACAATAGCTAAAGGGGCTATCCACTTTTTGGACAGTCCCTTATAAGATATCTAATAAAAATATTATTATAACAGCCAGGGAGACTGGTGTTTCCCAGCAAGGGAGAACTGTCACCGGGGTTGTTCGGGATACCAACGGTGATCCGGTTATCGGTGCGAATGTATCGATAAAAGGTACGACTAACGGGACGATTACCGATTTAGACGGAAAGTTTATTTTGGAAGGTGTCGCTGCCAACTCCGTTCTTTCAGTCTCTTATATCGGTTACATTGCCCAGGGAATCACAGTGGGGAATAAAAAACTCTCGATGTGGTTTTGAGAGATGACACGCAGGCTATAGAGGAGGTTGTCGTCGTTGGTTATGCTGCCCAGAAGAAAGTCAACTTAACCGGTTCTGTAGCCAGCATTAATTTGAGGACGAAAAGTTGGCCCGTCCGGTAACCACGATTGCTGCGTCTTTATCCGGTATGGCAACCGGTGTGAATGTGATGAACACTAGTAGTCAGCCGAATGCGGAATCAGCCTCTGTACTGATTCGTGGAACCGGAACCATGAACGATGCCGGTCCGCTGATTTTAGTGGATGGTATGGAGATGAGCCTCAATGAAGTAAATCCGAATGATGTGGCTTCAATCTCCATTTTGAAGGATGCTGCATCTTGTGCCATTTATGGTAACCGGGGCGCCAATGGCGTTATCCTGATTACGACCAAACGGGGAACAGATGGCAAAATCAATGTAACCTATTCCGGTAAGTTCTCTTATCAGACTCCGGCCAAATTGATCCGCCAGGTAACAGATTATGCAGACTATATGGAGTTTGTCAACGAAGGTTACATCAATACGAATCAAGCTGCCAAGTTCTCCCAGTCAACGATCGATGAATGGCGCGAAGCTGCCAGGAACCCGAATGCAACGAATGCTGCCGGAATTCCGAATTATGTAACACACCCCAGTACTGATTGGTATGACGTAGTGTATGATCCGAAATGGATGCAGGAACATACTATCAGCCTTACAGGCGCAGAAAAGCGAACTAACTATGCCATTTCCGGTACTTATTTGAATAATCCGGGCTTAGTTGTTGAATCGGGGGTGAAGAAATACTATCTGCGTAGTGATATTGAGTCTAAAGTGACTGACTTCTTGACTGTCAGAATGCGCGCTTGGGGTTACAATGCCGACCAGGATCGTAACAATTTGAGTGATATGTGGGGGTTGAATATGCAGAAAGTGATTCCGGGTGTTTTCCCTTATTATAACGGTAAATATGGTGGAATAGAAACCAATGAGGAAGACGGACAGGCCGGTAACCCGTTGCTGAATATGAGTAATTCTTATGGTTATTATAAGCAGAATAAGTATTTCGTGAATCCGTATCTGGAGGTGAAATTCCTGAAAGATTTCAAATTCACAGCCAATTTCTACTATGACCAGTTTACGAATCATCATAGATGGCAACCGTCGGACTACAAAGAACAATATAGCTTCAACCGTTCAATGATCTTGAGTACTCCTCCGACATCGACAGACATGTCTACATATAAAGTATATGACTGGCAGAAACGTGAAAAGAACTGGAAAACGAATATGTTGTTAAGTTGGGGACACACGTTTGGAAAGCATGACGTTAGTGCTTTGGCCGGTTATGAAGAATCCCGCTATTGGGGCGACGAAGTGGATATTTGCAAAGAAGGTATATCAAGTATCAATTTAACAGACTTCAATGCCATGACGGATCCGTATTACATCAAAGGTTCTTCTTATGAATTTTCTTCCCGTTCTTGGTTCGGTCGTGTCAATTATGCATTCGATAACCGTTATTTGTTTGAAGTGAACATGCGCTATGACGGTTCTTCCCGCTTCTCTCCTGACTCCCGTTGGGGTCTGTTCCCCTCTCTGTCTGGAGGATGGCGTATCTCCGAAGAAAAATTTATGGAAGATGTGGATTGGTTGAGCAATTTGAAGTTGCATGCATCTTGGGGTAAGTTAGGTAACAACTCTATCGGCAACTATGAATGGCAGGCACTTTACGGGTCTGGCTTCAACTATGCGTTCAACAGTAATAAATCCAATGGATTGGCTATGACGACTTTCTCCAACTACAGTTTGGAATGGGAAGAAACAGCCATTACCAATCTCGGTATAGACTTTGCTATGCTAAATAATCGTTTGAGTGGAACAGTCGAAGTTTATAACAAGAATACAACCGGTATCTTGTATCGTCCGACACTTCTGGAGTCTCTGAACCAGTTTACTTCGCCGCTTCAGAACCTGGCAGATGTCAACAATAAAGGTTTTGAACTTTCGCTTGGCTGGAACGATCATGCCGGTGATTTTGCTTACTCGGTTTCCGCCAACTTTACTTACAACAAGAATGAGGTAACGAAATATAAAGGTGAACTGATCCGCGAATGGCGTACAGACGAAAATGGCAACAGGGTTTGGTACCAGAATGTCGGTACGGTAGCCAACGGTTCTTCTACATTGATAGTGGAAGGTCATCAAATGAATGAGTTCTACATGATGAATCCGTATAAAGGCAACGGCTCTTATTTCAATACTGACGGATCCGTCAATATCAACGGTGGCCCGAAAGATGGTATGATCCGTTCTGAATCGGATATGAAATGGTTACAGGCGATGTTTGATGCCGGTTATAAATTCTATCCGAACCAGTCTATTAGTAAAGATAAAATCTGGTATGGTGATATGATCTATGCCGACTATAACGGAGACGGTATCTATGGTAATGATGATGACCGGGATTTCCAGGGTGTTTCCAGTACTCCTAAATATTACTTTGGCTTGCAGGCAAGTGTGACATGGAAAGGCTTTGACCTGTCGATGAACTGGGCCGGTGCAGCCGGATTCAAGATCGACTATTACAAACAGACTCAAAACAGTGTTAGTATCACGCATGGATATGGTATCGGTTATGATGTGGCTTACGACCATTATTTCTACGATCCGGAAAATCCGAGCGATCCCCGTACGAATATCCATTCTGAAACACCGCGTCTTGTCGGTTATCAGAACAGCGGGCAGGCAAGTGCCACCAGCTCCTGGCATTTGAAGAACGGAAACTATATGAAGTTGAAAAACCTGACGATCGGTTACACTTTCCCGAAAGATTGGATGAAGGTTGCATTCATTCAGAATGCGCGTGTGTACCTGTCTGGTGAAAACTTGCTGACGATTACGAAATTCGAAGGATCTGATCCGGAACGTATGAGTGGTGACGGTTATCTGCCGATCCGCCAGTATACGGTTGGTGTTAATGTGACATTCTAATTAAATTATGGAAAAGTTATGAACAAGAATAGATTTAGGATTATAAAAAACGCGACAAAATTTCTGTCTGCAACGATATTCTCCGGTTTGTTCCTTGCCGGTTGTGTGGATATGGATTTGACTCCGAAAAACCAGCCGAGTGAGGGAGAGGTTTGGAGCGATGCTACAATGGCTGAACAGACTGTTACCGGTCTTTACAATGGATTGAATCATTTATATGATAATAACTATAACATGTGGTTCGATTGTTTTTCCATGACTATGGACCGCGATGCCAACTGGCGTAACTTTGGTATGTTGTTTGGTAATTAGACGACTTCTGGTGATGGTCCGGGCTGGATTTGGCATGACAATTACAAATTCATCATCCGTTGTAACGATGTGATCGCTAATATGCCGAATGTAGAAGGTATTTCTGAAGCAAAAAAGCGCGTCTTGTGGCCGAGGCCAAATTCCTCCGGTGTTATTGGTATTATGAATTGAACTTGTTGTTTGGTGGTGTACCTTACTATACTGATCCTATTAAGGATATTGATGAGGCTAAAGGAAGCCGTTTGTCTATGACAGAGGTTTGGAATGAATTGGTCGGCGATTTGACGGATTGCGTCAATGAATCCAATCTGCCGGACAAATACAACAGTGGTGATCCTGATTATGGCCATATTACAAAAGGTGTTGCCTATGCGCTTAAGGGGTAAGATCTATCTGTGGTTGGAAAACTGGGCGGCTGCTGAAACCGACTTTAAGAAAGTAGGTGACTGCGGTTATAAATTGTTTACTGATGGAGCCGATGCCTATAAGAAATTGTTTAAAGAGGCCAATGAGCAGTGTGACGAGATGATCTTCTCCGTCCAGTGTATAGAGGAAGAAGGTTATTGGAATTCCAAGAATCGAGGATTCGGTAATAGATGTACATACGGATCTATATGGAACAACTATTTGGTGAATCCGGATTTCGTCGATACTTATGAAGCTGCCGACGGAAGTAAGTTCGACTGGTCGGAAGTTATTCCTGATTATTACAAACTAACGGTCAATGAGCGTCGTGTCTTCTTCTTGCGCGATAATTTGACCGAATCAGAAATCGCCAGTGCGAAAGAGCAAGGTGCCAACATGGACTACTATCTGCCGAATGGAAACGAAGCTCGTGTTCGCAAGGCTTATGAAAATCGCGACCCACGTCTGGAAATGAGTGTCATTACACCGTATGCCAAGTATCTGGGTGGTACGGGTGGTTCCGACAACTATTTTACCAATCGTTATCCGTATCGCAGCACTTGGATTGAAACAACGAATGCCGATGGTTCGGTGACACGTGAACCGAATGACCTGCAGACTGATACGCAGGCGATGTTCTATTATCTGAACCGTAAATTTGTTACGGAAGGAACAGGTGAAGGCAGTCGGAAGGGTACCGGTATCGATATGCCTAAGATCCGTTATGCCGATGTGCTGCTGAATCTGGCTGAAGCTTTGAATGAACAGGGCAAAACAGCCGAAGCTGTTACCGTCGTGAATCAGGTACGTGCTCGTGCCGGCGCCCAGTTGCTCAACTCCAATGCCGCGACAACAGTCACCGGACAAGATAATATGCGCGAACGTATCCGCAACGAACGTTACTGGGAGTTGCTGGGTGAAGATTTGATTTATTTCGATGAACTTCGCTGGAAGATATGGAAGGACAGGAAATTCTTTACCTATGATGACAACGGTACACAGGTAGTAAATGGTTTGCGCCAGGTTTGGGGACAGGCTACTTATCACTATGCTTGGGGAGGCGACCAGTATTGGTTGTATCCGATTCCTTACAATGAAATTCAGATGAATCCGAATATCGTACAGAATACGGGTTGGGAATAATATTGTTTGACTATTCATATTTATCTCATAGAAAGTGCCGCCAACTTCGAATGGGGCTGGCGGCAACTTTTTCCAATAAAAATATATTTATGATGAAAGTCAAAGATTCAATCATGTTTTTCTGCCTTCTGCTATTGGTCGCTTGCGGTGGAGGTGATAATTCAAAAAAGTCGGAGAAACAACCGATTCCGGAAGTTGACGATTCGCAACTTGCTTACCATAACCCGGTGATAAAGATATCGGTGCCGGATCCGACTGCCATTCGTACGGCCGATGGTTTCTATTATTTGTATGGAACCGAAGATATTCACAATCTGCCGATTTTCCGCTCGAAGGATATGGTTGAGTGGGAGGAAGTCGCTGTGGCCTTTTCTGATAAGACACGCCCTGATTTTCTTCCCGGAAACAAGGATAATACAGATAATGTGCATGCTGCTATCTGGGCACCGGAGATCCGTTATGTCAAAGGAAAATATGTCTTGTTCTATTCGTTGGCGCAGTGGGGGAACCATTGGGTCAGTACGGTTGGCTACGCCATTTCAGATTCTCCCGAAGGACCTTTTGAGGTGAAGGGGAAAGTGTTCGACAGCCGCGAGGTCAATGTGCAGAACTCGATCGACCAGTTCTTTTATGAGGAAGGTGGTAAATATTATATGCTTTGGGGTAGCTTTTTCGGCATTTACATCATGGAACTTGATGTGACGGACGATTTGCAAATTACTCCGAAGTTCGACACCAAGAAGCAGATTGCCGGAAATGCCTACGAGGGCATCAATCTTTGGAAGCGTAACGGGGATTATTACCTGTTCGGCTCCATAGGTTCTTGTTGTGATGGTAAAAACAGCACCTACACCACAGTCGTAGCCCGTTCGAAAGATCTGTTCGGTCCGTATGTCGATAAGCAAGGAGGCAGGATGTTGGATAATCAGCATGAAGTCGTGCTTCAGAAAAATGATCGTTTTGTCGGGACCGGGCATAATTCCATTCTTCAGGAAGATGATGAAAAGAATACTTGGATGCTCTATCATGCTTTCGAGTTGGAGCGGCTGGATGCACAGCGGCAGGTATTGCTGGATCGTGTTTTTTTTGGGATGAAGAAGGATGGCCTTATATAGAGAAACAAGAGCCTTCTAATGGCGCTTTCCGCCCGGTAATCAAATAATGTGAATATTTAATCTTATAATCTATTAGTCGATGAAAAAGAAATGGATTTTATTGTTGTTGTCACTTCCTCTTTTTGTCTGTATGAATTGTAAAGAAGTAGAAGGCGATAAAAAGAATCAGCCGCCTGCCGAGGAGGAAAATCCGATAACCGTTCTTTCGGCGACTGTTCCTTTGGCAGACCCCTATATTTTGGTTCACGACGGCCTTTACTATATATACGGAACGAATGTCGGAAACGGATTCGACGTTTATTATTCCAAGGATCTTGAATTTTGGGAACGTGCTTCTGCATTATCGCTCAGTCATACGAATTCTTATGGTGAGTCGATGTTTTGGGCTCCGGAGGTTTATTATGTGGAAAAAGAGAAAAAGTTTTACATGTTTTATTCTACCGAGGAGCATATTTGCGTTGCTACGTCTGATTCTCCTTTAGGTCCGTTCAAACAAGACGAACATAAGCCGATTCGTGAAGAAAAAGGTATCGATACTTCCGTCTTTTTCGATGATAACGGCAAAGCTTATCTTTATTTTGTCCGTTTCAGCGATGGCAATGTTATTTGGTGTGCGGAGTTGAAAGATAATTTGAGAGAGATAAAGGAAGAAACATTGGTGCAGTGTTTCAAAGCCGAAGATCCATGGGAACTGATCCTTCCTAAAGTGGTGGAAGGGCCTTCTGTCTTTAAGCAAAACGGTGTTTATTATTTGGTGTATTCGGCAAATGGTTATACGAGCCAGGATTATGCGGTCGGTTTTGCTACTTCCGATTCTCCGTTAGGCCCCTGGAAGAAATATGAAGGGAACCCTGTCTTGCATAAATGCGAGGGATTGGTCGGTGTTGGCCATGGTGCTCCTTTTGTGGATAAAGAGGGCAAGATGCGTTATGTCTTCCATGCCCATAAAAGCGAGACAGAGATACATCCTCGTAACTCGTATATCGTTGATATGTCGGTTAAAGACGGAGTTATTTCGTTAGGAGGAAATCTTGTCCGTCCTATGGTCGTCGATAAATTGCCTGTTGATAAATGAGGTCGGAGGGCTTGATACAATTAGTCTGTTCCAGCTTTGCGAAGCATGAAGATTGATAAGTGAAGCTCCGGTAATTATAATTGCCGGAGTTTTTCTTGTAATAAGAATTGTTGTTTACAAGTTTTACTTAATGTTTTGGAACAAAAAACAGTAGTGTTTTGTCTGTGTTTTAGAACAAAATACTACTTTTGTAGGCTACATTAATGGAATAGAGAAAATGGATAACGATGAAATGAAACAAGCCTGGAAAATACCGGAGCCGACTCTCAGGAGACTGCCTTGGTATCTTGCCTTTCTGAAGCTGTTGAAAGGCAAAGGGGAGACTTTTGTATCATCTACCCAGATCGCAAAAGAGATTAGTGTGGATCCGAGCCAGGTGGCTAAAGACCTCTCATTTGTGAATATTCCCGGGAAAACCCGGGTCGGCTATGAAATTTGTACCCTTGTGGATGTGTTGGAAGACTTTTTAGGTTTTACTGCATAGCACAAGGCCTTTTTATTTGGTGTGGGTAGCCTGGGAGCGGCATTGCTGCAAGACTCCGGGCTGAATCAATACGGATTGGAGATTGTTGCCGGTTTCGATGTACGCCGTGAGCTGGCAGGTACGACGATCAACGGAATACCGGTTTTCCATCTGGATAATTTTCCTGCCAAGCAGAAAGAGTACGGAGCTACGATCGGTGTCATCACCGTGCCGGTCGATAAGGCGCAGGAGGTAACCGAGCAGATCATTGCCGGTGGTATCAAGGCTTTGTGGAACTTTACTCCGTTCCGTATCCGCGTGCCCGAACATATTGTCGTACAGAATACTTCCATGTATGCTCATCTGGCTGTCATGTTTAATCGTTTGAACTCAATCAATCACTGAAATGAAAATTATAGCAGTAGGAATGAATTATGCAGCACACAATAAAGAGCTGCATCATTCGTTAGAATTATCGGAGCCTACTATCTTTATGAAGTCCGATTCTTCCTTGTTGAAAGACGGGAAGCCGTTCTTTATCCCCGACTTTTCATCGGAGATACATTACGAAACAGAGATTGTCGTGAAGATAGACCGGCTGGGTAAGAATATCGCAGAGCGCTTTGCACATCGTTACTATAATGAAGTAACCGTCGGGATCGATTTTACCGCCCGCGATCTGCAACGGGAATTGCGTGCGAAAGGATTACCCTGGGAGATCAGTAAAGCTTTTGATAATTCGGCTGTTATCGGAACGTTTGTGCTATTGGATAGTGTGGGGGATGTGAACCGTATCCCGTTCCACCTGGATATAAACGGTCGGAAAGTACAGGAGGGGAACACCTCCGATATGCTTTTCCCGGTAGATAAGATCATTGCTTATGTAAGCCGTTTCTTCACGCTGAAGATTGGGGATCTGATATTTACAGGAACTCCGGTCGGTGTAGGTCCTGTGAAGATCGACGATCATTTGCAAGGATATATCGGCCAGCAGAAGTTGCTTGATTTCCATGTGAGATGACATTGGAATCGACAGCCAACTTTAATTGATTATGTTAAGAATACTATATACATTAATAATAAGTCTCTGTTTTTTATCTTCTGTTCGTGCGGATGGCAGCATCTATGCGAACCAATCGGCTCTTTCATCCGGCAAGTGGGTGAAGATACGGATTCAGGAAGATGGTATTTATAAACTGAGCTATGCCGATTTACGTTCGATGGGTTTTTCCGATCCGGCGAAGGTGTCGGTGCATGGTTATGGTGGCTGGATACTGAATGAGGATTTTTCGAATCCTTATATAGATGACGTACCGGCTGTGGCTACCTGGCGTGGCGACGATTACCTGCTTTTCTACGGGCGGGGAGTGGTGAAGTGGGAATACAACCAAAGCAATGAGAGTTTTATCCATACCAATAATCCTTATTCGCAGTACGGTTACTATTTTGTGACGGATGCAACGGAAACCAGAGATATGGAAACAGTTGCTTCCGCTTCGGGCGCTTCCCTGCAAGTAACTACGTTTGATGATTATCGGGTACATGAGAAAGACTTGGTTTCCGTTAATAACTCCGGCCGCGAGTTGTTCGGTGAAGCAATGGATCTGACCCTTTCAAGAGATTTCACTTTTAGCAATATAACGGGTATCACCAATGATGACGGAAAGGCAACGCTCCGCTTTATTGCAAAGCCCACTAGCGGTACCGGTAGTGTAACTATGAGCGTAGACGGAAGCGAGGTGATTTTCCGGACAATCAGTAACAGTCCGACGAGCGATAACTATACAAAAGCCATTTTAGTGTATAGCATTGCAGACTGGAAAGGAGATAAAAGCCCGAATGTAAAGGTAAATGTGAGATATGGGCAATATGGCCATACCAACGTTTACCTGGATTTTATCCGTTTGCAGATGAAACGCGAATTGAAACCTTACGGCGCTTGCACCTTCTTCCGTAGCCTGGCTTCTGTGGGTAATGCTTCGCGCTTTGTGGTTCAGAATGCCGATACGAATACATTGGTATTTGATGTAACGGATGTTTTAAACCCGAAACAGGTCGAGGCTACATTGAGCGGAAGTGAGCTGTCGTTTTCTATTCTTGCCGGTACATTGCGCGAGTTTGCCCTTGTGCAGAAGAACCAGGCGCTTCCTGCCCCGGAAGTAGTAGGCGAAGTGACCAATCAGGATTTACATGCATTGCCTCAAACAGATATGGTTATAATAGCACAGCCGGCTTTGACCTCTCAGGCGGAACGTCTGGCTGAAGCACATCGTACGCGAAGCGGACTGACCGTCCAGGTGGTTACACCGGAAGCCATTTACAATGAGTTCTCGAGTGGAACGCCGGATGCAACTGCCTACCGCCGTTTTATGAAGATGCTCTACGACCGTAAAACTTCCGATGATGATGCTCCCAAATATCTGCTTTTGTTTGGCGATGGAGCGTTCGATAACCGTTTCATTACTTCCAGCTGGCAGAATGTGGCGACAAGCAATATGCTGCTGACTTATCAGACGGATGAATCACTGGATGATAAATCGTTTGTGATCGACGACTATTTCGGCTTTTTGGATGACAGCAATAATGGAAAAGGGCTGACTTCTTCCCTGATCGACATCGGTATCGGACGTTTCCCGGTTCGTACGCTTACTGAAGCAACCAATATGGTTGATAAGGTAATCAATTATATGGATAATAAGGATCCCGGAACTTGGAAGAATAACGTCTGCTTTGTGGCCGACGACGGGAATGATGCCGATAAGTATACGCTGGATCATGTCAAACAGGCAGATCAGTTGGGTGAGTATATTAATGACAATCATCCCGAGTTTCTCGTCAATAAAATCTACTTTGATGCTTATAAGAAAGATAAGTCGGGTGGTCTGGCTACATACCCCGAAGTGAAAACGAGCATTCAGAAACTATTGAAAAGCGGTTTGCTTCTGATCAACTACACTGGGCATGGAAGTACGGTGTCGTGGAGTGACGAGAAGGTGTTGACGGAAAGCGATATTACGAAATCTACCTATACCCGCCTGCCGATCTGGATTACGGCAACCTGTGACTTCTGTCGTTTCGATGCACCCGTTACTTCTGCCGGCGAACAGGTTTTCCTGAATAAGATAAGTGGGGGGATCGGTCTGTTTACTACAACACGTGTGGCTTATTCAAGTCCGAACTTCGATATCAACAATTATCTGATCCGCAATTTGTTTGAGAAAAATAACGGGCGTCGGCTGACGTTGGGCGATGTGCTGAAAGCAACCAAACGTAAGTTGGGTTCCAGCCGTTATAAGTTGGGCTTCTCCCTGATCGGCGATCCGGCGATGACGCTCTGTTATCCCGAATACCGGATGCAGGTAACCACGGTTAACGGTGAGACGGTAACCGACGAGCCGGTAAACTTTAAAGCGTTGCAGAAGATAACCGTAGAGGGCGAAGTATTAGGACCCGATGGAAATGTGGCTGCCGATTTCAACGGCTTGCTTAATCCGACCGTCATGGATAGCCGTCTGTCGTACGAAACGCTGGATAATAACAATACCGGCAAAACCTTTAAATATACCGATTACTCCAATATCCTTTTTATCGGCAACGATTCTGTCCGTGCGGGTAAATTCAGTTTTACCTTTACCGTCCCTAAAGATATATCCTATTCGAATGAATTCGGAAAGATGAACCTGTATGCTTCGGACGAGACGAACGGGAATGAAGCACAGGGGGCTTATCTGAATTATCGTGTAGGCGGTACTGACGATAATGCGGAAGATGATAGCGAAGGGCCGGAAATACGTGCTTTGTATCTGAACGATTCTACCTTTGTGGATGGCGGACAGGTAAATACCACGCCTTTCTTCGTGGCCCGTCTTTGGGATAAGAGCGGTGTGAATATTACCGGTGGCAGTATCGGCCATGATATGACATTGATAATCGATGGCGATCCTTCTCTCAACTTTAACCTGAACAGTTACTACGAACTGATTCCGGGAAGCGATGGCGAAGGCATCGTGAAATATCTGATACCGGCTTTAACTCCGGGAATGCATAAAGCCGAATTCAAAGTCTGGGATATACAGAACAACTCGACGACGAAGGAATTTGAGTTTGAGGTAGTGGAAGGTTTGAAACCTTATCTGCTAGAGTTGACTGCATCGCCTTCGCCGGCTCGCGAACAGGTTGAGTTCCGTCTGTTCCATAACCGTCCGGAAAGCCAGTTGACGGTAGGTGTCATGGTGTATGATATGATGGGGCGCCTGCAATGGAAGCATCAGGAAACCGGTTCGTCCGAACTGTTCAACTCATATACCGTCACATGGGATCTGTCGAACAACCGGGGCGGCCGTTTGCGTCCGGGCGTTTATATCTACCGGGCTGCTATCAGTAGCAATGGGTCGAAAGAAGCTACCGAAGCAAAGAAATTAATAATCCTAGCACAATAAAGTAAAACAAAATCAGTTTATATGTTCGTAGGGTAAATTGATCGTTTACCACGTATTAAACAGGAATATAGTATGATTAAAGAATTAAGAATTAGTACACTTATAGTTGTTTTCAGTCTTCTGGCAGCCTTTACGGCTTTACATGCTGAAGGAGATAAAGCTAAATTTGCCCCGGTTAATACGGCGGTTCCTTCTCTTTCCATTGCTCCCGATGCACGTGCCGGTGGGATGGGTGATAACGGTTCGGCTACTACTCCGGACATTAACTCGCAATATTGGAATCCGGCAAAATATGCATTTATGTATAGCAAGGCGGGCGTTTCTTTATCCTATACTCCCTGGTTGCGTAAATTGGTAAACGATGTGGCTCTGGTGAACCTGGCAGGTTACTATAAGATTGGCGATAGCGATTTGCAAGCTGTTGGTGCATCTCTGCGTTATTTCTCGCTGGGAGATGTTCCTTATGACCCGATAACAGGCGAAGCTACGAACTATTCGGTAAGCCCTTACGAAATGGCATTCGATGTCAGTTACAGTCGTAAGTTGTCCGAATCTTACTCTATGGCGGTTGCCATGCGTTATATCCGTTCGGATATGGGTACCGATCCGGGAGATGAAACCCGTACGCCCGGTAATGCTTTTGCAGCAGATATTGCCGGTTATCTGGGAAAATATGTGATCCTGGGTAATAGCGAATGTTTGTGGAGCTTAGGTTTTAATGTATCTAATATCGGTACGAAAATATCATACGATAGTGGAACTACGAATAACTTTATCCCTACCACGCTTCGTCTCGGAACAGGTTTGCTTTATCCGATCGACGATTTCAACCGTATCGGTTTGTACGTGGATTTGAGCAAGTATCTGGTGCCCAGTTTGCCTTATCTGCCGGAAGGGGTAAGCGATGAGGAACGTCAGGAATATCAGGATAAGAAAGACGAATATAATATGGTATCCGGTATCTCCGGTATCTTTAAGTCGTTCAGCGATTCGCCCGACGGTTTCAAAGGTGAATTGCAGGAAGTAATGGTTTCGATCGGTGCCGAATATAGCTATAACGAGCAGTTCTTTATTCGTGGCGGTTATTTCTACGAGAATGCGAATAAGGGTAACCGTCAGTACTTCTCTGTCGGAGCCGGTTTCCGTATGAGCGTGTTCCAGTTGGATGCTGCTTATCTGGTAAGTACGGTTCAGAGTAACCCGTTAGACCAGACGCTGCGTTTCTCCCTGTCGTTCGATATGGATGGTATCAAGAACCTGTTCAGATAATTAGTAAAGATGAAGATACGTGTAGGTTTTGGTTATGATGTGCATGCGCTGGTGCCCGACCGGGAATTGTGGCTGGGCGGTATCCGCATCGGCCATACATTAGGTTTGTTAGGTCATAGCGATGCTGATGTATTGATCCATGCAATCTGCGATGCGCTGCTGGGAGCTGCCAACATGCGTGATATCGGCTATCATTTTCCGGATACGGCGGGTGAATACAAGAATATCGACAGTAAGATCCTGTTGCGCGACACGATGAAGTTGCTGCGCGATGCCGGTTACGAATTTGGTAATATCGATGCCACCATTGCCGCCGAACGCCCGAAACTGAATCCGTATATCCCTGCGATGAAGCAAACGTTGGCCGAAGTCATGCAGGTCGATGTCGAAGATATCTCCATCAAAGCCACCACTACCGAGAAGTTGGGCTTTACCGGCCGTCAAGAGGGGATGGCGGCATACGCTACTGTGCTGATTCAGAAGTAACGGCTTTTACCGGAATTTCTTCGTAATATACTTCGCAGGGAATGGTGAACCAGAATGTGCTCCCTTTCCCTTCTTCCGATTCTACTCCTATCTCTCCATTCAGACGTTTTACGATTGTCTGGCTGATAGACAGCCCTAATCCTGTTCCCTGGATAAAGTTGTCGAACTTGGCAAATCGTTCGAATACATGAGGAATGTTTTCTTTTGCTATTCCTTTCCCTGTGTCGGAAATAAAGAAACGAAGCCCGCCTTCTATTTCTTCATAGCCCATTCGGATGGAACCTTCAAAGGTAAATTTGCAGGCGTTGGTCAGGAAGTTGGTAATAACTTGCGTTAACCTCGTCTTTTCCGAATGGATGAAACAAGTCTTTTCCGGCAAGACGCATTCGATGTGGACTCCTTCTTTTGTCCGGTTTTGAAAGGTTTGTTTCAGCATCACAAAGATAGAAGATACGTTTATGTTGGAATAGTTGAACTCGAGTTGGCCTGCTTCTATTTTAGACAAATCGAGGATATCGTTCACTAATTGCAGCAACAGTTCGTTATTGGTTTCAACAATCTTGTAAAACTCCTGGCTTTCTTCCTGGCTTTCCGCGTTTGCTATCAAGTTGGAGAAGCCGACGATGGCATTCAGGGGTGTGCGTATTTCGTGACTCATGTTGGCAAGAAATGCAGACTTCAACCGGTTGGCTTCCTCTGCTTTTTCCTTCTCTCTCCGCTCGTCTTCCTGTTTTAGTTTCTGTATATATAGCCGGAAACGTAAAGCAATGATTATTCCCAGCAGGATGATGATGGAGAATGCGCTTATCAGATGTACTTTATATTTCTCGATGAACGAAGGCGGCTGTTGGAAATATACGGCATTCAGAGGATAGAGGGAAGGGTCTATGTCATGGCTGAATAGATGCTGGTAATTAAGGTATGTGCGGGGTTCTCCGCCTGTCAATAGGGAAGCGTTCTCTATCCCTTTTCCGTCAAGGATCGACCGGATCATTGAAACGACTGCTTTACTGAAGTCTTTGATTGCTATATAGTACCCCCGGCAAACTCGCCGCTCTCCGGATTCAGGTCGGAAAGTATAAATACAGGGGGCGTACTGAAGTTGTTTATTATTTTCTGTACGTTATCGGTCAGGTAACGGTCTCCTTTCGCACTTTTGGAAGCAAACCAGGAATAATAGAGAATGCCGGTATTTTTGCTGTAAGTGGATAATGTATCGAGCAACTTTTCCGTTGACAAGCCGGGGCTGGAAATAATATCCAGTTATAGCTCGGGGAAGTCGGTGTCTATCGTCTCCCTGACTTTCTCCCTGGTTCGTATGCTGATGTATCTTTCATCGCCGATAAAAACGATCTTTGTCAAACCCGGCTGTAACTTCTTCATTGTGTTGATGGTCTCTTTTATATAAACCGGTTGCTGCAATCTTATCACATTGTATCCTTTGACGATCTCCTGGGTTGGAACCATTTTATCTATCGCCAACTGGTTTTTGTCGACGAGATGTTCAATGTCGGGCGGAACCAGGTCTTGTGAATAACAGATAAGAGCCGGCACGTTTTTCCATTCCTTATCGAAAAGCGGGCGGCTGATAATCCATGCCAGATCACCGATACAAACAACAACTTTGGGAGGTGTTGTATATTTTTCTTTCAAATATCCGATTAATCGGTTCGCTTCCGTCGTATCCTTTAACGCGGATATCTGTAATTCTTCTCCTTTAACTTTAATATTGTCTTTTGAGAATGCATCCTGAATAGCAATATTAGTACCAGCCGTCCATACTTCACTGAAATTAATAGAATGCAGGACTAGAATATAGCTATTATTACTATTTTGCCGGGCAAATAGAACTCGGCTTGCGAATAATGCCAAGAGCAATACGAGTATTCGTCTTTTCATAAGTCTAATAATGGGCAAATTTTGAAAGCCAATGATAATCATCCTATTTCGAGCAAAGGTATGCATAATTTCCAGTTCTTTTGCTTATCCCGCTGTTAATTTGTAGCTTTGAACCGAATAAAATTGATTTGTATGAAAAGTAACGACTGGAAAGACCGTCTGGGTGTGATGTATTCCACCAACCCGGATTTTCAATATAATACGGAAAATGAGGAAGAAGAAGATACCCTTCCCAAAGAAAAGCAGCAATTGCGTATCTCGCTCGACAAGCGTAACCGGGGCGGTAAAGCGGTTACATTGGTGACCGGCTTTCGCGGAACGACCGACGACCTGACTGCCTTGGGCAAGTTCCTGAAAGTAAAATGCGGCGTAGGCGGTTCGGCCAAAGACGGCGAGATCATCGTGCAGGGCGATCTGCGTCAGAAGGTGCTCGAGATATTGCAGAAAGAAGGCTACACAAAGAGTAGGATCATTTAAGGAGATTAATTAGTACAACCATGCTGACAGTCTACAGAGCTTCTGCCGGAGCTGGGAAAACCCATAAGTTGACCGGCGAATACCTGACCTTGTTGTTTACGGGGACGGGCGCTTATCGTCGCATCCTTGCCGTGACCTTTACCAATAAGGCGACCGACGAAATGAAAAGCCGTATCATAGAGGAACTCTACAACCTCTCGTCCGGCAGGAAATCTGATTATGTCGACTCCCTGTGCTCCACCTATTCGCTTACGGAAACGCAGGTTCGTCAGCAGGCCGGCAAGATGTTGAGGGATATCCTTCACGATTACTCCGCCTTCAATATCAGTACGATCGACCGCTTCTTCCAGCAAACCATGCGTGCCTTTACCCGCGAGATCGGCTTGCAGGGCGGCTATGGCATCGAGATGGATCAGGAGTTGGTGCTGACTTCCGCCATCGACCACCTGCTGGGCGACCTGGAAAAGCCCGAAAGCAAAGAACTGCTCGGCTGGCTTCTCCGCTTTGCCGAAGACAAGATCGAGAACGGCGGCGAATGGAACCTGCGCAAAGACATCATGTCGCTCAGCCGCGAAGTATTCAAGGAAAGCTATAAGGCGTCCAGCGAAGAAGTCGCCAAAGACATTCAGGACAAGGAAGCGCTCGAAAACTATAAGAATGAACTGTTCGGCATCATTCGCTCTACCGAAGCCGAAGCCAAACGGTTGGGAGAAGCCGGCCTTGCCCTGCTCGACAAATATGCACTCAAGACGACAGACTTTAAAGGCGGAAGCCGTTCCCCGCTTACTCTATTGGATCGTTTGGCACGCGGGGAGATGAAAGAGCTGACGGCTGCCTTTATCGGTCTGGCCGATAACATGGATGGTTGTTTTACGAAGACAACTCCGCTGGGTACCCGTCAGATTATCGGTTGTGTATTTGAAGAGGGATTGAACGATTGCATAAAGAACATCATCGCCTTGTTCTCCAACCTGACCGCTTATAATACGGCCCGCGAAATAGTCCGTTACTATTATACGTTAGGAATCCTGACCGATGTCTCCCGCCAGATCGCCGCTTACCGCGAGGAAAAGAATGTGATGCTGATTGCCGATACCACCGAACTGCTCAACAAGGTGATCGGTGGAAGCGACGCCCCGTTTATCTACGAAAAGACGGGAACGCACGTCGACCATTATATGATTGACGAGTTCCAGGACACCAGCGACATGCAATGGAATAACTTCCTCCCCCTGATCGAGGAAAGCCTGGCGCACGACCGTGCCAACCTGATCGTGGGCGACGTAAAGCAAAGCATCTACCGTTTCCGCAACTCCGACTGGAAGCTGCTCGACGAACAGGTGCAAGCCGATTTCTCGCCGGAAGAAGTCAGGGAAGAAACCCTGAAAGACAACTGGCGCAGTTGCCGGAATATCGTGGAGTTCAACAATACGTTCTTCACCGCTGTCCCGGGAATTCTGCAAACCTTCTATAACGAAACGCTTCTGACCTCTTCTTTGAGCGAGGAGCAACGCGCCGCTTTCCTCACCAAGATCATGTCGGCTTATACAAAAAGTTATCAGCAGGTTCCGCCGCCTTTTCAGCAGAAAGACGGCCATGTGCGCGTCGAATTTCTTTCCGGCGACGAAGACAGGGACTGGAAAGAAGAAGCCCTCGACCGTTTGCCGCAGGTGGTGGAACAGTTGCAGGATAACGGTTATGCCTTAAAAGACATCGCCATCCTGGTGCGCACTAACATGGAAGGGGCAATGGTTGCCGGCAAACTTCTTACTTATAAGGAAGAAAACCCGTCCGACCGTTATAATTACGATATTATATCCGACGATGCGCTCTTTGTCAGCGGCTCGCCGGCCGTCCGCTTTATGATAGCCCAGTTGCGCTATCTGAGAAATCCCGAAGATAAGATCAACGAGCAGACTGCCCTCTATTCGTATCGGATATTACAGGGCGAACCGGTCGATGCGGAGCAGGCAGACGCCTATTCCCTCTCGACTTCCGACCTGGCTTTCCCGCCAGAGATAGCCGCCGAGTTGCAACTCCTTTCCCGCCAATCTTTATATGAAATATCGGAAGGCCTTTTCCGTCTCTTCTCCGGACACTTCCAGGAGAACGAACAGGTCTTCGTGCAAGCCTTTCTGGATATGGTTTCCGAATACACCCAGAAAGAAAGTGCCGACCTGAGCCGTTTCCTGAAATGGTGGGACGAGACCGGTTACCGCAAAACAATCGCTACGCCCGATGCACAGAACGCTATCCGCATCCTGACCGTCCATAAGTCGAAAGGCTTGGGCTTTAAAGTCGTCATCATTCCTTTTGGCGATTGGGAGATCGATCATAAGCCCACCAAGCCGGTTATCCTCTGGTACAAGCCCGAAACCAAGCCGTTCAACCGCCTGCATCTGGTTCCGGTGCGTTATAGCCAGTCGCTGGCCAATACCATCTTTGCGGAAGACTATTTCCGGGAGCGGCTGCATGCTTTTATTGATAATCTGAATACGCTTTATGTAGCTTTTACCCGTTCAAAAGAAGAACTGATCGTCTTTGCCCCACGTCCTAAAAAGATAAAGGAAGAAACCGGCGAAGTAGAGAAGATTGCTTCCATAGCCGATGCTCTCTGGGCAGGATTGCATTGGGAAGTAAACGATACCAAAGAGGGGGAAAGCCTGCTCCCTCTGCCGCCATCCTTCAATACAAAGGAAGGCCTGTTTGAACTGGGCACCTGGTGGCATCCTTCCGCATCCCGTTCGGACGAGACTGCTCCCGAGGAAATCGAGATGGCACGTATCAGCTCCATCTCTCCCGACGACCGCCTGCAACTCCGTCTCCACGGTAAAGGCTTCTTCTTTGATAACGAACGCCGCAAGCATGGCGCTTTGATGCACGAAGTATTGAGCCAGATACGAACGGCGAAAGATATCCCTGCTGCCGTCGAAAGCTATCGCCTGGCAGGTATTATCAATAAAAGCGAAGCCGAAACCTTGGTTGTTCGTCTGGGTGAATTGCTGGATACCCCGGAAGTCCTTCCCTGGTACGACGGCACTTCCCGCATATTGAACGAAGTCGATATCCTTTTCGGCAAAGGCTTGTCCAAACGCCCCGACCGGGTGGTGATTACCGGCGACCGGGTTATCGTAGTCGATTATAAATTCGGGGAGATCCAGGATAAAAGGCATCATAACCAGGTAAAAAACTATATGAAACTAATCCGCCAGATGGGGTATAAAACGGTAGAAGGTTTTCTGTGGTATGTAGAGCTTGGGATAATAGAACCGGTTGACAGTTTATAGGCTTATTTGCTCGGTTTTTATCAGTAAATCGCTGAAATAACCGTCAATTCTCAATTGTCAACTCTCAATTGTTTTGTTATTCGGTAAAAATGAATACTTTTGCAAATTGTAATAAAAACGAAGTTTTAGAATAGATAGAATGAAAGTACATAAAGAAGGAACAGGCCTGCTATTAACGTTGTTTACGGTTTTATTTATCGTAAATGTCGCGCTATATCATACCATTAGCAAAGGTGGGCTGTTCTATTCCGTGGCAACGGTTTCCACTATTCTATTCCTGTTGGTACTGAATTTCTTCCGTAGTCCGTTCCGCCGCTTCCCTTACGACTCCGAAGGACTGGTCATCGCACCTGCCGACGGCACGATCGTGGCTATCGAAGAAGTGATGGAAAATGAGATCCTTCACCGCAAATGCCTGCAGATCTCTATCTTCATGTCCGTATTTAACGTACATGCCAACTGGTTCCCTGTAAACGGGACAGTGAAACATGTCTCTCACCAGAACGGACGTTTTATGGCCGCTTACTTGCCGAAAAGCAGTACGGAAAACGAACGTTCGGCCGTTGTAATCACAACAAAGAACGGAGTAGATGTGTTAGCCCGTCAGATAGCCGGCGCACTTGCCCGCCGTATCGTGACATACGGTAAGGTGGGTGATAAATGCCATGTAGACGAACAGATGGGCTTTATCAAATTCGGATCGCGTGTCGATGTCTATCTGCCTGTCGGAACCGAAGTCCTCGTTGAGATGGATCAGAAGGTAGCCGGTAACCAGACGCCGATTGCACGATTAGGCAAATGCCCCTGTGAATAAAATGCTGAAATAAGAAAAAGATGAACATCAGAAAACATATTCCTAATACAATCACTTGTATGAGCCTTCTTTCCGGCTGTGTTGCCTGTATCATGGCTCTGCAGGGAAATATGTTGTGGGCGACTATCTGGATTATCCTGGCTGCTGTTTTTGATTTCTGCGACGGGTTTGCTGCCCGTTTGCTGAAAGCCTATTCCCCGATGGGCAAAGAATTCGACTCTTTGTCGGATATGGTAAGTTTCGGGGTTGCTCCCGGCATGATCGTATTCTGGATGCTGAGTCAGGCAGGGCTTTCGTTGGGAGAAGCCGGCCGTTATATTCCTTATCTGGGATTTGTCATTCCTGTCTTTTCCGGCCTGCGTCTGGCCAAGTTCAATATCGATGAGCGGCAGACAACTTCGTTTATCGGCATGCCGGTTCCGGCACATGCCTTGTTTTGGGCATCAGTCGGATGTTCCCTCGCCCCGTTAAGTCAGGCAAACAGCGTGTTGTTTATAGTGGTTACGGTGGTCGTAGCTTTTATAACCTCTCTGTTGCTGGTTTCGGAAATACCAATGTTCTCACTGAAAATTAAATCGTACGGCTGGAAAGGCAATGAACGGCGCTATATTTTGTTGATAGGTGGAGTTGCCTTTATCGCCTTGTTCGACATGCTTGGTATTGCAGGAACTATTCTTCTCTATATCCTCTTGTCTATTTTTAACAAAAGACAGTAAATAAGAGGTTTGGTCTATGTGTTTCTCTTATAAACCGACAAAGTAACGAATATTATGTTTAAATTTTTGTTTGTAATGTTTTTCTTCTTCATCCTGTTAGTCTTTCTGATGGGCTTCTCAATCCTGCGCACATTTAAAAACATATTGTTTGGTAGTGGAAGCAGCAACGGAAAGAGGGGAGAACAACGTCGTCAGACAAGCACCAACTCCAGCCGACAGCAATCCTATAATACTGCCGAAGAAGATTATGCCTCGGCAAACCGCAAGAAAATCTTCGCCAAAGACGAAGGCGAGTATGTGGACTTCGAGGAGGTAAAGTAAATAGTGGACTGGGTAGTGTCGCTACCCAGTTGAAATTCTCTACCGCCGTTCGCGGAAAAACTTCTGCATCACTTCCGCACATTCTTTCTCCATGACTCCTCTTTTGACAACCGCTTTCGGGTGAAAGGCTTTGGGGGCATATTGGGCGAAACCTCTTTTCTCGTCGCTTGCTCCATATACGATCGTGCTTAGTTGCGCCCAACCGATTGCTCCGGCACACATGATACATGGTTCTACCGTTACATAAAGGCTGCACCCGGTCAGGTATTTGGCGCCAAGTACACCGACGGCTGTCGTAATAGCCAGCATCTCGGCATGCGCCGTCGGATCGTTCAACCGTTCCGTCTGGTTATGGGCGCGGGCAATGATCTGGTTGTTGCACACCACTACGGCACCGACAGGCACCTCTCCTTCGTCGGCAGCAGCACGCGCTTCCACCAACGCCTGTTTCATAAAATATTCGTCGTTGAAAGGATTCATCGTCTCATTTCGTTTTCTTTGAAAAGGGTAGGGTAATCCTCTTTCAGCGTTTTCAGTATGTGCGAGAGGATCGTCTCCCGATACCAACGGGATTTGTTTTCTATATTATACCTGGCCAGATAACGGTCGACAGCCTTCTGCTCCTCATCATTGAGCATGAAGGTCACTTTATGAACCCGCGGGCGATTGGGTTGGGGGGGCGAATATTTCCGTTTCAGTACCATAATGTGCAAATGTACAAGCGAATGCGCAGATAAAAAAGAAAAACAGTATATTTGTGCAAATTAATAAGATGGCTGAAGGAAACAACTTAGGAAAAGACGGTGAAGCCGCTGCCCGCGAGTACCTGGTCCGTAAGGGCTATACGGTTTTGCGCTCGAACTGGCACTGGCATCATTATGAACTGGATATCGTAGCCACGCACGACGGTCAATTGGTTGTCGTTGAGGTGAAAACCCGTTCGGAAGATTATCTCGTCTCGCCCGAAGAAGCAGTCGACAATAAAAAGATACGGCGTATCGTGACGGCAGCCGATGCATACGTCCGTTGCTTTAATCTCGACTTGCCGGTTCGTTTCGATATAGTCACGTTGGTAAAGACTTCCGAGGGTTATAAGATAGATCATCTCGATGATGCTTTCTATGCCCCGTGCAGATAATTAAACAAGTAAGAAAGATATGAATATAGAAGAAGCCCGCGAATATTGCCTGTCGTTGAAGAACGTCACCGAATCTTTCCCGTTCGATGACGTCTCGCTTGTGTTCAAGGTGGAAAACAAAATGTTTGCCTTGTTGCCACTCGATACTGAGGAACCTTGTATTTCTCTGAAATGCAATCCCGACTATACCGAAGAATTACGCGACCGTTACAGGGCAGTCGAACCGGCCTACCATTTCAATAAGAAATACTGGAACGGCGTCTATCTCGAACGCGACCTGCCCGATGACGATATCCGCCATTGGATCCATCATTCCTACCGCGAAGTAATAGCCAAACTCCCCAAGAAGATAAGAGAAGCATACGATGAATGAAGAAAATGAAGCACCGCGGATCATCCGTCTGGCTGAAACCAATTCAACGAACAGCTATCTTCGTGGATTAGTCGGTAAAGAACCGCTACCCGAAGGAAGCGTCGTTATCGCCGATTTCCAAAGTGCCGGACGTGGCCAGGTTGGCAATACCTGGGAGTCGGAAGAGGGCAAGAACCTGATGTTCAGCGTTATCCTTTATCCCGATTTCCTTCCTGCCAACCGCCAGTTTCTTATCTCTCAGATAGCCGCCCTGAGTGTAAAAGAAACGCTCAACGAATATGTAAGCGATATAACCGTCAAATGGCCAAACGACATCTATTGGCGCGACCGCAAGATATGCGGCATGCTGATTGAGAACGACCTGACCGGTCATTCCCTCTATTGCTCCGTCATCGGTATCGGCATCAACATCAACCAGCAGGAATTCCGCAGCGGTGCTCCCAACCCTGTCTCTCTGGCACAAATAACCAACTGCGAATACGACCGCGAAGAAATCCTTCGCCATTTCCTGAAACGCCTTTACGACCGCTATCTCGGTCTGATCCTCGAGCATGAAGCCGACATTCGTCGCGATTATATGTCCGCCTTATACCGTAGCGACAGCTTTTATCGGTATCGCGACGATCAAGGAACTTTCGAAGCCTGCATCAAGGAAATAGAACCTACCGGTCACCTGGTCCTCGAACTGCCTACCGGAGAGCAACGGCGTTATGCTTTCAAGGAAGTGTCGATCGTGTAACACCGCTTAGCTGCCGGTCTGTCTTTGTAGTGCCATCCCGCTCCCCGTTTTTTTTGACATGTTGGGGGAATTTATCAGGTATAAAAGTTTATATATCCGTTGAAATGAATATCTTTGTCTTCATATTAATGATCAAAACATATTAATTATGAAAGACAAAGATGAAATTATCGTTTATCAACCTCAATCCACTTTACGGCTAGAAGTCAGACTACAAGATGAAACGGTCTGGTTGACACAGGCTCAGATAGCTGAGTTGTTTGGAACCAAACGACAAGCTATAACAAAGCATTTACAGAATATTTTCAACAGTGGCGAACTGGATGAAGATTCAGTTAGTTCCATTTTGGAGCTAACTGCTCAAGACGGGAAGAATTATGCAACCAAGATTTATAATCTGGATGCAATTATTTCAGTCGGTTACAGAGTTAACTCCAAGAATGCAACCGTATTTCGCCAATGGGCTACCAAGGTGCTCCGAAGCTATTTACTGAAGGGATATTCCATTAATCAGAGAATGGATCGTATGGAACATGCATTGTTCGAACAGAATTAGAAAATCATTGAATATGACCGGAAGATCGACTTCTTCATTAAAACTTCGTTGCCTCCGGTTGAAGGCGTTTTCTACAATGGTCAACTGTTTGATGCGTATAAGTTTGTCGCCGACCTGATCCGTACGGCTACGAAGTCTCTTATCCTGATTGATAATTACGTAGATGATACCGTTCTGACTCTTTTTACCAAGCACAATTCCGGAGTGAATGTTACGATTTATACCGCACAGATATCCAAACAGTTATCCTTGGATTTGCAGCGTCATAATGCTCAATACGAACCAATCGATATCCGGCAGTTCCACCAGTCGCACGACCGTTTCCTGATCGTCGACGAAACGGAACTTTACCATATCGGTGCGTCATTGAAAGACTTGGGTAAAAAATGGTTCACTTTTTCCAAGATACAATTGGATATACAAGAGTTGCTAGATCGTTTATAGGAACTTTACTATCTTTCCTTAGGATAACTAAACCAAAAGCTCCCATAGTTTGAATAAGTAAGGCTTGCTTTAATTATTTTAAAGGCATGCTCAATTTTTATGTAAGGCATGCCTTACATATTTGTAAAGTAATCATTATTTTTATAAAAGTCTGGACAAATGCCAATAATCATCCTATACTTTGATTTTAGCTTTCGGGAAGAAAAGGCTTAGTTCCCATATCGCTTTTTCGGGCACTAGGAAGTGTTGTTTCCGATGCTTTTAGAGATCATGGTAATGGTATGTAATGTGATGATAAATAGTCTGTTAAAGTAAAATAGTCTCCTTCTGGTTTTTCCAAAGAACAATACTATACTAACGTACGCGCGTACATTATATATATATATATCAACGTAATAAGGTATGAAAACAGGGAGAAAATGTCGCGTAGAGTATGAAAGATAAAAGATAGGGGAATGACTAGTAAAAACGTTCCTTTTTTATCGTCAGCAAATTTAGGCATAAGTTTTATATCTGCAATCTTTTTTCTTAATTATTTCCTACTCTATATGCTTTCTTATCAATCGAATAGCGAAATCAGTACAAAACCCCAGTTTCAAAGCACGAACCTAAAATCAATGGCGATAAAAAAGGAACGTTTTGACTAGTCATTCCTTTTTAAGCAAGATAGATA
>JAJPZM010000045.1 GCA_021204335.1 Parabacteroides sp. | reverse complement strand
CCCATTACTTATCAATTCTACATAGATTTCGTTACGAAAATACTTTTTCTCTTGACGAAATTTTCTAAGTAAAAGTCAGTGGCGAGAAAAAAGGAACGTTTTCACTAGTCATTCCGACTCCTACTCTTTTAGTAATCTTCCACTATATTTCAGTAACTTACAGCACTTTTCTATTTAAGAAGACATACAGATACTTTCTGCATATATATAATGTACGTGCGTACATTAATATAAGAGACATCACAGGATATCCGCTTGTCTATTAGCCGGTTCCATTGGTTTTCGGTACGTCTGGCTCCCTCAAAGTCTTTCTTCCCTAAAAGCAAGATTTAAATAAGGGAGATTTAAAGGCATTTCTAGGGATATTTACAAAAGTAAGGCATGCCTTACTTTTACGAAGACCATTCCTTACAGTTATGCAAGGCAAGCCTTTAATTTTAGTATAACAAACAGATCCAATCCAAAGTAAGGGAGGACAGGGCTTAGGATAAAGGAGTTTAAAGTCAAGAGGTACGGAGGAAAGAGGTTAGGCTTTTTTCTCTTTGCGAGAATAATAGAGATAAAACAAACAAAATATTACTACTTTTCCTTTTTATGTAACAACCGCTTGTATGTAAATAAGCCATACAGGCGGGCAGACGGATACGGAGAGGTGAATAATGAGAATTAGGTCCGGGACAATCACAACCAAGTGCCGGCTGATTGAAATTTACTCGGAGGAAATCGGCCGTAAAGTCCGGGGCAGAAACAATCAGGTCCGAGGTAATTGGAGACAAGACAGGAAAAAAGGGAGAGGGAGGGCAGAAAAGAGGATCAACCGGGTAAACAGGAAGGAGAAAACGGGTATTTTCCGGCTGGAAGCCTTCACTTACGGAGACTTTTACGTCTGACGTTTTGTAAGGTTTTCAAATCTATATTCTGCCTTATGCAAGATTTACATCCCGGAAGCGACTACTTTAACGATCAAGTTATTTGCATTCGGATAAAATATCCGACAGAATGAAAAAGCTGAACTCCTGCACAGCCGCATATTTCAAAGCATACCCACAGAACCATACGGATAAACGAAAGAATCAGACTGTTTACTGACAAAACGATATATGCAGGATTTATTAAGAATAAGCATTTGCGTATGTCCGCCAACTTTACGTAATTTGCCAGTCATTATAATTCAGAAGCGGAACAAACAAATTTATGGAGAAAAAAAATCAGTATCAGGGCTTAACCAAACAACAAGTTGAAGAAAGCAGGCGCCTGCATGGCGAAAACATACTTACCCCTCCGGAGAAAGCCTCTCTTTGGAGCCAGTTTCTTGAAAAGTTTAATGACCCGATCATTAAGATCCTGCTGGTGGCATGGTTGCTGTTTATGGTCATTGCCGGAGTACATTGCTGGGGACCCGAGGCAAAAGGTTTCACCGCCTTTCTTGAACCGATCGGCATCTTCTTCGCCATTATGCTGGCATCGTGCGTAGGATTCTTTTTTGAGATGAAAGCGAACAAGGCGTTCGATATACTGAATACGGTCAACGACGACACACTCGTAAAAGTAATCCGCGAAGGAAATATCTGCCAGGTCACTAAAAAGGAAGTGGTAGTAGGCGATATCGTCGTACTGGAAACCGGCGAGGAAGTTCCTGCCGACGGCCATCTGCTGGAAGCTATTTCACTGCAGATCAACGAATCGACATTGACCGGCGAACCGATTATCAGCAAGACAACCAATGAAGCCGAGTTCGACAACGAAGCGACCTATCCCTCTAATGTGGTGATGCGCGGAACAACAGTGGTCGATGGGCATGGCGTGATGGAAGTCGACCTGGTAGGCGATGCCACCGGCTACGGGAAAGTGTATGAAGGCTCGCAGATAGAAAGCGATGTAGAGACACCGCTACAAATACAATTGAAAGGGCTTGCCGGCGTAATCAGTAAAGGCGGATACATCGTTGCCGGACTTACTTTCATTGCCCTGCTGGTCAAACTGCTCCTCTCCTCCTCCGGTCTGCCGGTGATGGATCAGATCTCACATATACTGAATATCTTTATGATAGCGGTAACGCTGATCGTCGTTTCCGTACCCGAAGGTTTGCCGATGAGCGTTACCCTCAGCCTGGCACTCAGCATGAACCGGATGCTGAAGACAAACAATCTGGTTCGCAAGATGCACGCCTGCGAAACGATGGGAGCTACTACGGTTATCTGTACGGACAAGACCGGTACGCTGACACAGAACCAGATGCAGGTCTACCAAACAAACTTCTACAACCTGAAAGACCAGAAGCTGGGCGACGACGAACTGAGTAACCTCATTAAAGAAGGCATTTCGGTAAACTCGACCGCCTACCTCGATTTCTCGGAAGATAAAGTAAAAACATTAGGCAACCCTACCGAGGCAGCCCTCCTGCTCTGGCTGAACAGTCAAAACCAGAACTATCTGGCTTTAAGGGAAGACGCTCCGGTGCTGGCTCAGCTGACCTTTTCGACCGAACGGAAATATATGGCAACGGTTGTCCTATCGCCTTTGCTTGGCAAAAAGGTGCTCTATGTAAAAGGTGCCCCGGAAATCGTACTAGCCAACAGCCAACGGGTTGCTACAGAAGGAACTTACAAACCGGTTGAAGCTTGCAAGGCCGGTATCGAGCAGCAACTGCTGGATTATCAGAACCAGGCAATGCGTACCCTCGGATTCGCCTATCAGATACTCGACGACGAAAAAGAGGATACTTTCTTTGTCAACGGACGTTTACAGGGTACGAACCTTACTTATCTGGGTATTATAGCGATCTCCGATCCTGTCCGCGCCGATGTTCCCGCAGCTGTTCAAAGCTGTTTGAATGCGGGCATCGATGTGAAGATCGTTACCGGAGATACGCCGGGAACCGCTAAAGAGATAGGCCGCCAGATAGGAACATGGCAACCGGAAGATACAGACCGCAATATTATCACCGGGCCAGGCTTCGAAGCGTTGACCGACGAAGAAGCACTCGACCGCGTATTAGATCTGAAGATCATGTGCCGCGCCCGTCCTACCGACAAACAACGCCTGGTACAATTATTACAGAAGAAAGGCGCCGTAGTTGCCGTAACCGGCGACGGTGCGAATGATGCCCCGGCCTTGAAAGCCGCCCAGGTTGGCTTATCGATGGGTGACGGGACATCAGTTGCCAAGGAAGCCAGCGACATCACGATCCTGGATAACTCGTTCGGAAGTATCACGCGTGCCGTCATGTGGGGACGTTCTTTATATCGCAATATCCAGAAGTTCCTGCTTTTCCAGCTGACCATCAATGTGACAGCCTGCCTGATCGTATTATTGGGTTCGCTTTTCGGAACGGAATCGCCGCTTACCATCACGCAGATGTTATGGGTAAACCTGATTATGGACACATTCGCCGCCGGTGCACTGGCATCGCTTCCTCCCAACGAACGGGTGATGAAAGACAAGCCCCGTCGCAGCGGCAAGGATGGTGATTTTATCATCACTCGCCCGATGGCTTACAATATCTTCGGAGTGGGTATCGCATTTGTTGTCATCCTGATGGGCGTATTATACTATTTCCATGCACAGACAGGGCTTACCCCGCACGATCTGTCCTGGTTCTTCAGCTTCTTCGTGATGTTGCAGTTCTGGAACATGTTCAACGCCAAAGCCTTTATGGAAGGACGTTCGGCTTTTGCCAATCCGAAAGAGAGCAAAAGCTTCCTGTTCGTGGCGCTGCTTATCATTATCGGACAATATCTGATTGTAACGTTCGGCGGAGAGATGTTCAATGTAGTGCCTTTGTCCTTGAAGGATTGGGGGATCATCATCGGTTCCACCTCACTGGTTCTCTGGATCGGCGAGATTGCCCGAGGCATCGGCCGGCTGACGGGGAAACAGGCCTAAGCGAACGAAAAACGGCAAATAGCTTGGTTTCCTGAATGATTATCTTTACTTTTGTTTCAATAAAAATCTGAATAAACAAAGATATGACTATCAAAATAGAAAACGGAAAAGAAACGGTTATTAAGCTTTCCGAGCAATTGGAAACGCTTACTTCCATTGATTTTGAAAAGGAGATAACTAAGGTCCTTGCAAGTGACGCAGAAACGGTAATACTTGACGGCACAGAACTGACCTACGTCAGTAGTGCCGGCCTGCGCCTGCTTCTTACTCTGCAAAAGGGATGAAAAGCAAGAACGGAGTTTTCAAGCTGAGAAACCTGCAACCGGGCATCATGGAAATATTGAAGATCACCGGATCCTCGTCTTTCCTTACGATTGAATAACCATTTTCCAGTACCGGTAAATGACAAATACGTTATATATAAAGAACGAACTGGAGCAGCTCACCCGTTTATACGAGTTCCTGAATCAGCAAACTACGGCTTACGGATGGGAAGAACAGTTGTTGATGCAAATCAAACTGGCTGTTGAAGAAGTCGTTACCAACGTAATACTATATGCTTATCCGGGCAAGAAAGACCAGGATATCCGCATCGACATGAGCCTGGAGAACGGACTGCTTACCATCGTGATTACTGATAATGGCATCGCCTTCAATCCGTTGGAAAGAGAAGAACCGGACATCTCACTCCCGATGGAAGAACGCCCGATCGGCGGACTGGGCATCTATCTGGTTAAGCAACTGATGACAAATGTAACTTACACCCGTTCATCAGAGAAAAACACACTCACAATGACAAAAAAGATCCATTGACATGACAGACTTTGATATCAAAGAGATAAATGCTCTCAAACTGAAACTGCGGATCATAGAGAAAGGCACATTGGTTGGATGGGTACTTCTCATCCTCAGTATCTACTATGACTGGGATGATCCGTACCCCGGTTTGCTGATCGTAGCAATAATCGCCCTTTACATTGTCAAAGGACGATTCCGCAAGCGGTTGAAACAGAAAGAGTATCTGGCTAAAATAGTAGAAGAACGTACGATCGAGCTCCGTATCCAGCGCGACCAGGTGCTGACCGAATCGAAAAAGCTGTCGGAAGCCCTGGATGCCCTGGCAAAAGCACAGGACGAGCTTGTACGTAAAGAAAAACTTGCCACTGTGGGACAACTAACCCAGGGATTGGTCGACCGTATCTTGAATCCGATCAACTACATCAACAACTTCGCCGGACTATCGACCAAACTTATCAAAGATTTGAAGGAAAACATTACGGAAGAACAGACGGTCATGTCGAAAGAGAATTATGCCGACAGCATCGAAATACTCGATATGATCAACAACAACCTTCAGAAGATCAACGAACATGGTTGCAACACCGTACGGATCGTAAAGGCAATGGAAGAATTGTTGAAAGACCGGCATGGCGATATTACAACTACCGATATAACGAACCTCTGCAAAGTAAACGCAGACGTTATCCGCAAAACGTTTGCCGAAGATATTGAAAAGAACCGGATACAGATCGAAATTGAAAGCCCGGAAGAATCGGCCATGGCGGAGATCAATATCGAACAGATGAATAAGGTAATGCTCAGTTTGCTGAAAAACAGCATCTATGCCTTACTGAAAAAGTTGCAGAAGCAGGAATTCGAGCCAGTTATCAACATTCATGTGGAGAAAAGGCTGAACGGCACGATATTCCTTACCATACGTGATAACGGTATCGGCATTGAAGACAATATCAAAAACAAGATATTCGAACCGTTCTTTACAACGAAGCCTACAGCCGAAGCAGCCGGCATGGGGCTGTACCTCTGTCGCGAAGTTATCCTGAACCATCAGGGCGCTATTCTCGTCAAGAGCGAGAAAGATAACTTTACTGAGTTTATGATTACTATTCCTATCTATCAAAAGAATAACAATGAGTGACAACAACAACCTAGAGTGGGAAGGTTTGCCGGTTATGAAAGCCAGCGAATCATCAAATTCTTCCTGCGGTATTGAAAATATATCGGCCACCAGGTGGAAAAGTTCCAGATGCAGGTCTGCTTCACGACTGTTGGTATAAGCAAACTCCACAAAGCGGATCAGCAGAAGCAATTGTTCTTCCGCCCGCAATTTCACTTTCATTTGTTCACAGATATTACGTACAATTTGTTCCTTGTCGAGCACAAAGAGCGAATCGTCGTACATATTGCGCAACGTATTGTAAAGTTCGATATATTCTTTATGGGACCGCACCCCGAAATGGCTGGACAAATAAGAATGAACGGCACGACTTGCCTGCTCTCTTTCAATACGCACCGAGGAAGCGAATATCGCAAAGAGATTCAATAAACCGTTTAATATGGTTTCATTCGTTATGTTTTCTGTTATTTGTTTACACAACAATAATTTGAACTACAAAGATAAGAAGAATCAAAATAATTACCGGGATATCAGGAGAAAACAAAACCAACTAAATAAAAAAAATGATTATCCGCATGATGTCAGTTGATTTATTGAACATCATATGAATGTTTTAATTACGAATGTTTTAA
>JAJPZM010000201.1 GCA_021204335.1 Parabacteroides sp. | reverse complement strand
AACCATCAATTATGTTGAAAAACTTTAAGCCTGTAGGCTTATTGCTGTTAGCCGGTACACTAGGCTTCCCTGGATATGCATCAGCGAAAGTGGTAACAGCAGGGCCAAGAATCAGCATTTCCCAACAAGACGGGAAAGTGACGGGAACAGTAGAGGATGAATTCGGTCCTGTAGTCGGAGCATCCGTTGTTGTAAAAGGAACAACCAATGGTAACATTACCGACATGGACGGTAATTTCACCTTGGAAGGTGTAAAAAATGGAGACATTATTCAAGTCTCTTTTATTGGGTATGCCACACAGGAAATTCCCTTTACAGGACAAGCATCCCTGCAAATTAAATTAGCAGAAGATACTCAGAAGCTGGATGAAGTTGTGGTAACTGCTTTGGGGATGAAACGCTCAACAAAAGCCTTGGGTTACGCCATGACAGAAATGAAAGGTGACGAATTAAACAAGAACGTTATCAATCCGGTTGCTGCTTTGCAAGGTAAAGTTGCAGGTGTGGAAATCTCCGGCTCTGATGGTGGTATGTTCGGTTCTTCTAAAATTTTGATCCGTGGTGCTTCTACATTAGGAACGAATAACCAGCCTATCTATGTTGTAGATGGTGTTATTCTGGATAACGCTATCAAAGATGGTGATGCTGATTGGAGTACAACAGATGCCGATTACGGTAATGAATTAAAAAACTTGAACCCGGACGATTTTGAAACGGTTTCTGTTCTGAAAGGTGCAGCAGCTACAGCTTTGTATGGTTCTCGTGGTCTGAATGGTGCCGTTGTTATCACAACGAAAAGCGGGAAAGGCATGGATGGACTAGGTATCAATTTCTCTCAAACTGTAGGTATCGACCACATGCGAAAACAACCTGATTTGCAATACGAATACGGTTTAGGTTATCCTTCCGGTTTCATCAACTATGGCCAAACAGATGCTAATGGTAACTATTACAAATGGGATATAAACCAATTCAATTTGAATAGTGCCGGCCAACATACCTTGATCGGGGCTAAGAAATATGGCTGGGGACCTAAATTTGACGGTTCACAGATTGAAATGTGGGACGGTTCAATAGGAACTTATAGCCCATACGAAGGTAATATGAAAGATGCTTACGATTTAGGTGTTAACTCCAACACCAATATCTCTGTCAGCGGCGCCAATGAAAAGACCTCTTTCTATACATCTTTATCTTATAAGTATGCAAACGGTACATTACCGAATAACAGTTTCCAACGTCTTTCTTTTTTAGGAAAAGCTACTCATAAGATTACGGATAAGGTGGAATTGGAAGCATCCATGAGTTTCGCCACTTCAAAACCCCGAAACGCACAGGTTAACATTGGTGAATCATTCGTTGACCAAGCATCAGGACCGTTCAGTGCCATTTACGATACTCGTTATTGGAGAACTCGTTACAAAGGAGAACATGGAGGCTTGGCTAGCTCTGACTATGGTGACAAATATGCAAATGTACCGGGTATTAGCATTTGGTGGAATATCTTCGAAAACGATTACCGACAGACAGAAACAAATGTTCGTCCGTCTTTGATTGTAAATGTCGATATATTAGATTGGCTGAAATTCCGTGCAGAAGGTAGTTATAACAACTATAACAAACGCCATGAAAGCAAACAGCCGGGATCAGGATATGCTAATACGACAGGAGGTTACTATGCTTTAGGATTATATGAAAAAGAACAAACAAACTTCAATGCCGCTTTTATACTGAATAAGCAAGTAGGCGACTGGAATTTTGGTGGATTCTTACGTGGTGAGTATTTCAATAACTTCGAACAGACAATGTCAATGAATACGAATGGAGGTTTGGTAATCCCCAACCAGTATTTTATTGAGAATTCAAAAAACACCATTTCCTATACAGGCAAACTTCAATATGAGAAACGCATGTTGTCTGTTGCTTTCCAGGCAAGTGCCAGTTGGAAAGACCAAATCTTTGTAGATGTAACCGGACGTAATGACTGGTCTTCTGCCTTGGTTTATTCAGACACTCATGGAAACTACTCTTATTTCTATCCGTCAATAAACGGTTCATGGATTTTAACCCAGACATTCCGTGAGCAATTGCCGGAATGGATTTCATTCGCCAAAGTACGTGGATCATGGGCGCAAGTTGGTAATGATACGGAATCTTATATTATCAACACCGCTTATACATTAAACACTTCCACAACTTCCAATGGAAACAGCGTTTATGCATTGGAATTACCTAACAAAGCTTATTCTACAAACCTGAAGCCGGAACGTAAGAACGCATGGGAAATCGGTCTGGACTGGCGTTTCCTGAATAACCGTATCGGTATCGATGCTACCTATTATAAGGAAAATACGAAAGATCAGATCATGACAATCGACGTACCTTATGTATCAGGAATCAGCCAACAGTTGATCAATGCCGGTAATATCCAAAACAAAGGTGTGGAACTGGCGTTGAACACGACTCCGTACAAAAATAAGGACTGGCAGTGGGATCTGAATTTCACCTATACCAAAAATACCAGCAAAATCGTTTCTTTACATGAAAATGTTGCCGACTATATCGTACTGGAAGGTCAGGTATCAGGAGGAAACTACCGCATTGCATCAGTGGCTAAAGTTGGAGAAGAATACGGTTTGTTGATGTCTGACTCAAAACCCAAAACAGATGCAGCTACAGGTCTGCCGGTATTGGATGCTACAACCTATTATGCAGACGAAGGAGCTATGTTCTATCAACGTTCAGGTAAAGCAGAAATCGTAGGTTCTATCCAACCAGACTTTTTGGGATCTGTCAATACAACATTAAGTTATAAAAACTGGAGTTTGAGCGCCTCATTTGATATGCGTTTCGGTGGTTATGTTGCTTCTTATGGTTCTCGTTATGGAACATCTTACGGTTTCACAAAAGCATCCTTGCAAAATCGTGATACAGAACATGGAGGTCTGACCTATACTTCTATGTGGGATGGTAAAACCTACAACGATGGTATTATTCCGGTCGGTATTATCGAAGGCGGAACAACCCTTACGCGTCCGGACGGTATATCCTATACCGTAGCCCAGGGAGGTGAAACATTCCAGCAATTATATGATAAAGGTATTGTAGAACCCCTGCATGCATCAAGTTGGACATTTTACAGTAATGACTGGGGACTAGGAACGATTAATGATACATGGTTTAAAAAGCTGAACTACATTGCATTCCGTGAATTATCACTAAACTACCGTGTACCAAAGACATTCTGTGAAAAGTTCCATGCAAAAAATCTGAGTTTATCATTTACGGGACGCAATTTAGGTTACTTGCTGAATACAATGCCTAATGGTGAAAACCCGGAATCATTACGTGGTACATCTGCTTCCGAGTTCCGTGCGCGTTCTTTCAATGGTGTTACTGCCAGCTATATGTTCACTTTGAATGTTGGATTCTAATCAAGGATTATCTAAAATGAAACAAAAGAATAATTACAAAAGAATATTGATTGCTTCCCTTATGGGGGCGGCAATCTTGGGCACAACAACCAGTTGCCGGGATGATTTTGCTGAAATCAATTCAAGCCCGTCTCAGGTAACTACCGCCCAGCCTACTTACTTGTTTGCACAAGCCGTTTTGAAGTTTGAACCAGCCGGTTATCTGTATTGGTTCTATAACGCTCCTATGATGTATTCATGGGCACAGATGGCAGCTCCTACCGATGGATACGGTTCAGACTTTACTACAACTACGGCAACAGGAGAACAAGGCTCCCAATACCTGGAAACGCTGAAATACGTACGTGAAGTTGAATATTACCAATCAACACTGAGCGAAGAAGAGGCAGATCAATACAATAACATCTTAGCATGTTTAAATACTATAACTGCTTATCTGGGTGTTTTTGATACTGATATGTATGGAGATATTCCATTTACAGAAGCTGCAAAAGGTCTACATGGTGGTACATTGACTCCTGGTTATGATACGATAGAAAGTTTGTATAGCTTGTGGCTGGAACAACTGAATGCCGCTATCAATACATTGACAACTTCTACCAATCAAATAGAATTATTAGGACAAGATGTAGTATATAGTGGTAATATGGCTAAATGGGCCAAACTGGCAAACTCGGTTAAGCTGAAAATTGCAGCTCGTTTGTTAGCGAAAAATAAAGCACAGGCCCTGCAAATTACCCAGGAAGTAGCTCAAGCTTCTTGCGGTTATATCGATAGTCTGGACGATGCGATGTTGTTCAACAAAGCGACCAACAATACCAGTTCAAACGACTATGCTTACCACTGGAACAATGGTTTCATGACAGGAACTGCCGCCAGCCAGCGCGTACTTGACTTCATGTTGGATAACAAAGACCCTCGCGTACGTTTCTGTTATACTAAGAATGAATGGAATTCAGAAATCATTCAGGCTTTTTATGACCAGGATCGCCATATACCTACCTACATTGAAGAAAACGTAGAATATACAACAGATGCAAATGGTAAGAAAACATTTGTAAAATGGAAAGGTATGGGCGAACCTTGGGTACGCTATTATGGTATTCCGGTTGAATTCAATGCATCTAACAATGCCTCCAAATATGGAGATTACTTCAACTATACTACCAATTTCCAACTCAACGAGATCAACGGTTCGAATTATAAATCTTATCGTCCATATTCAATGTTTCAACGACAGATGATCAACGGACGTACTTATAATACCTCTGTACCAACCGTGCCCGGTGGTCCGGTCATCGAACGTACAGACGACCGTCCCTGGTATGGATTGTATATGGGATCTGCTGAGGTCAACTTATATTTGGCTGAATTCAAGTTGCTAGGCGCATCATTGCCTAAATCAGCAGAAGAATATTACAATCAAGGTGTAAAGGCTTCTGTGGAAGAATACGATCGTTTGGCAGAGTTGAACCAGATTGCTTATTACGGTACAACTTACAATTATGACCCCAATGAAGTTTCCATCGAATTGAAAGCCGGAGAGTTGGATGCCATGATGGAAAATACCGACTATCAGTTGACAGGTTCTACGGCCGAACAACTGGAAAAAGTGTACATACAGCAATTGTTGAACTTCACACTTTATCCAGATGATCAATTTGTAACAGCCCGTCGCTCCGGTTTACCCCAATTTAATTCGGATTTAATCGCGCGCGAAAACTTCTCTGTCGTTCCGGTAACTAATATTCCACGTCGAATGGATACAGGTATTCCTGTAGAAACTGATTTGATGTATCAGATAAAAATCGATGCATTTAGTCGTCAGGGATTGACACCGACCACTGCCGGTCCTAATGGAATAACGTTGAACAGTGAACGTTTATGGCAAGACCAGGGTGCTCCACAGTGGGGCGAAGGTCCGAGTTTGTAAAAACTAAAATAAAAAAGCCGCGCTAATCAAAATAGCGCGGCTTTCTTTTTATTCTTCAACCAGATACAAATCAATACTTCTTCTCATTCGCCAGATTCCACATATTCAGGAAAGAAGCTTTTGTTATATCCACGATCTTATCCCAATTGATTTTTTCCACCTGGTCGCCCGGCATGTGGTAATCCAGATGCCCGTTGGTATGATACCAGATAATAGGAATGTCGCGTTTGGCAAACGAACCGTTGTCGCTCCCTCCTACCGGTTTATCCCAGGCATGATAGACCGGAACAAGGTTCAGATTATATTTCTTAATATCATTCTTCAGCCAATCGCCAAAAGCGGTGTTGGCTTCCGTATAAAAGTAATCGACCTGGGCCGGAACATCTTCATTCGAGTTGCAACCGATCATATCATAATTCAAATAACCTTTCACATCCTTCAGGAAAGGGCAAGTCTGAACAAAATATTCAGAGCCGAGCAATCCCTTTTCTTCTCCATCCCAGAAAGCGAATATAACCGTACGTTCCGGTTGTTGCCCCGATGCCAGGAAAGCCTTCGCCACCTGAAGGACAGCCGACACGCCGGATGCGTTATCGTCCGCCCCATTATAAATGGGGTCGCCATCCAGCAAAGGATCAAAGCCGATATGGTCGTAATGCGCCCCGATAATAACATATTCATTTGGGTTCTTCCCTTCTATCTTACCCAGAATATTCCGCAACGACAACTTCCGGTGCACCTCTTGCTTTAGTTGGGCAGTCGAATCGGGATGCACCTGGAAACGACCTTTCTTCTGGCGTTCTTTGCTATACGCTTCAAAAGGCTGGTAATAAGACTCATAAAAGGGAGCAATCCCCATTGTCTTCAGATTGGAAATAATATATTCGGCAGCAATTCGTCCGCCACGAAATCCGGCTTCACGCCCTTCCAACTCGTCACTGGCAAGGAAACCGATGTAGGCTTCTGCATTTTCTTTATTGATTGCATTCAGTCCTTTTTCGACAGGCGATTGCGCCCAAAGTGTAGTCGACAGCATCAGGGATGCTACAAATAATCCTGTTCTTCTCATATATATTTGTG
>JAJPZM010000121.1 GCA_021204335.1 Parabacteroides sp. | reverse complement strand
CACTATTATTAATATTAAATTTTTAAATTATGAACAAAAAGTTTTCTACGTTAGTGGCTGTCCTCTTGGCAGCCGGGGCTTGGACGACGCTAAGTGCTGATGTGGTGGTGAAAGATGCACCTGCAACAGGCGAGGCTTATGCGATTGGAACAGCGTTAACAGGACAGGCTGTGACTTTGGCGCTTGGAGAAAAGGTGGATGCTGAACAAGGTGACCTAGGAACTAATACTGTTGCTTCTACGGCAGGTAAGGCTGGTCTGGATTTTGCTGGTGCAACTCAGTGGACATTTGTTGGAGATGATCTTACTTCTGCAACAATGAAAATGGGCGAAACGAACTATTTTCTTTGTTATGATGCTAGTCAAACTAAGTTTTATTTAGGAGAATCAACTGATCAAAACGTTGTAACTGTAAAGGTTGCTGAGGGTGTAATTAGTATTGTAACAGTAGGTTCTAGCGATGATCTTGCGGGTAACGAGTTGTCTATTGCTGATGGAACTCTTGGATTAGAAGCGGATGCAGGAAATGGTACTACTTTTAAATTGTAGGATCAAATGCTGAAGTAGAAGCAGGGAGTGTAGCAGTAAGTACACCTTATGTTTTAGCGACAGATGCAGATTTGAAACAAACATCAACTTACTATTTGTCTGGTGAATATCAAGCTCCCAAAGATGCTGTAGCTGCTTATTACCCATTGACTAAAGCTAATGCAGCTGGAATAACAGAAGCTAATGCTGCTACTTATGTTATTTGGACAGTAACTGCTGGTCAAAACGAAGGCTTTACATTGAGTACAACTATGGATGGAGCTACTTATGTTGTTGTCAATGATGAAGGAACTCTAAAGGTTGTAGCTGAAGACGATGCTGATGGTTTAGGTGGTGCTGTTGAGGTTAAACTTAATGATAATAGCGAATTAGTTTTAGCAATAGGTGGTAATGAGCTTAAGTGGGATGATTTGACATTGATAACTGCAACTGCAGAGGTTGACAACGCTATCCAGTTCGGACAATGGGAAGATGCTCCTGTAGCAGAAACACCAAACACACCTGGTTATGATTTGCCGGCAACAGACGAGAATGGTGCTTTGGTTTTCACAGGAGAAGAAGATGCTTTGGCTCCTAGCTACAAAGCTCCTATCTATTTCAAGACAGGTGATGGCAAATATTTGTATGCTGAAATAGTTGAAGGCAATATCGTTGTTAAAGAATCAACTATTCTTCCTTCTGCCACTAATGCTTTGAACGCTTCTTGGCGTATCGAAAGCGGCCGTTTGGTTTCTGTATATGCTGAAACGCTGACTGGTGATGTAAGCCACCAGAAGTATTTGGTTTATACAGCTACGACATCTCCAGCTTCGAATAGAAAATCGGCTCCTGCAGGTGCAACAGCTTCAGCAAACTATGCAGTAACTCCTAATACAGGTGCTGCAAATATAGTGAACGCTAAAATTGCTAGTAATGCTTTGGTTCTCTCAACAAGTACTGTAGCTTCGATTTCTTCCGTATCTGTATATCCTTCAGTTGCCGTAGCAAATAATCAGGTTTCTGGAAATATATATGGAGTAAGCGGACTCAATGTTGTTAATTCCTCACTGGATGTAATGAATGAAATTTCCGGTTACATGCTGGTCAAATTTAATGACGGTACAAATTCTGGATTACTGGTTGTTGATCCTTCAAACGGTACAGCTAGTGTTTCTACATCAACTACAGTAGGCGATCTGAATGCTTACAAGAATTACTTGTGGAAAGTAGATAAAAAGACTGTCAACAATAGTGGAACAGAAGATATATACTATATTTTCACAAGTTTGGCAACAAAAGACAACAAGGCCATCCAGTGGAAGATCAACTCTACGACAGACATGAAGGCTAATACTGAATACTCTAACCAAGGTATTATTTTGTCTGTTAATGATCAGGAGATCAATGGAAATGGAGCACTTGTCGATGGTAATCTAGTTACTGGTAACGCAGCAGTTGTAGCCTTCTACGCACCGTTCGACCTGGCTAAGACAGCTTCTCAGCTGAGCGAAATCTTGAACCCGGGCTTCGATCTGGCTGTAGAATACGAAAAGGACAGCAAGAAAGTATTCGAAAATGCGGATGCATTTGCCGGAACAATGTTCCCGATACAGACTATAACAGCTCCTGCTACTCCTTCTAATGATGCAACTATTGTTGAATTGTGGAACAACAAAGATGGCAAAACTGGTAAGAATGCAGAAAAGTTGGTTCTGGAAGTAGAAGAAATCAGCGGTAGCGATGTCAAAGGTGATTTCAAGTGGTTAACTACAAGTGAAATCAAGAAGGGTATAGATGCTGGCAAGACTTATTATAGAAACTTCCGCTTCGAATATCTTTACAATGGTACAGATGTTATTGAACGTGTAGCTGTATTCGCAGGTACTTCAGGTTCTCCAGCCGGTTATATCTCTATTCTGGAAAACAGCGGTAAATATTATCTGACAACTTCTACTAATATTAATGCTAAACATCCGTACATCAAACTGGGTGGCAATAATATCGTGAAGGTAACAGATTTGCTTTACACTTTGTGGAACATCTCTTATGCTGACAGTAAGAAGAATGCAAGCGATGACAATGAAGCATATAAGCTGAACGGTATCCTGGCAGTCGTAAACGAAAATAACGATGACGTAGCTGACTATGTAGAAGCTAACACAGTAGCAGAATCTGCACCGGAAGCACAGTGGATGGTAACAAGCGCTGACTTGAAAGCAAATACATTCACTTTGACCAACCGCGAAAATCCGGAAGTGACGATTTCTAATCTTCAATTGCGCAAACGCGATGGTGGCAAGTATGAAATCTATGTGATGGCGTCAAGTACTCTTACTACTTCTCAGAAAAACCTGATCGGTGGTACAAGTTGGGGAAATGGTAGCAACGATATCGTTTATGTAACGAAGTCTACTAAGGCTAACAACTTCCAGGGTTACATGAAGGCAACTGAATACGACCTGAGAAGCAACAACTATCACCTGGGTCAGTATCATGGTGTTTCTGAAAACAACAATGCTTACTTTGTAGAAAACCATGCAAACAGCCACCAGATCGGTACCGTTGCTAATTCGGGTGATGCAGACAAATGGAAACTGCACTTCGCTATGAAGCAGGACGACAATAACAAGTACACTGAAGTTGATACTGTATATGTTGTAACTGAATATGCTACATTGAACGATGATAAGGATGGTTTCTTATCTTCTGGTGATAAAAAAGTAGTAAGAGATACATTGGCTATCCTTCCGTACACATTCCAGAAAGTAGCTAACCGCGAGTTCGTGAAATTCGACGGAAGAAAGAACTTCGAGTTCTATATCTGTGACGAAAACAACAAGGATAACAGCGAAAGCTATTACAAAGCTGCTCAACGCTTTGCCCTGAAGGTTAAACCGAACGGTTACAACTTCGTTGAATTGAGAGAAACTGTTAAAACTGCTACTCCTACTGTTAGTCAAGATGCCAACAACTACGTTACAGCTTACAGACCGGGTTATAACAAAGTATTCCTGGCAAACAGCTTGAAGGGTGGTTCTTTGGAACAACTGGATACATACGCAAAAGACGTTAACTCAATCATGGTGGTAGAACCTGCTGATGCATCTGAATACCACAAGATTGCTGAATACGGCGAAATCGTTAAATTGTTCCGTTCTGAAAACAACGATCAGGTATTGTATGAAAAGAGAGATAATAAATCGGTAGTAGAAGGTGATACACTGAGCTTCCTGAATATCGACAATACAAACCAGTTCGACGTGAACCCGGCTATCTTCGTTGACACTGCTTATGTAGACCGTCACGATAACGAAGGCGTATTGAATACGACTTACCAGTATTTGCTGGCTGTAAACGAAAGTGTGAAAGAAGAAGCTTATTGTCCTTACAACGACCTGCACAATTCTCAGGAATGGAGAGACAAAGAAAACGGAGGTAAACCTTGTGCCGATGCTGTAGAAAACAAAGCTTTGAAAGGCTGCTTCCTGATGAACCTGATCGATACAGCTAACGTTTATGGTGTTAACCATATCCACAACAACTGGTACATCAATGAAGCCGAAGTTGGTGCTGACAAGCGTGCTAAATTGGCCTTCGTAGAAGGTATCCATGCAGGCGATACATTGTATCTGACTCGCAAGGGTGGTGAAGCCGTTAAGATCGCTATGGATTCTCCTGAATTCAACGTTGCTAAGTTTGCTTTCCGTTATGTAAACAGCGATGCTAAGACATTCAAGATTCAGACTCTGTTTAAGAACTATCTGGGTGACGATAAGAATCTGGAAACAGCTGCCGAATTTGCTGAAGCATACGCTAACAATGCAAGCTATACTTCTGAAGAAGGTTATCTGAGATGGATCAACGGTACAGTAGTAGTAACTAAGGGTTATGAAAACGGTGACGTATTCGAAATCGAAGAAAACTACGACGGTAGCGCAACAGGTAACGAATCTATCGATGCTGCTTCAACATTCAGTGTGGTAGCCGGCAACGGTTTCGTAACTGTTAAGGGTGCCGAAGGCAAGACTGTTATTATCACTAACGTTCTTGGTCAGACAATTGCCAGCACAATAATCACATCAAGCGAAGCAACAATCTCTGTACCTGCAGGTGTAGTTGTAGTAGTTGTTGACGGTGAAGGTGCTGTTAAAGCAATCGTAAAATAAGAAACAATTTATAATCAATAAATTTTAAATTGACTGCGCGGTTAGCAGTAACCAACTACCCCGCGAGGGCGAACAAGCAGTCGATATTAATACTAAAGTAATGAAATAAAGTTCTTCTGTCCGACCTCTGTGAAGAGTGAAAACAGACAAAAACAAAGCCCCGAAGGACTCGTCCTTCGGGGCTTTCGTGATTTATACAACCGTATGTATAGATGTGTTTGTTTTTATAACTGTACTTCTATTTTTAGTTTGCCACCAAGTCCACGCTCTACAATATCAAATAAGGTTTTAAGCGTGATGTTCTCTCCATCATTTTCTACTTTGGAGATAAAAGATCGTTTCTTGTCAATGCGGCTTGCCAGTTCTGCCTGTGTCATTTCCTTTTGCTCCCTTGCGCTTCGTATCTTAAAGCCGATGCGTAATGCTTCAAGTTCTCTTTCCAAACGGTCACGTTCAGGTGTACCGGCTTCACCGTAATAATCATTTTTGATTTGATCCAATGTCTTTGTATTCATTTGGGTTCCTCCTTTTGAGGTTGAGCTTTGAAAAAGTCATCGAAATAATGCTTATATGTTACGACTTCTCTAACTTTCATATCACAAAGGTAATTTATAAATTACATACAAACAAACAAAGATTAGGTAATATGCCGTAGACCCTCTTGAATTTCTATCTAATTTCCTTTCACTGTGGCAGCTAACCCACCTCTGTGAATACTAAAAGTAATAAAAAAGTGTCCTTTAATACCATTTGTGTGGTTAAAAGCATTACTTTTGTGGTTCGTAATTAGTTGAAAACGAAAAAGAATGGATAAAGTTAGTTATGCACTTGGCTTAAGTATCGGAAATAATTTCCAGAACTCAGGCATTAATGATCTTCAAATTGAGGATTTTGTAAAAGGATTGAAAGATGTTTTAGGCGATCAGACCCCTGAAATCAGTTATGACGAGGCTAAGCAGGTGATCAACGATTACTTCATGAAGCTGCAAAAAGAAAAGTTTGAAATCAACAAAAAAGCAGGCGAAGAATTTCTGGCTATCAACAAAGGTAGGGAAGGAGTTGTTACATTACCAAGCGGACTGCAATATCAGGTACTCCAAAAAGGTAACGGCGCTAAACCGACTGCTTCAGACAGCGTGAAATGTCATTATTATGGCACATTAATCAACGGAACAGTATTTGATAGCTCTGTGCAGCGCGGCGAACCGGCTGTATTCGGCGTATCGCAGGTGATTCCCGGATGGGTAGAAGCCCTGCAACTGATGGAAGTTGGTTCTAAATGGAGATTGTTCATCCCCTCGAACCTCGCATACGGCGAACACGGAGCCGGAGAGGCAATCGAACCGAACAGTGCATTGGTTTTCGACGTCGAATTATTGGACATAGTAAAATAATTATAGAGAATTAAAATGAAAAAGATTAATGTTTTAGTAGCTACTGTTATTGTAGCGTTAGGCGTTTCTGCCACCTCTTGCGATTCGAAAAGAACCGCAAGCCTGAAAACCTCTGTGGATAGCGCGAGCTATGCAATTGGTATTGCTAATGGTAATGCTTTCAAACAGAACCTGACAGGTATGCCTGGCGGTCCTGCTAATATCGATGACTTATTGGCCGGTTTCGAAGCTGCTATGAAAGGCGATTCTGCCGCTATGAAAATGTCTCCCGAACAAGCTCAGGCTTTCCTGAATACTTATTTCGTGGAAGCTCAGGCTAAAGACGCCCAGAAGACAAAAGAAGAAGGTGAAAAATTCCTTGCAGAAAACAAAACAAAAGACGGCGTTTTCACTACTGAAAGCGGCTTGCAGTATAAAGTAGAAAAAGAAGGCAATGGCGCAAAGCCGGCTGCTACCGACCAGGTAAAAGTACACTACACAGGTACTTTGCTCGACGGAACTAAATTCGACAGCTCTGTAGATCGTGGCGAACCTGCCGTATTCGGTGTAGACCGCGTAATTAAGGGATGGACTGAAATCCTGCAGATCATGCCGGTTGGTTCTAAATATACTATCTGGGTTCCTGCTGAACTGGCATACGGCGAACAGGGCACTCGCGGTATCAAACCGAACAGCGTATTGAAGTTTGATGTTGAATTACTTGATATCGTTAAAGACGGTCAGAAGTAAGACGAAATCTCTCATTTTGTAAATAAAAAGGCGGGCAATTTATGCTAAAAAGCATCATTTGCCTGCTTTTATTATTTATTTGCTACTTTTTCTTTCAGAATGATAGATTGTTGAAATTATTATATACTTTTGATATTACAATATTAAAAGCGTATAATAAAGCGATAGAAAAGATGGAGAAAATAGACAAGCTGGACCGGCAGATATTGAACATTATTTCAAAGAATGCCAGGATTCCTTTTAAGGATGTAGCCGAAGAATGTGGAGTTTCGCGTGCAGCCATCCACCAGCGGGTACAGCGCATGATTGATATGAATGTGATCGTTGGGTCGGGTTATCATATTAATCCTAAGATTCTGGGATATAATACCTGCACTTATATCGGGGTAAAGTTGGAACGGGGTTCTATGTATAAAGATGTAGTGCCTAAGTTCGAGAAAATACCCGAAGTGGTGGAATGTCATTTCACAACCGGTCCGTACACTTTGCTGATCAAATTGTATGCCTGCGACAACGAACATCTGATGGAACTGCTGAACTCGAAGATTCAGGAGATACCGGGTGTCACTGCTACCGAGACATTGATTTCTTTACGGCAGAGTGTAAAACGGGAGATCCCTATCTGCAACGTGAACGAATAATTTAAAATAAAATAGAATGCCCGGTTTCTCTAACGAGTTGCCAGGCTTTTTTATATTCATAGCAATTACTACTTTTGCAGGGTTGAGTTTTTATTTATCCCATGAAAAAATATATTGGACTGATTATCTTATTGAGTTGCTTTTCTTCCTGGCTTGTTGCCGGAGAAAGTTATTGTTTTCGCGTTTACCTAAAAGATAAAGGCGATGCCGGCTGTACGGTCGAACAACCGGAAACTTTTCTTTCGCAGGAATCTATTCAGCGTCGTAAAAAAACGGGGACTCCCGTTTCTGCTTCCGATCTTCCCATTGCACCTGCTTACCTGGATACGTTGGCTTCGACAGGGGCAAAACCGGTCGTGCAGAGTAAATGGTTCTCGACGGTGGTTGTAGCCAGTAGCGACAGTACGGTTGCCGACAAGCTGAAAGAGCTGGTCATCGTCGATTCGGTGAAATGGGTTTGGAAAGGCACCGATGTTGTCACTGCGGAAAGTGAGGAACAGGAAGAACGTTATTTCCCGGCAGACACTCCGTTGAAAGCGCAATATGGATATGCCGAGGAACAGATAAAAATGCTGAATGGCATCGAGTTGCATGAAGCCGGATTCAGGGGCGAGGGCATGCGCATTGCCGTAATCGATGCCGGTTTCCAGAATGTGGACCGGATCAGTGTCTTCGATTCTTTGCAATTGATCGGGACACACAATGTCATTTACCCGGAACGTAGCGTCTATGAGGCAGACGATCATGGAACGAAAGTATTGTCGTGCTTGGCCGCTGATATGCCCGGCATTATGGTGGGGACGGCTCCCAAAGCCTCTTACCTGCTTATCAAGAGCGAAGATAGCGATTCCGAATATCCGATAGAAGAAGATTATTGGGCGGCAGCAGTGGAGTATGCCGACAGCGTAGGGGTGGATGTGATTACCTCGTCGCTGGGGTATTTCGCCTTTGATGCCGACGAGCTTTCGTACGACCAGGATGCGCTGGATGGCAAAACGGCTCTGATCAGTCGGGTGGCCCATGAGGCTGCCGAAAAAGGTATCCTGATGTTTTGCAGCGCAGGGAATGAAGGTAGCGGACAGTGGGGGAAGATTACTTTCCCGTCGGATGCTTCCGATGTGCTGACAGTCGGGGCGGTGACGGAAGATAAGAAGAAAAGTGTATTCAGCTCTGTCGGGTTTACGGCAGACTACCGGGTGAAGCCGGATGTAGTGGCTTTGGGCAGCGGCAGTTGCGTGATCGATCCGAGAGGGAATGTGCGCTATGCCAGCGGAACGTCGTTTGCAACACCTATATTGGCGGGGCTGGGCGTTTGCCTGTGGCAAGCGTTGCCTCGGTTGAGTAACAAAGAGATCATTGCTTTATTGCAACAGGTGTCGAGCCAGGCGAAACGTCCGGATGCGGAGTTGGGTTATGGCATTCCCAATGTGTATAAAGCTTATAAGAAAGGACTGGAATATGCCGGAAATAAACGTTGAACCGGGATCTGCAGGAATAGGGCGACAGGAACTCTCGTTGCTGGAATTGAATAATCGGATACGTGGCGTGGTGAATGATGCGTTTCCCGGTACTTGCTGGGTACGTGCCGAGATGAGCGATGTGCGTACCAACGCGTCGTCGGGGCATTGTTATCTGGAATTTATAGAAAAGAATCCGGTGACCGGACAGTTGGTTGCCAGGGCACGCGGTTCTATCTGGGCGAAGACGTTCCGTATGTTGAAGCCTTATTTCGAGATGGAGACAGGGCAATTGTTCGCTTCGGGCTTGAAAGTGCTCGTGAAAGTCTCCGTCGAATTTCATGAATTATATGGATATAGCCTGACTGTGCTGGATATCGATCCGGCTTACACGATGGGCGATATGTTACGCAGGCGGATGGAGATTATCCGCCAGTTGAAGGAAGAAGGAGTGTTTGCGCTGAATAAGGAGCTGCCTTTTCCGGTACTGCCCAAACGTATTGCGGTGATCACTTCGCCTACGGCAGCGGGGTATGAGGATTTCCTGAACCAGTTGGCGAATAACCGTAGCGGTTATCCTTTTTACACCAAGCTTTTCCCGGCTCTGATGCAGGGAGAGCGGACGGAAGAATCGGTCATTGCGGCTTTGGATCGCATTTACAACTATCTCGATTACTTCGATGTGGTGGTCATTATCCGAGGTGGCGGGGCAACTTCCGACCTGAATAGCTTCGATTCGTATTTGCTGGCGGCGAATTGTGCACAATTCCCGCTGCCCGTTATTACGGGTATCGGGCATGAGCGTGACGATACGATCCTCGATATGGTGGCGCATACCCGTATGAAGACGCCTACGGCTGTTGCCGAGTTCCTGATCGGGCGTATGGATGCCGCTGCCGTAGCGTTGGAAGGGTTGCAGCAAGAGGTAAGCGAGCTGGCTGCCGGTATATTGCTCAAGCAAAAGAATTACCTGCAATTGCTGGGTGCACGTTTGCCGGTGGTTGCCGTTAACCGGATAGAGCGGAACCGTTCTTATCTTCAGATGGTAGACAACAAATTGCCTGTTTCCGCCTCTGCCTTATTATCCCGCCGCCGTTCGTCGCTCGGAACGATGCAGATGCAGTTACAAAATCGTGTAACGGCCCGTTTGGCGGAAGGCTCCCGCTTCATCCAGCTGACGGAGCAATTCATCAAAATGGCTTCCCCCGACTATGTCCTGAAACGCGGCTACAGCCTGACCCTGAAAGACGGCAAAATAATCAAACACGCTACCGGCCTGACTTCCGGCGATGAACTGACCACCCGGTTTATGGATGGGGAGGTGAAAAGTATTGTTGAAAAATAAATTAATCCAAGATATGGCAAAGAAAGAAGAATCATACAACGAAGCGGTAGAGAAGCTTCGTAAGATCGTAGCCGACATTGAGAACGGCGAGTTGGATGTGGATATCCTTTCCGAAAAGGTGAAGGAAGCAACCCGTCTGATCAAACTCTGCAAAGAGAAACTGTATAAAGTGGATGAAGAGGTGAAAAAAGTGTTGGAGGAACTGGAGTAATGCGCAAATATGTACTGATCGTAGTCGGAGGGAAAGGTCTCCGGATGGGTGGCGACCTTCCCAAACAGTTTATTCCGCTGAATGGGAAACCGGTCCTGATGCATACGCTGGAAGCATTTTACCGTTGGGGTTCCTCGGCCGAACTGGTGTTGGTGCTCCCCGAAGATCATCAGCCTTATTGGAAGATGCTTTGCCGTGAAATCGGTTGCAAAGTGCCCCATCGGATAGCCAACGGGGGAGAGACCCGTTTTCATTCCGTTCGGAACGGATTGCAATTCCTCTCGGAAGAAATTGAAAATACATCCGAAAGGAATGAAAAAGCCCTGGTTGCCGTGCACGACGGCGTACGTCCTTTTGTCTCGTCCGAAGTAATCAGTGCCTGTTTTGAAGAAGCGGAAAAGAGCGGAGCCGCCATTCCCGTGATACCGATGATAGACTCGTTGCGCGAAACAGATGCTAACGGTTCCCACCCGGTCGACCGCAGCCGCTACTTTGCCGTGCAGACGCCTCAGGTATTCCGCTCCGATGTATTATTGAAAGCCTACGGGCAAGACTTTTCCCCTCTTTTTACCGATGATGCTTCCGTCGTTGAAGCTATGGGGCAATCCATCCGGCTGGTCACCGGCAACCGCGAGAATATAAAACTGACAACACCCTTCGACTTGCTGATAGCGAAAGGGCTGCTTTTGTCTCTCTGAATTAATAGAATAAACCGATAAAGAACGGCAAATAATCCTTCAACTCTTTTTTGAGTATCTCTATTGCCTTGTTCTTATACCGCTCGACAGTTCGGACAGATATATCCATCGATTCGGCGATTTCGCCGTAGCTTTTGCCTTCGAAGCGATTCAGTTCGAATACGCGGCGGTAGTCATCGGGAAGTTTACTGATACTCTTTGCCAATAGCTCCCGCAGTTCGGTTAGGGTGTAAAAGTTGTCGTTGCTGACGGCATATATGGGCATATTGTTTTGAATGAGTTGTTCGATAGACTCTGTGGTATGTTGGCGCAAGTAATTCAGACAATGGTTACGAACGCAGGTCAGTAAATAATTTCTAGTTGAAACTTGAACTGAAATATGCTTTCTGTTCTCCCAGATAGCAAGAAACACATCTTGAACAATATCTTCACGGGTAGCTTTTTCCTCGATAAAACGTTTGGCATAAACACACAAGGCCGGATAATATAACTCGAATAATTTACGGAATGACTTCTCATTATCATTAGTTGAGACATCCCATAAAAGTACTTCAAGATTAACAGTATCAGTATCCTTATTTCCCATGATATGACAAATATATTCCTTTTTTTTAAAAAAAACTGATTTTGCTGTCGTGTTTTTCATTTTCGTGTGTCTCTATTATAAAAGGCATAAATATGACTGATAACAAGCATACGGTAGAACAGACAAAGGCATTGACGGAAGATATCCTCGAATATCAGTCGGTTGATGTGGAGAAAGCATATACACAACTTAGCCGGCGAATGCATAAGAAGCAGGCGCGCCACATATTCATGCATACTCTTTCGCGTGTTGCTGTTATCCTGCTGTTACCTTTGTTAATATCGTCTGTCTTGTTTTCTTATTTATATGTAAAGCAAAAAGAGCAGATAGAACAGATAGCCTATACGCAGGTTAGTTCGGCTCCTGGTACGATTACGCGGTTGGTTTTACCGGATAAATCGGTTGCCTGGTTGAATTCGGAAAGTACGTTGAGTTATCCGGCCGTATTCAGTGAAAAGGCCAGAGAAGTGAAATTGTCGGGGGAAGGCTATTTTGAAGTCGAATCAGACCCGGAACATCCCTTTTATGTAAATACCGACGACGGGATAAAGGTGATGGCCTACGGAACGAAATTCAATGTTAATGCTTATGACGACGAACCTTATATTGAGGCCGTCCTGGAAAAAGGGAAAATAGACTTTATCAGTCAGGATAAGACCGTTCACCTGGATCCTGAGAAGCAAGCTGTGTTCGACAGGAATACCCGTGAAATAACCGTTTCGCATGTAAGCCTGGATGGAAAGACCGGCTGGAAAGACGGGCGGCTGGTATTCAGGAATACTCCTTTGGACATTGTGCTGAAGAAATTGTCCAAACGATATAATGTGGATATCGTATTGCATAAAAACGGGAATAAGGAATATAGCTATCGTGCCACATTCACAACGGAGACAGTCGAGCAGATATTGAACTATCTGAAACTTACGACTCCTATCGAGTGGTCGGTAAAAAGGCTGGAGCAGAACGACGACGACTCCTTCGCCCGCGAACGTATAGAAGTGTATTTGAAGTAAGAAAAACATATAGTTGAACTTAAATCAGTTAGCCTATGATATAGAGAGTAGTATGCCTTAAAAAAAGGCAAGAATAAGCGTCAACTTACTCTTGCCCCGTGTGAAACATCTTTTGACCAGCGTCAACCGGTCAGCAGAATTAATAATTAAAAATCCATTTACAAAGTTATGAAGTTATTTAAATTACGCAAGAGCATTTATGCTCGATGCTTCCTTAAAGCTTGTCGTATTATGAAGTTAAGTGTTGTTTTCTCATTCCTGCTGGCTTCTCAATTATATGCCGGCGTTTCTTATTCGCAGACAGCCACAGTCTCGTTATCATTAAAGAATGTTACGGTTGAGCAGGCACTTGACCGGATTGAACGGGAGACTGGATTCTCTTTTCTGTTTAGAGACAACACGGTGGATGTTAACCGCATTGTCAACCTGAAAGTAAATAAAGGTGATATCAATAAAGTGTTATCCCAGATGTTCGACAATACGAATGTCGACTATAAAGTAGTGGATAAACAGATCATCTTATCCCGTAAAGCGATGGCAGGAACCATGCAGTAGCAGGTTCGCACGATTACCGGAGTGGTTACGGATAATTACGGCGAACCGATTATCGGAGCCAATATCGTTGTTAAAGGAACGACAAACGGAACGGTTACCGATTTCGACGGAAACTTTTCATTGGAGGTTCCCGCTTCGGCTACTTTAACCATCTCTTATATCGGCTATCTGACAAAAGAGATTCCGGTAGGAAACAATTCACGGATTGCGGTGAAGCTGGTGGAAGATACCCAAAGCCTGGATGAAGTGGTTGTTGTCGGTTATGGTGTGCAAAAGAAGTCAGACCTGACAGGTTCTGTTGTCAACGTTAAATCGGAAAAGTTGATGGAACGTCCGGCAACTACGGTTGAACAGGCTTTGGCATGACGTGTGGCCGGTGTCAATATATCGACCAACTCCGGTCGTCCGGGCGGTCGAACCAGCATTCAGATCCGTGGTTACAGCTCAATCAATGCAACCAGTAATCCGCTTTATGTGGTCGACGGAATTGTATGGGAAGGCGGCGGCCTGGATGCAATCAACCCCAACGATATCGAATCGATCGATGTTCTGAAAGATGCCTCTTCTACGGCTATCTACGGTACACGCGGTTCGAATGGTGTTATTCTCGTAACTACTAAGAAAGGAAAACTCGGACAAAAACCGACAGTCAGCTACGATGCCAATGTGTCGTTCAGCAAATTAGCCCGCAAAATAGATGTGCTGAATTCCGAAGAATTTATGCAGATATGGGATACAGGTTATAAGAATACGGAGAAGTTCGACCCGACAGGTTGGAAGTCCGGCAAATATACCATGTTCAGTCCGGAGTATGTCCGCGAACATTATAAGGTGGGAAATACCTATGGCAATCACGAATTGTTTGACGCCAATGGCAATCCACTGTATGATACCGACTGGCAGGATGAAGCAACCCGCGTTGCGGTAAGCCAGAACCATAACCTCTCATTTACCGGAGGTACTGAGAAAACATCTTATGCCGCATCTCTGAATTATACCGATGATGAAGGTATCTTGAAATCGACTTATAAGAAACGTTTCTCCGGACGTGTCAATCTGGACACCGAGGTGACTAACTGGTTGAAACTCGGAACGATGTTAAGTTATAGCGATATCCGTGAAAGTTTCCAGGATCAGGAGCAGGGTTCGGGCAATATTCCGAGAACAATGATTGAAACGACTCCTATTATTCCGACTAAATGGGCTGACGGAGCTTTTGCCCGTCCGGCTGATTTTGCGGGTATGGAAGATGCTGACACTCCGGCAAGTTTGGCTAGCGAATTGGGATGGTTGAACAAAAGCGCCGTATTCAATGGAAATGCATATGCCAATATAACCTTTATGAAAGGACTTGAATTTAGGACGACTTTAGGTGCATCAAATACTGATTGGCATGAATTTATCTTTGCTCCGACAACCATCAGTCTTCGTTCCGGCGTAGGTAAAAACAGAGTGAATGTCAATAGCGAACGTCGTCGTTTCTGGCAGTGGGAAAATCACTTGACTTATAATGCGGTTATCAATGAGGATCATGCAATTAATGCGATGGTCGGTGCCGAATATCAGAAATATCACAGATCACGCATGGAACAAACCGGTCAGGATTTGTCGGATGATTTCTTTAGCTGGAATAATCTCGGGCAGGCAAAAACACAGTCTATTGGTTCCAGTTATCTGGGATGGCGGATGGAATCTTATTTTGCCCGTATTAACTATAATTTGAAGAACAGATATTTACTGACTCTGACAGGATGTGTGGACGGTTCTTCCAAATTCGGTAAAAACAATAAATATGCTTTCTTCCCCTCTGCTGCCTTAGGATGGCGTGTGATCGATGAAGCATTTATGGAAAATACGAAAGACTGGATGTCTAACCTAAAACTGCGTTTGAGCTACGGTTTGACAGGTAACTCGGATATCGGTCAGTATCGTTCGCTGGCTATGCTTGGTTCGACAACTTATGTGTTCGGTGGCGAAAGAGCTCCGGGTATGGTGATCGGCGAGTTGGCTAATCCTGATTTGAAATGGGGAAAAACGGAACAGTGGAACGTAGGTGTCGACATGGGTGTGTTGGATAACCGCATTTCTATGGAACTCGACTTCTTCCTGAAGAAAACGAAGGATTTATTATATGAAGCTCCTGTGCCTGCAACCAGTGGTAAACGTGCAATGATGTCGAATATTGGTAGCATGGAAAATAAAGGTATCGAGCTGACATTGAACACTGTAAATATCAAGACAAACGATTTTCAGTGGTCTTCTTCATTTAATATCTTTTTCCTGAAGAACGAGATTACGAAACTGGGTGTAAACAATGAGGATAAACTGGTTGATCCTGATTTCTTGGGTAAGAATGTGATCCTTCGTGTAGGAGAACCTGTCGGTTTGTTCTGGGGTTATAAATTGTTGGGTACCTGGGGTACGGCTGAAGCCGATGAAGCCGCTAAATATGGTAAGAAACCGGGTGACTTGAAGCATGAAGACCTGAATCATGATTATCAGATCAATGATGCCGACAAACAAATCATCGGTCGCGGTACTCCCGACTTCTATGGTACATTTAATAACTATCTGTCGTATAAGAATTTTGATTTCTCTCTGGAATTGCAGTATTCCGTAGGAGCCGACGTATTGAATAATACGAACCACTCTTCCGAAGACCGTACCAGCATTGCTAACTCAAAGAAAACCGTATTGAATGCATGGACTGAGAAAAATCAAAATACGCCGATTGCCCAGACCCGTCTGGCCAGTGCCGGGTATACGACTTTGATCGACTCTCATAAAGTAGAGAACGGTTCTTTCCTGCGTGGTAAGAATATCTCTGTCGGGTATTCTTTGCCGACAACACTGATTAATAAGATCGGTTTCTCCAAACTTCGTGTTTCTTTCTCCGCTCAGAACTTCTTCCTGATCAGTTCTTATACCGGATATGATCCTGAAGTTTCTACCTGGGATGGTGGTTTCTCACAGAATATACAATTCTATGATTATCCTAAAGCAAGAAGTTACACCTTCGGTCTTAGTGCAATCTTTTAATTTAACATAATCTATATTGGTCATGAAAAGAACAGTAAAACAAATCTATATATTGGCAATAAGCAGCTTGCTTTTGACAGGAGCTACTTCGTGTAATGATTTTCTGGAAGAGAATCCGAAATCAGACTTCACCCAGGAAAACTATTTCCAGAACATTTCCCAGGCAAAGACTGCAGTGGATGGTGCTTACGAACGGTTAAGAGCCTGGCAATCTTATGACGGTTATGGTGAAGGCCCATGGGTGACGCTGGAGTTATTGTGCGGTCATGCCACCACCCTGGGGCAAAGTACGTATAACAGTGGCTATATTCGTCATACGACGGGAACAAACAGTCCGTCTTTCAAAAACATCTGGGAAGGTTTTTATGAAGGGATTGCCGATTGTAACATGTGTATTAGCGGCATTCAGAAAGTAAGTGGCGATACGAAAAGCCTTTTGGGTGAAGTATATACCTTGCGTGCCCTTTATTACTTCTATCTGGTACGTCTATATGGCGACATTCCTTTGATTTTGGAACCTGTAACATCGGATTCGGAAAATCTGTATCCGGAACGTTCAACCCAGGAACAGGTTTTCGAATCTATCCTGAGCGATCTGAAAGCGGCAGAACAATCCGGTTTGCCTGAAACGGATCGTACCGGCAGGGTTTCTTTAGGTCTGGTGAAAACGATTATGGCTGATGTCTATCAGTATATGGCCGGTGCACCGTTGAATAAAGGACCCGAATATTATAAACTGGCTTATGAGAAAGCAAAAGAAGTGCTCGATAAGTCATATTGTGTTTCTCCTGTAAGTGCCGATTATAACGCGGCTGCTGCATCTTCTGCCTGGTATTCCCTGTTTGATTCGTATGAAAAACTGCATGACGATGAAAACAAGAATAAAGGTGAATTGATTTTCCAGATTCAGTATAAAGAAGGTATCAGCACGAATCAGATTACTTCTATGATTGTTCCTACAATGAAACAGATCATAAAGATTTATGATGAATTCGGTGCCCTGATGCCTACCTGGGACTTTTATTATTCGTATGACAAAGGGGATAAGCGGACAGAAGAAAAGGAAATGTTCTTCACCAAAGACGGGCACCGGGATGATAAGACGAATATTATCGAATTCGGTTCTCCTGCCTTGTATAAATATTATGATATCGAAGGCGCCTTAAAGACTGGGCAGTGTGATATTAACTTTACGCTCTACCGTTTGCCGGAAGTGATGTTTATTTATGCAGAATCGTATACGCAGGCGAATGGCGCTCCCGACCAGTTGTGCTACGACCTGGTAAATGCGATCCGTAGCCGTGCGAACCTGGCTCCTGTTACCGGATTGAGTAAAGACGATTTCCTGCAGGCTGTCTGGAAAGAACGTACGCATGAACTGTACTTTGAAAACAAAGAATATTTCGATATCCAATGTACTCGTATGGCATATAATGTGAAGGCTAACCGTTTCGAAACGTACAATGGTTTCGCCAATGAAAGCGGTATTACTTTCGACGAGAAATATTTGCTGTGGCCGATTCCATCTACGGAAACGGATGCCAATCCGAAGTTGTTGCCCAATAATCCGGGTTGGTAATTAATATTGTTGATAACTTGAGGAGGGGAAAAGTCTGGTTGATTTTATGGTTGGCAAAACTTTTCCCCTTTTCTAATTATAAAGTAGTATGATCAAGAAAAGTCTGTGTGTCTGTTTGGTCTGTCTTATTGCCCAAATAGCCTGTCCTCAATTGTATAAAGACCCGAATGCCCCTGTCGAAAAACGGGTGGAAGATTTAATCCGGCGTATGACTTTGCAGGAGAAAGTGGAGCAAATGTCTATGACCGGTTTGGGAGATTTTGTTCATTCTGCATCGGCCTATGGGGTTTGCGGCAGCCCGTTCGAAAGCCTGGAAAAGATTGTTGAGCAATCTGCCCGTGCCAAACGGCATGCCCGCGAAAATACCCGTCTGGGAATTCCGCCTATACAGATAGCCGAATGCTTGCATGGGCAACTGGCTTATGGGGCGACAATTTTTCCGCAGGCAATAGCGCAGGGCAGTACATGGAACCCGGAGCTGATAGAAAAGATGGCGTCTGTTATTGCTTACGAAGCTTCTGCCTCGGGTGTCGATCAGGCGTTATCGCCTCTTTTTGATTTGATCCGCGATGCCCGGTATGGCAGGAATGAGGAATGTTATGCAGAAGATCCTTATCTGGTGGGTGAGATGGGGAAGGCCTTCGTTATCGGTATGCAAGGAAAACCAGAGCAAACGCGTACAGGAATACCCGCCGGTAAATTGATGTGTACGGCAAAGCATTTTGCCGGATATAGCTTGCCCTGGGCCGGCATCAATCTGGCGCCTGCTTCTTTGGGAGAACGGGAGATGCGTACACTGTATTTATATCCTTTCGAGAAAGCCGTAAAGGAAGCAAATGTATATTCTGTCATGCCTTCCTATAATGAGGTGGACGGTGTACCTGCCCATGCCAATCATTTCCTGCTGACACAGGTGTTGCGGGATGAATGGAATTTTGGCGGATATGTTTTTCCGATTATGGCGGAATTTCCCAGTTGTATAATTTTCATCTGATAGCAAAGGACAAGGCGGAAGCTGCCGAAAGAGCTGTTACTGCCGGTGTTGATCTGGAAGCTGCCCGCCCCGATATTTATCTCAATCTGGTACAACTCGTGCAAGACGGGAAAATACCGGAATCGCTGATCGATAAGGCTGTACGCCGTATTCTGACTGCCAAGTTCAAAGCCGGCCTGTTTGAGAAACCTTATCCGGATGTTGCGGATATAAAGAAGAGAGTTCATCTTCCTGCCCACGTTGAACTGGCACAAGAAATTGCAGAAGAGTCTGTTATCTTGTTGCAAAACGAAAACGATTTGTTGCCTCTGGATAGGAGTCAACTGAAAAATATAGCAATCATAGGGCCGAATGCCGACCAGGTTCAGTATGGCGATTATTCGTATACACGCGATAATAAGTCCGGTATCACTGTGCTAGAGGGTATCCGCAAAGTGGTGGGCGACGAGGTGAATGTTCATTATGCCAAAGGTTGTAATATTTCCGGACTGAGCAAAGATGGTTTTCCGGAAGCGATACGGATGGCAGAAAAGAGTGATGCCGTTGTTGTGGTTTTAGGCGGTACCAGTGTGATCCTTTCCGGCTTGGGTTGGGGAAAAGGGCCGGGCGAAAATGAAGTGGGAGATCCTTTTACCTGCGGTGAAGGCTATGACCTAACTGATATTAATCCGTTAGGCGTTCAGCGGGAGCTGCTTCAGGCTTTGAAAAAGACAGGAAAGCCGATTGTCCTGGTGCTGGTGCATGGTCGCCCGTGGAGCATTTCCTGGGAGAAGGAAAATATTCCGGCTATCCTGGAAGCATGGTATCCGGGAGAAAGGGGAGGAATGGCTGTGGCGAATATTCTATTCGGTCAGGTGAATCCTTCCGGACGTTTGAATGCTACGGTTCCTCAGTCGGTCGGCCATATTCCTGTTTCATACGATTATAAGCCTTCGGCAAAAGGAATCAACCGCGAACCGGGGACCAAAGAGCAGGCAGGCCGGGATTATGTCTTTTCATCTCCGGCACCCTTATTCCCGTTCGGGTTTGGCTTGTCTTATACGGATTTTGAGTATTCGGATATGCAAGTGTCTAAAAAAGTTTTTGGAAAAGAAAGTGTAGATGTTTCTGTCCTGGTGAAAAATACGGGTTCGCGGACAGGAAAAGAAGTTGTGCAATTTTATATAAATGACAAAAGGAGCAGTGTGACTACTCCGGTAATGGTCCTTAAACGATTTAAGAAAATAGAACTGAAACCCGGTGAAAGCAGACGTGTTGTATTCTCAATACCTTATATAGAACTGGGACTGTGGAATTCCCGCATGGAATTTGTAACAGAACCCGGTGAATTTGAATTTATGTTTGCGAAGTCGGCTGAAGACATTCAATGCCGGCAAACTGTCGAATATGTGGAAAACTAATAAATTGCGAATAAAATGAATAAATGGAATAAAAAGTCAGGTCTATGCCTGGGAGCCTCTCTGCTTCTTTTGCTGGCAGCCTGCAATGAAAAAACGGACCGGATTACCATCGATGTCGCGCAGGAAGGAGCAGAAATCCCTTCCTCGCTGTATGGTGTCTTTTTTGAAGAAATCACGCACTCCGGTGACGGGGGATTGTATGCGGAAATGGTTATGAACAGAGGGTTTGAAGATGACAATCTTCCTTCCGGAACTGTTTATAAAGATGGCTTTGCTGTAGCGAAAGAATTACCTTGTTATTCAAATGATTCTATCAATCATTTCAAAGTAAAATGGAAAGACGGCAAAGCCATGGACGGTTAGCAGGTCGTTTGCCCGGATGGCGGACAGCCTGTGTATAAGATTGTGGATAACCAACCCTTGCATCCGGCTACACCGCATGCTTTGTTGTTGGATTTGGGAAAGTCGGCAGGCGATGTGCAGGTCATTAATAACGGCTACTGGAATATGGCTCTTTCTGCAGGTAAATCCTATAAATTGACATTCCATCTGAAAGCCGATGCCGCCAGTGACGAGGAGGTTTCCATCTCTTTAATCGATGCAGACAATCAGCCTGTGGCTTCCGAAACATTTAAGGTAACGAAAGACAACCGGTGGCACCGCTATGACGGCGTGTTGAAATCCTCTGCCACAGGCAATAAATACCGTCTGGCGCTTACCTTTAAAAATAAAGGAAGTGTTTGCCTGGATTACGTTTCTCTCTTTCCCGAAGAAATATTTATGAACCGTCCGAACGGTATGCGTAAAGATGTGGCTGAAACATTGGCTGCGCTTAATCCGGCATTTATCCGTTGGCCGGGCGGTTGTATCGTGGAGGGACTTACATTTGAAAACCGGATCAAATGGAAAGAAACGATCGGTGACCCTGTTACCCGTCCGGGCGAATACAACCTTTGGGGCTATCGCAGTACGTATGGTTTCGGCTATCATGAATTCTTGCAACTGTGCGAGGATATACATGCGGACGGTATGTTCGTATGTAATGCCGGTATGTCCTGCCTGTTCCGCAACGGCGACTTCTGTTCGGACAAAGAGCTCGACGGCCTTATCCAGGAAGCATTGGATGCCATCGAATATGCCATCGGAGACGCCGATATCTATTGGGGAAAGAAAAGGGTGGAGAACGGCCATCCGGCTCCGTTCCCCTTAAAGTATATGGAGATAGGAAACGAAAACATCGGTTCCTGCTATGCTGCCAATTACAAACGCTTCTATGCGGCTATCAAAGAGAAATATCCGCAAATCACTCCGATTTGCGCCCTGATGTTCAGCCCGTATCTCGAAGAAGCCGGCCCTATCGACATCATCGACCCTCATTATTATGAGACAGCCGACTGGTTCTATCACAACGGTGACCTGTATGATAAGCTTCCGGAAGATTATCCCTATAAGATTTATGTCGGTGAATATGCTGCCACCGGACGCTCATCCCTGTATTCTTCGCTCGCTGAAGCTGCCTATCTGACCGGTGTGGAACGTAATGCCGATAAGGTGCAGCTGGTCTCTTACGCTCCTCTATTCCAAAATGCCGACGGACATGGTCGCAACCACCTGATTATTTTGAAGAACGATTCCGTCTATGGCCGTACCAACTATCATCTGCTAAAGATGTTCTCCGACAACCGTCCCGACGTGAACCTGAAAACGCAGATTCTCCCTGCCGAAACACAGCCTGTTTTCCAGCCTGAGGGAATCCTGGGTATCGGGACCTGCAACACCGTTGCCGAATTCAAAGACTTTAAAGTTACCCGCGATGGAAATACGGTCTATGCAACCAACTGGGAAGACTTGGCCGCTGCATGGACTGCTTCGCAAGGCGAATGGGCGATGGATAACGGCGTGTTGAAACAGTCGAAAGTGGAAGGCGATTCTTACCTCTGGCTCAACGGCCAAGAGTTCGGTGATTGCACGATCGAGTTGAAAGCCCAAAAGCTTGAAGGACGCGAAGGTTTCCGCATCTTCTTCGGCTCCAAAGGCGAGGAGCAATATTATATGGCCGATATCGGTAGCCATACGAACGAATCCGTTATCTTCGGCGAAAGGAATGCCGGTGGCAATGTCTCCCTGTTCGACTATCGTAATCCAACGAGCGTGAGCACAGGTCGCTGGTATGATATCAGAGTCGAGATCAAAGGCAACCATTGGAAATGCTATCTGGACAACCAGTTGGAGTATGAATATACGTATCAGCCGCTGATCCGCCATTATGCCGTTTCCGGCTATGACAAGCAGGCAAATGAAATTGTCGTCAAACTGGTGAATGGTGAGAATGCGCCCTGGAGTACCCGGATCAACCTGGATAATGCGAAGGCTTTGAAATCGGAAGGTACGCAAATCGTTTTGGCGTCTGCCAATCCGGATGACGAAAATAGCTTTGCCGAGCCGGAAAGAGTGGCTCCTGTCGAAACCGTATTGAAAGGTATCAAGCCTTCTTTCAATCTGGTTTGTCAACCCAATTCATGTACGATTCTTCGCATTCCTTGCGGACGTTAATTACAATAAGTAAATAGTTCTATCGAGCCTGTCGGCAGCCTTTATGAAAAAGGTTCCCGACAGGCTCTTTTTTTGCTTCATTCGGTAGTCAGTTTCCTCTGCAGGAAACTGGAGTTTCTTCCTAGGGAAATTCGCGTTTCCTCCTAAGGAAATTACAGTTTCCTTAGCGGGGAACTGGCGTTTCCAAATTGGGAAACTACGAGGAAACTGTAATCGATTGAACGATAGTTGAATGTGTTGTTTTCCCTGAATGGTCTATTTGGGAGAAAAATAGACTTCCGCTCTGAGTTAATTAATAATCGGAGTTGGTGGCCAAAGAGCAAAAATGCTTCTATGGCACTAGCGAGTAGCGAATTTGTATCCCTTGTTTTGTGCGACCTGTTATACAATAAGATAGTTCCTCTATTTGCTTAAATTGCTTCCAATTAAATTATATTCAAATGAAGGATGGTCATACACTTCTATCCCTTTCACGTCTGCTCCGATAAGAGACGAACGATATTTATTCTCCAGATTGATAACTTCGTATTTATCTTTGGGTATCTCCATTCGTTTATCCTTTAAAGTCAGGTAAACGACGGAATAAATAAGCGGGCTGGAATAGCTTTGCTTTTGTGCTCCCTTACTCCGGGTCTCATATTTTTCGGCACTGTCGGCATCCAGTGGCAGGAAGTTCGCCATATCTGGATTTCCTATGAGGGAATAAAATCCATGTGAAATAATAAAGAACCGCTGTTTGCTGCTTTCTGCCTTGAAGGAACTGAAAGAAGGCGGATATCCTTTCTTTGTAAAATCATACTCATCCCTGTTATGGTCGACTTTGATATAATATGTTTTGGAAAAGTCGAACTCAGCCATACTCTTTTCCAATTTAGACTGATATTCCGCCTTTAGTTTCTCGAATTTAAATTTATCGGATAGGCATTCCCTGCCCAGTTCCTTGTCGAGTGTTGCGATATAATTCAGAAGAACGTTATCGTCTATCGGGAGCTTGTTCACCCGTACACAGCAAGCAAACATAAGTTCCGGAGTCAGTTCGGCGCTGTTTTCAATGAGCGGTTTTTCCATCATCGAAGAAATAACTTCACCTTTCTCGATTGCTTTGTTGATATGGATATAGATTTCTTTGTCCGGAGCGTCATTGCTCTGTACTAGCAATATCGGTTCGTTGCTGTAAAAATGTCGGAATTTTCAGGGATGATGGCTTTTACGGTCACGATAGAGAGAGGAAAATTCTCTTCTTTCAAATCCTTGTATCGCTTTTTGCCATAATCATCCGTAAAACCTTCCTTGATGCAGGTATAATTGCTGGAAGAGATATAGTGGTATCCCAAACGAAGTTGATCGCCCACCCTGAAGGTCTGACCGTCGTAGCTGTTACAAGACTCCTGGGCATACAGCTTTCTGATGGTTGCCATCAGAAAGCTGAATAGTAAGTAAAGTTTTTGTCTCATATTGATTTTCTGTTTATAATCTTGAAAGCAAAGGTAGTTTTTTCTTGTATCATGAAAAATATTACTTTATCAAAATGATATTAATATAGCGACTAATCGGGATTAGTATAGCGACTAAATGAAATTACTCTTGCGACTAATATTTTTTAACATATCAGATGGTCGGTAAAAGGCTGGAAAGATAAGCATATTGTAAATGCCGTATACTGGTAATAAATGCTTCCCTGAGAATTTGTGTGTTTGATCTTTTATTCGGATATTGCATGTTGAATAACGCACAAGTATTAATATGAAGAACGCCGTATTATTATTAACCCTGCTCTGTCTTTTCTTCAGTTGTAAGATAGACCACGAAGCCCGCCACAAAATAAAGGCTGCGGGAGAGTTGCTGATGGCTGAAAATCCTGATAGTGCTTTTGTTCTTTTGAAAAACATAGCGAATCCGGATGCTTTGGATAATAAGACTTTTGCCCGCTGGTGCCTGATGTATGCCGATGTATGTGAGCAATTGGAGGAAGATATGCCGTTTGTTCCTCAGATGGAGAGGGCTACTGAGTATTACGAAAAGCATGGTACAACGGAAGAGAAGATAAAATGCCGGATGCATTTGGGACAAGCCTATGAGGATGAGAAAAGTTTTGATGAAGCGATGTTTGTCTATTTGCAGGCTGTAGATTTGGCAAAGAACAAACATGAATATTTACTGGGTGGTAAAATTTATAATAAAATTGCTCAGTTACATTATTTTGATAATAGTTATGATGAGGCCCAACGTTATCATCAATTAAGTGGGGAATGTTATTTGAAAGAGAAAGACACTCTGGATTATATTTATTCGATTCGTGATATAGGTTGGATATATACATTGAAAGAGGAATATGGACAGGCTTCAGAATATTTTTTGAGAGCATATAAGTTGGCATTCAATTTGAATGATTCTCTACTCTTAAGCTCTTTAACGAATCGGTTAGGGAATAATTATAAAGAAATGAAGAACTATTCGTTAGCAAAAGACTATTTGTTTAAATCGATTGCTTATGACGAGGCTGGCAGTGCGCCGACTTATTTGGCATTGGCTGATTTGTATACCCAAAAAGGAGAATACGATAAAGCACGTGAATATATAGAAATGGCTATTTTGCATAAAACGGCTGACCGACCACTGACCGGTGGTATATTATACAGATTTTATATGCTGGAAAAAGAGTTGGGTAATTATTCTTTGTCGTTGGGCTATTATGAACGTTTTAACCATTTTGCTGATTCTATTGCTGAATTACAGGTTAAAACAGATGTATTAAAAGTAGAAAAACGATATGAATATGCAGAGATATTGACTGAAAATGCGAAATTAGAGTTGGAATATTATCGATATTTCATTTGTAG
>JAJPZM010000078.1 GCA_021204335.1 Parabacteroides sp. | reverse complement strand
ATATTATTCATACAGGGTATTAAATTAGTTCGTTCTTAATTTATAGTTGACAGACTTGCCGGCTTTCACCGTTACCTTGTCTTTCCATTGCAGGAAAGCATTATCTCCGAGGGGACGGGCTGCCTGTTCCGCATTCTCGGCAAAGATCGTCACAGTGGCATCATACGCAGTAGGGTTTGTCAGCTGTAACACAATCTGTTTATTACTTTGCTTTATAATCTTCGCATCCACATGATCGAAGACATACAACGCACCGAGGTCTGTACGCAGATAAATGCCGGGGATTTCTAATGCCATCAAAGCACCGTTCGTTTCATTCCAGCCGGTTTGTCCGCCGTCGCCACGCGAACCCCGGCTGTCGGCATCGCAATAGGTCAAGCGTTCGGTGATCTTTCCGTTAGGCTGTATGCCTTCCGCATGGGCATGGATCACATCGCGGAGTAATTCGGCATATAAAGTATCGCCCGTAGCGCGGTAGAGTTTAAACAGCGCATCGCCGGACTGGGTACAGAAGCCCGGGGCACCATGTTTGTTCTGTGTGCTTGCTCAAACGGCTCCGGTCAGGTTGGCTCCCAGTTTGGCAAGCGGGGTATCTTCCGGCAGGCGATAAGAGAAAGAGACTGTCCAGGTGGCACACAGGTTAGCCAGGTCGGCAGATTGCTTCAGGTATTGCTCTTTGCCGGTTGTCTCATAAAGTGTCATCAGGGAAGTCAACAAAGCGACAGCCGTTTCCGAATCGGCATTCTGGAGAATACCCCCGCAACCGCCCGAAGCAAAGCCAACCAATGAGAAATTGTCATAATAGTCTGTCGCAGCCTCGCAAGCAACTTCCAGATAGGCGGGATTACCGTAATAACCGGAAGCCAGGGCCAGCCCGGCAACCGCCATTGCGCCACTTGTCGTGTTATAGACGGCTATATCTCCTGTTTCCACCTCGAGGTAATTGCCCCACACCCCATGTTTCTGCCAGGTATTGACGAAGGCATCCGCCAATAACCGGACATTGGTTTCCCATTCCTGATCGATGGCGTTGCTCCTCCCCTGCTTTTTCAGTAACATAAATTGCTTGACCATCCAGTAAAGGACATCGCCATTCTTACGGGTCAGCCCGATTCCTGAATTATTGAACGCGGCATCGCGGTAGATGATCTTACCATCCGACCCGAGCACATCATAATAATAGCCGCTTTTCCCTTTAGCACGCGGCAAGGCGAAGTCGAATGTGTTCTTTACTTTCTGCAAATGCTCCGCATCGCCCAAAGCCAGCATCGGATGGGTATTCATCAGACCGCCGATCCAGCCATACGACATCCAGTCGGCATTCTCCGGACAATAGTATTGCCACGAGTCGCCGATATAATAGCGGCCATCGATATTCTTCACCATACGAGCCAGCACTTCGCTCATCGGCATCAGGTTGCGGGGTGCTTCTCCCCGGGTATGCGACTTGCGCTCTTTCATAAAACGCGACAGCAGTTCGGGAACATCTTTACAGGGAAAAGAAATTTCCGTTACCCGGATAACAATACGGTCGCCTTTCTTCACCGATATTCCCCGGTCAGGGCTTTTGCTGAAGCCGATAAATTCAGGTTTACGTTCGCGTACCCCCGGTGCACTGATGATGAATGAAGCGATGCTTCTGTCGGGCGTTTCTTCCACGATCAGGGCATGATCCAACACCTGGTTGTTACGGTCTATCCCCTGGTCGGTCAGCAGGATCGTCCCGTTTTGCTTGCTTCGTTCCAGGAAGGTAATAGCCGGGGTAGCCGTATTGCTGACATTTACTTCCAGGCGGGATTGAGCACCATATTCCGGTGACAGCTGGGGGATCGGATTGGAAGTCAGTGCCAGGTCTTTCCGGCGATAATCGGTTTTATCCAGGCCGGTGGCATATTCGCGGTTGACGATGCGCTGCTGGTTGCCGTTGTAAACGGAGGCGGGTATCATCACATAGTTGTCGCTCGTCCAGTTATACCGGTCGAAGGCGACTGCGACTCCTGCATCTTTCAGATCCCGTTTGGAGGTAAAAGTAAAGGTCAACGTTTCAGCACCGGTGATCCCGGCAGCAGGTTGGCTGTCTGTCCGGACCTCCCAATCGGGAGATCCGGATGATACCGGTGCGCACGCTTTCAGGGAAGCTCCCTCATAGGCGCATTGCAACAAACGGTATCCGGCACTCCCCTTTTGCGGTTGCGGCAGCCAGCTTTGAGCCTGAACTGCCATACTCAAAAAACTAATACACAATAACAAGCAATATATCTTCTTCATATTTTCTTTCGATTACGATTACAACACGACTTTTTCCGGTTCACCTTTCGTTATGAAACGGATTACAACTTCGGGGGCATCTTTCCCATCTTGCCTGCAAGAAAAGGAGATGGCCGACGAATCGGCAGACAACTTAGAAACTGTTTTGGATTTATTGTTTAGGTTCACTTCTTAACAGAGTTGAGCCGTATTATCCGCGTCAAATAATAAATTCAAAACAGTCTCTTGTAGTTTTAAAAAACATCTACCACCTTTTCCGCATTTTTACTACAAAACATTATCATCTTACACTTTCTGATGTAAAAAACGTCCTATATCCATTACCTCATTCCTTGCAAATCCTGTTGTTTTTCCGTTGTCGAAACTTTAGTTTTCACACCATAAAACTAAAGTTTCATGCGGAAGAAACTTTTGTTTCTCTAGCAGAAAACTAATCTTCTGCTCCTACTCTTTTTTCAACAAGAAAGCAAATACAGTCCAAAAGGTGGTAGATACGGCGCAAAAGTGGTAGATGTTTTTTATCTACCACCACCCTTACATCCTTTTATTTACAAAGCATACAACAGGGAGGTGGTAGATGTGGTAGATATTTTGATAAAACACAAACTGATATCTTTCCGAGGCAAATCCCGACTTGCTTATTTCAACGGATCGAAAGTACCGCCCCACGCATTATTCTGCTCGATCTTGGAGTTACGATCGATCACATCTTTATGAATAGGATTAGAACAGGTATTTCTCATCCAAATTGAAAGTACAAAGTTCATCTTTATCAACATTCTCTATATAGACGAAATGGAACATTTCCCGAATATCAGGATCGGACATATCTTTTGTGAAATCGAAACTTTCAGCATCCGCCTTGTCATTCAGTACAGCGTAAAGAGATGAACGGTGTTTGATATTGTTCAAAATATCGAACCGTTTCCAACGGCGCAAGTCTTTCCAGCGTTTGCCCTCGTAAGCGAACTCGATGAAACGCTCGTTCACATAAGCCTCCCGTATGTCGCTCTGGGAAGTGACTGTGATGCCGTAGTTACCTATGGTATTTTCTATACCGGCACGTTCACGAATCTGATACAATACATTCAAAGCCTCATCGCTCTTACCGATTTCGTTGGCACATTCACCATAGTTCATCAACACTTCGGCAAAACGGATTTCAATCCAATCGGTTTCCGCCTGATAAACAGAAGCTTTATTCAAACTTTCATCCAGGCCTTTCTTCTGAAAATAGCCCGACATGCCAAGCCCGATAGGGGTTCCCGTTTGATAATCCACCAGTGAGTTCATTTGAGTCTTGCCGTCTACTCTTTGTTCATACCAGGCATTCCAATACCTCTGTCCCCCCTCAAGCTGCACATCGGTACACGGATAAATCGTTCCCGGACAGAAAATTGTAGCATGAAAACGGGGATCACGATTGGTATAGAAATCAGTCATGAATTGCTGATTATAGGCAGGATCGGACAAACGATTCACATCCAATTCGAGCTTAGCGCCATCAGCTTTCGGGAAAGCCATTAGTAAAGGCAGAATTGCCTGATTATCATTTGCGCCATCACGAGTGAGAGGTTCAGGACGAATATTCTTTTGGTCAAAAGCATGATCCGGATAGTAGAACTGATTCACCATGATAACTTCACGATTCTGTTCTTCATACCAAATGTTGGCGAAATCACCTTGATACAAACCTTTACCTGTTGAAGTCAAATAATCAAGTGCTGCCTTATTTGCATTGTAAGCAGCCTCCCAACGGGAAGCATCGTTGTCCGGATTAAACATCGGGCTGGCATAAAACATTTGCACACGCCCCTTGAAAGCCATGGCAGCCCCCTTATCGATACGTCCATATTCCTTATCATCATAAGAATCAGGCAAATAAGAGATAGCCTCATCCAAGTCCTTAATTATTTGAGTCATACACTCAGAGGTAGAATTACGGGTTACAAATAAGGATGGAACATCCGTAATGTCCTGCACATCAAGGATCAAAGGTACACCTCCTACAGAGCCTACTTTATTGAAATAATCCCAAGCTCTCCAAAACAAAGCCTGTCCTTTCAACCGGTTCTTCTCTGTCTCATCAAGGACAGTCACCTCATTCTCTAATTTGTCCAAAAAGAAGTTTATCCGGTCGATATTCTCATACTCCAACTTCTGTCTCTGCAATTCAACAGTATAGTTACCTTTTGCGAAATCGCTCATGCTTGTAGGTCCATTCATACCCTCATCGGTATTATTGGCATCAACTGGCCAACCCGGTGTCACACGACCGTAAATATCATTCAAAAAGCCATTAATCATAGCTTTATCTGTCCAAACGTTATCAGGAGTGATAGTCTCTTTATTCTCGTAGTCAAGGCTACAGCTACCCATACCCAGCAGGAACAAACCTAATATCAATATATTCTTTTTCATAAATAGTCTTTTTTAGAAAGTTACATCCATCCCAAAGTTAAACGAGCGTGAAATCGGGAATTCATTCCCTTGATTAATCTCAGGATCATAATAATTCTTATTGAAACCACCAATAACAAACAAGTTGGTGCCGGTAAAGAACAGACGGACATTTTCGAATACTTTATTATAGAACTGGTTTTCCGGTAAGGTATAGCTCAATGTCAAGTATTTCATGCGGAGAAAATTGTTCTTCTTCAACCAGAAATCGCTCTTGTCATTATACGTCTTAGTGACATCGTTGTTTTTACGCTTGGGTAATTCTGCATTCGGATTATCAGGAGCCCAGCTATTGTCATACCAGTCGTGCCACATACGGTTCCATTCTACACCACCTGCCAGGTCGTCCATCCATTTGTATTCGGCAAAATGACCGGTGAACATCATGTCGAGCCCAAAACCTTTCCAGGTTCCACCCAGGTTCAAACCTACGATAAGCGGATGGTTCTTATTCTTCAAGATCGTCTTATCCCAATCATCGATGATACCGTCAGGAGTACCATTTGGACCGGAAAGATCTTTGTACACCATCATACCCAGTTCAAGTTTTTGTCCCTTATGCAGGTAACCGGGATGTGCAGCATTAAAAGCATCCAGGTCTGCCTAAGTACGGATAATTTGATCGACCTCCAAACCGGTGATGTAACTCAATGAGCGTTCCACAGGAATATCGAACCATTTAGCGTTCTCCGCATAATCCTTCGTGATAACTTCGTTCCAACCATAAGAAGCTGTTAGGTTACCGAAGTAAGTAAAGTTGCCTGACTCGCCATTACAACCCAACCGCAAATCAAGTCCCTGTGCATAAACCTCTCCATAATTTTCCGCCGGAAGTGATTGGCTGAAAGTGGTAGGAAGAGAAATCACACGTGTATCAAGGATATCATACGTATTGCGATACCAGTAGTCGAACGACAGATCCCAATGATCCAAGAAGTTCATATCGGCACCCAAGTCGAAGCTTAATGATTTCTCCCAAGTCATATCCGGATTAACCACTTTACCATAAGTCAGACCTACATTTTGAGCAGGCGATTTACCCAGATAAGCATTTTCCCCTGCTTCATAGGATTCCATCCATTGCCATCCACCCACAGAGTCATCGCCGGTAAGACCAACAGATGCACGAACTTTCAAACGGTTGATTTTAGACTTGTTGAACCAGCCCTCCTCTGAAAGTATCCATCCGGCGGAAGCCGCAGGGAAGAAGCCCCAACGCTGAGAAGGAGCAAATTTCATAGAACCATCCTCACGGAAAGAGAAAGTAAACATGTACTTGTTGGCATAATCGTAACTGAACTGGCCGATATACGACATACGTCCGTCCTGCCAATCGGTATCGCCCTTTGTCCAGCTATCTGCACGTGCATCACTGGCAGCCCAGAACTGGTCTGTCAAATAAAGGGGGAATGTCTCGCGACCACCCGTTACACCGGTACCATTCGCCTCATACCATTCTGTTACGAATGTGCCGCTCACATGATGTACGTCATTGAATACTTTATCGTAAGACAACTGGAAGTTCAGTTGCATATTATCACTCCATTTAGACACGCGTTCGACCATATCCTTACCGTTAGGAAGACCCCAAGTGGATTTTTTCACACCAATGATATCATTGTCATCAGTAGACATGATACGGTTGTTCGGACCTGTGCGCTGCATAATCTGCATGTCGTATGACTTATAAAATTTCTTCTGTGATTCATGATACCACATCTTACTGAAAGCTGCCCTAACACTCAATCCCTCTATGAACGGCACCTTATAAGTGGTACTCACATTCATTTGCGGCTTCAGATATTC
>JAJPZM010000421.1 GCA_021204335.1 Parabacteroides sp. | reverse complement strand
TGATTTCTTGATTTTAAAATACGAATTCCACCTTGTATGAACGTTCTAACCTACGTGCCAATTCATCAAATGTCATATTATCGAAAACAAATTCACCACGACACCAGGAAGTTAGCAGATTAACATTTACTTTTTTAAGCGTAATCTCATTATTTTTCTTATTATAGGTAAACATTTCCTCTGAATAAAGTTTCCTTGTATTACTATCATACTCAATAGTTACTCCACCTTCCAAAAGAGCAATACTTATTTCATCATCCTCATCGAAGGCATAGACATTAAAAGAAGTTCCAGTCACCCGGTAAGTAAATTTATCGACCTTGACCAAAAATGGTTTCAAAGTATCTTTTTTACATTAAAGTAAGCTTCTCCTTTCAAAAAAAACAGTACGGTCCTTTTCTCCAAATGTATTATCATAAGTAATGGTACTGCAGGAATTAACCCAAACAACCGAACCATCCGGTAGTGTTATTTTCGAGCGGTCGCCAACATCTGTTTCTATTTGGCTATTAGTCAACAACTTTTCATCTGTCTCAGATGAAAATTATGCATAAGCTGAATACATAATAATCCTAAGATAAAAACAGCTGCATAACGCATAAAAGTATATCCAATCGATTTCCAACGAAAAACAGGTTGAGCCTCAAGATTTGTTTTTACGAATTTTCTCCATTCTGATTTCACTTGGCTTTCTTTCATATCAAGTTCTAAACGTCCCAAATCATAAGCATCTTTCAATGAACGAAAATAAATTCGGTTATCTTCACATTCTTCCAACCAAGCCAATAGCGAAGTTTGTTCCTCTAAAGAGGCATTTTTCGAAAGATATTTTATTATTATTAGGTCAACTTGTTCCATCACTTTTCTGTCTTTTTAGATAAGACGCACAAAAATGATTTACTACTTAGAGAAAAATGAAAAAAGGGAAATAATTCCAGAAGGTTTAACAATCAACTAATTCTAATCTGCAGAAATAAACAACAACAATAAAGGGGTATAATCATGAAGATCTTCTTTTAGTATTTTCAATACGTTATAAATCTGTGCCTCCACCGTACGTATACTAATTCCTAACGAGTTAGCTATTTCTTGATTTTTCATCCCCTGATAGCGACTCATCTGAAAAATAAGTTTACATTTTTCAGGTAATCGTTCTAAACTCTGTTGCAATAACTCATTAATATCTTTCAGGTACATTTCAGTCAAAGGATCCTGCATTTCGGGATGAAACTCTATCTCTTTGATGCGAAGGCGGACAGAGGTTTCATAATCGGCATGAACTTTCAGGTAACGGAAGTGAGACAAACAACGGTTGCGTACAGCTGTAAAAAGATAAGATTCATAACTGGATTCTATACCTTCATAATTTTCCCATAGATTGATAAAACACTCTTGAACAAAATCACGCGCCAATTCTCTATCCTCCAAATATTTACAACAAAAAGCAAATAGCCTTGGCTGCAATTGCCGGAACAACATCTCAAAATGTTTTATATCTCTTTTGTCCATCTGCATTTGTGATTTATTTCATATTAAAAACCCTATCAACCAATTCTAATTTTTCGGAATACTTTACTATCTCAACACAAATGTATACAAAATTACGATGTTTCATTCTTACGAGTAAATATTCTTTAGCTCGACCTCAAATAATACACACATGTCGAGCGAACAAAAAAAAGGCCTCCTGCTCTAACAACAGGAAGCCTTTTCAATATTCCGTATAACAGGTATTACCTGTAATTAGAAGTTTCCGACATTTGCCTTATCCCACCAAACGCGGGTACCACCGATATCACCGGTAAACTTAGAGCTGGAGTTTTCCTGATTCAGGATCTGGAGACCTTTCTGCAATTCTTCGTTGTTTGTATTGATTTCTACTTCCGAGTAGATCAAACGACGGATCTGTTCGTCTGTATCGATCGTTCCGTTACTGCTGTTTACACGATTTGGGAACAGTTTAGGATAACCTGTACGGCGATATTCTGCCCAAGCTTCTGTTGACAACGGGAAGTTGGCAATCCACTTCTGAGTGATAATGCGTTGCAACTTTTCTTCGTTGCTGGCACTTTCATCCCATTTTACCGGAACTGTATTCATAGCCTTAATGCTGTTCTGAGGATCAACCGGATCAACAAAATCTTCCTGCAGGGTCGTACCATTGATATAGGCATCTATTTCTGCATCAGAAATAGATGTTACACCGGCGTAAACACCTTTATACTTCAACTCATTCTGGATAGAAAGACGAATACCCTCTTCATACAAATCCTTAGCGTTACCGCCCATGCTCCAACCGCGCAAAGCACCTTCTGCACGCAGGAAGTAAGATTCGGCAGCTTTCATTACCGGCATCGGAGTTGAATAAGTACATACTACGCTGGAGAAGTTACCCCACTGGTTCGGTTTGTTCGGCAAGTTACATCCACCACGTACCCCTAAATACTTAGAATCTTTAGCGATAAGTACATTTTCACCGTCTTTGATATCATTTGCATTCTTTGTAATATAAAGGGCGATACGAGGATCGTTATAACCTTCCATAATAGTTACCAGGTTCGCATTAACACCACAGTCACCCCATTCAAACATACGGGTCAACTCGTTACTCAAACCCTGGTCGATCAGGATATCCTTATCGGCAACAGTCAATACGCCACCGGCAACAGCTTCTTCAGCTTTCTGTTTTGCCAATGTCGGGTTAGCCTTTACGATACGCATTGCTAAACGTAACTTGAACTGGTTGGCCACTTTAATCCACAATTCACGATTTCCCTGGCACCAGTAATCGAACTGTTGCATATTTGCCACATCCGAAGTACCATTCTTAAAGCCGGTAATTGCTTCGTCAAGCAAAGTAAACATCGAGTTATAAATACTTTCCTGAGAATCGTAATAGAAAGCAACATCATTTCCATCCAATACAGACTGATAAGCCACCGGCCCGTAAGTATCTGTCATATTTGACAATGCATATACCTGAACGACACGCATGATAGCCGCATAATCGACAAGACCTTTTTCATCACAAGTCGCGATCAAACGACGTGTATTATTAAATATATGCAGGTTGAAGTTTTCATACATACCACCGCAGAAACCGCGGTTCAGTTTGTAGTCAACATTACCGTTACCACCAAAGTTATGTGGAGTCATGAAATAACCACCGAATAAATCTATACTCAAGTTAGTCCAGTACTGAAACATGTTTTGCTGAGGAGCATATACATAGGTGATTGGTTCTACAAACTGAGACTCAAACGGCAAATTATTCGGATCCACTTCATATTTATTCGTGTTCAAATCCTCAAAATTATCGGTACAGCCAGTTATCATACCACCAGTAGCCAATGTAAGAGCAGAAGCAACAGTATATGTCAAAAATTTATTTATCTTCATAGGAACTAAGATTTAGAAATTAAGTTTTAAATTAAGACCAAAACTACGTGAGGTAGGCAATGAGAACATATCGAATCCCTGCCATCCATTATTTGTTGAAGCAGAAACTTCCGGATCCATCGGAGCATCTTTATAGAAGAAGAACAAGTTACGTCCGATCAAAGAAGCATTCAGGTTCTTGCCTGCACCAAACAAGTTACGGAATGTATAACCGAATGATAATTCACGCAAGCGTACATTGGTTGCATCATAAATATACAAGCCATTTGCATACTGTGAATTAAAGTTGGTTGCACCGATTGTAGAATAGAACTTCTGAGGATCAAATGAAACGCCTTCAAATATAACTTCTCCTGCATCGCGGGCAGCAGCCGAACGTTCTGAAACGCCCCAACCATCCAAGGTTGCTTCTGTCATTGACATTACCTTACCACCGACTTTAGCATCGATCAGGAATGACAATGTGAAATCTTTATAATGGAAAGTATTTGTCCAGCCCATAATTTACCTTAGCGTTCATATCGCCGGCATATTCCAGGTCGGCAATACCGTCACCACCTAACTGAGGAGCACCATTTTCAACAATAGGTTTACCGTTATCGTCTCTTTTGATCTGACGTACATACAGGTCACCATAATGTCCGCCTTCTTTCAGGATCACCTTAGCACCACCATAGTTAGCCAAAGACAAACCATTAGGCAGTTCAGCAATCAACTCCTTAATCTTATTGGCATTGTAAGCGAAGTTGAAGCTTGTAGTCCAGCTGAAATTGTCAGTAAACTGATTGTACCAACCTGCAACAATTTCAAAACCTGAGTTTTCCACATTACCTACATTTACATAACGTTGTCTTAAACCTGTTTCCCATGGAGCATCGATGGCAAAGAATTGGTTCTTTGTGTTAGTTTTATAATATGTCAGGTTCACATTCAAACGGTTACGGAAGAATGTACCGTCGAAACCAACTTCCAGAGAATTAGTCTTTTCAGGTTTCAATGTCTTGAACGGAGCTTTTTCCGGAGGAGTGATAGAACCCTGGTCTTTCAATGTATAACGCAGGTTAGTCATAAATACCGGAACGTCGTTACCCACGATTGAATAAGAAGCACGGAGTTTAAACATATCCACATTCTTGCCGAAATCGACAAATTTATCCAACAATGCACTTGCACCGACAGGCGGATAGAAGAAAGAAACACCATCTGTATATGCCAAAGCAGAAGACCAGTCATTACGAGCTGTTACATCCAGGAACAGACCTTCCTTATAACCGAACTGAGCCGTTGCAAAAACAGAATTCAAACGCTTTTCAGACAACGTTTCGGAAGTTCTGGTTTTATAATAGTTGGCCGGTGAGAAAATATTCGGATAATAGGTATTACCTGTCGGTTTACCGTCAACCACAGAGAACTTGGAACCATCACCGATAATTTCAATACTGGATGAATTAGTCTTCGTGAAACTGCTACCGGCAGTTACAGACAATGAATAAGTTTCATCCCAGATTTTATTATAGCTTACCAATACGTCACCATACATCTGTTCGCTGAACACGCGGTTGTCTTTTATCTGTCCCATCGAGTTACGGCCACCGGTACTGGAAGCATATTCGTTCTGGATGAATTTATCTTCACCACGTTCGTAACGTAAACGTCCGGCAATGGAAAGTCCGGCCATAATATCATATTTCACGCTACCACCGAATTCATAACGGTTACGATCGGAAACTGGAGTCTGTCTGTTCAACATCCAATAAGGATTAGAGAATTGTTCCTGTCCCAGGTTTGTCCAGTTCTGAACATTCGTATTTAACGCTGCGTCATATACTTCATACGTATTCTTATAGGCATTCCAGTCTTCGCCTCTCGGGAACAAATAAGCACCGGTAATCGGGTTACCCAGGAAACCTGCCATAGCTTGATTCTCGATATGCTGATTATTGTAGCGGGCGCTTACGTCAACCTGTACTTTTTTCCACAAATTGAAGCCCACTTTAGCCAGCAAGTTGTGGCTCATATAATCGTTCTTCGGTGTAATACCGTTGGAAGCGACGTTGGCATAAGAAAAATAAGACGAGATATTTTCGTTACCACCAGCCAAAGAGATTGAGTTGTTGGTAGTGAAACCCGGTCTGTAAAATTCCTTCGCATAATTCGGGGCGGTAGAAGACAATCTGCTTCCCCAGCTATAAGCTCCTTCGTCACTCATACCGTAAGAATTCTGGAACTTAGGCAGAAGCATCGGCGTTTCAACTGTCGTATTGCTCGATACGTTAATAGCCACTTTACCGGCCTGAGATGATTTGGTTGTGATCATAATCGCACCATTGGCAGCAACAGCACCATACAATGCCGCAGCAGAAGCTCCTTTCAGCAAAGTAATCTGGGCAATACCATCGGGATTGATCGTCGACATAGCATCACCACCATCACGCTGGCTACCATATACCATATCCACCTGCGAAGTAGAGACATTCATCATCAGAGGAACACCATCCACTACAATCAGCGGCTGGTTGCTACCACTAATAGATTTGTTACCACGGAACAGAATCTTGGAAGCACCACCGGCATCGGTCGAGTTCGGGGTAATCTGCAAACCGGCACTCTTACCTTGCAAAGAGTTGATCATGTTTACATTTTTGATTTCGTTGAGGTCTTTTCCACCTACTGTCTGGGCGGCATAGGTCAACGTCTTGGATTCGCGTTTGATACCTAAGGCAGTTACAACAACTTCATCAATTTTGTGTGCATCAGAATGTAAGTCTACATTAATAACAGAACGTCCATTCAACGGTTCTACAACTGTTTGCATTCCCAAAAAGAGAATTCCAACGTCGCATTTTCCGATACTTCCAACATGTACTTACCGTCGACATCGGTAACCGTACCATTTGTGGTACCTTTTTCAATCACATTCGCGCCGATCAACGGCTCATTGGCATCCTTATCCATAACAACACCAGTAACTTTTTTGTGCCCAAAGCACATTCGTGCATATCCCAATACAGAGTAGCACCATCATAACAAAGCTCTTCCTCATACAACTAGATTGTTTAGATTAATAATTAAAATTTCAAAATTTTCAGACCATTAGTTTTACAAACTGTTTAACATTCACTTAGATTTAGTTGATACAAAACTTAGATTT
>JAJPZM010000111.1 GCA_021204335.1 Parabacteroides sp. | reverse complement strand
TTCTCGTTCTCTCTCTTTATAAGAGACAGTATTCCCTTTCACTTTCAAAGCTTCCTACTTTTATAGATACTTCTTTGGTGTTGTTTCCCCATGATAACAACCCTGTTAGCACGATCGATCGTTCTGTTATCGAGTGAAGCAATATAGATACGGGTCGTTTGGACAGAGGTATGTCCCATACTTTTGGATATGATCTCCTCATCGATCCCCCGCCGGTAAGCGATACTGACCCAACTATGGCGCGCCACATACGAAGATAGATAACAACCGATCATTTTTCCCAGCTTTTTCAACCGTTTGTTATAAAGGCGGAGTGCACTGGTATAGTCTCTGAAAGTCGATGCATCGGCCTTTAATACGGGGAAAAGATATTTCTGTCCTTTACGACGGTATTTACGGAGCAATTCGATCATAACCGGCAGAAGTTCTATCTCCAGCTTTTGTCCGGTCTTTCTGCGCACATAGACCAGTTTCTTTCCTTTGATGTTGTCGGATGTCAGATAAACCAAGTCTATAAATGTCATGCCGCGGGCGTAGTAACAGAAAAGAAACAGATCGCGCGACAGCGACAGGCCGGACGAATCATCCAGCGACAAGGCTTTCAATTTCTTAATGGCCTCCTCGTTTATTGCCCGCTTGTCTGTTTTCTCGATACGGGTACAGACGTCATGAAAAGGGGAAGGTTGATGTGCAATCAATCCGTCTGCCACCGCCTGGTTCCATACCGAGCGAAGAATACGGAAATAGAATGAAACGGTATTCATTGACAAATGCCGGGCCAGCAGATAGGCTTCAAACTCTTTCAACAGAGTTTCATCCACCTCATCCACCGAAAGAGTCTTCCCGGCAAGGAAGTGCGAAAAGGCGGAGAGTGTACTTTTGTAATTAGAGACGGTAGACTCGGAGCGGAAAATTCGTTTACGGTCTATCACATCCTGCATATAGTCGAGCCAACCGACAGTCTGTGTCTGCATCCGGTAGGCTGCAATAATATGTCCGGCAGTAAGTTGCTCCTTCTCTTCCAACGTGCCGATTATACCGGATAGTAGTTTATAATGCCGCTCCACCTCTTCGCGGGCAGATAACAGATAGGTAATACGTTTGCTTTCCGCATCGGGCGGCAGACGGATGCTTGCTGTTTCCGGTTCCCATTCATCCTCCGACAGCTTCAGGTCGAGAACGATACGTTTGGTCTCACGGTGGCTGATCACCTGGAAATAAAGAGGCATCCTCTTCCCCGCAACCACCGACTTCTTCTTTTTAAGTTTTACTGATGTTGTCATATGTTTATTCTTGATAATGAATACATATAACAAAACTACCTTTTTTATGTCGGGCTCATGTGCGGATTTATTTTCCTATACATTATTATATAAAACAGCCGGCTTATCTCTTACTTCTTAAAAACAAGGTAAACAGCAGCTACCAGAAGCACACATGCCAGTGCATGGTTCCATTTGAACGACTCCCCTTTAAAGGCTATCGTACTGAAAGCGACAAATATGACAAGTGTAATCACTTCCTGAATAACTTTCAGTTGAATCAAGTTGAACGGCCCGCCATTCTCCCTGAACCCCATACGGTTAGCCGGCACTTGAAAACAATACTCGAAAAAAGCCAGAAACCAGCTGAACAGGATTACGCCGATCAAAGGCAGTTGCTCGAACCAACTGAACTGCTGTTTCATCTTCAAGTGGCCATACCAGGCACACGTCATAAAAATATTAGATACGACTAATAACAGAATAGTATAAAATCCCTGCATAACTTATTTATTTTTTGAGGAAGATAATCGGGTTGTATATTCGACATGCTGTTCCAGATGCTGTAACGAGCCTCCGGGTTAATCGCTTCCAGGCGCGCCAGCACCTCTTTCATGTCGGAGCGGCTGGAACCGGATTCGTACGGACAATTCTTTATCTGCTTACGGTATCCTTTCCATTCGGCTATCCAGATCAGCTCTTTTTCTTCCACCAGACACATCGGGCGGATAATTTCCATATCGAACTTATCCATTTTCAAACGCGGGGGCATGGTTCCGATAGCGCCCTGATGCGTCATGTTCATTAACAAAGTTTCGATAATATCGTCCTGATGATGTCCGAGGGCGATCTTGTTGCATTTGTATTCTTTCGCGATGTCGAACAAGGCTTTACGGCGTGTCCAGGAGCAAAGGAAGCAGGGCGATTTGCGCGTATCCGTCGAAGCGTCGAAGCTGGTTTCACGCACAATAAACGGAAGGCTATGCTCGTCGGCGCAACTTTTCAGATATTCGCGGTCGGAACAATAAGGGATATTGGTCATAACCACATGAGCCACGACCACCTCAAAGCGCGGATTGAAGATTTTAGAACGCCGTCCCAACAGGTCGACCAGGGCGAGAGAATCTTTCCCACCCGACAATCCGATCAGGATACGGTCGCCGTTTGCAATCAGCCCGTACTTGAATATCGCCTTCTTTACCTTCTCCTCTACTTTCCGGAACAGGATTTCGTCTGCTGTCAACTTTGCCATGCTTATTTCTGAATCTGGCACAAAAATAGATATTTATCCGGCGAATTGTATGCCTAACTAAAAATATTATTATCTTTGAGACAGTATAATTATATTATTAAGAAGACACAATGAACCGGTTATCAAAGAAACTGTTTTATACAATTGGAATTACATTACTTTGCTTTAGCTTGCAGGCACAGAGCCTGGATCAGGCTAAAAAGTTATACAACGAAGGAGAATACGCCGAAGCAAAACCCGCATTTGAAAAGCTTGTCAAACAAGCGCCCAGCAATTTATCATACAATCTTTGGTATGGCGTCTGCTGTTACGAGACAGGCGACCTTGCCGGAGCGGAAAAGCATCTGAAAGTGGCAGTCAAACGCAAAGTGCAGGAAGCCTATCGTTACCTGGCAGAAGTGTATTATCAAACTTACCGCTTCGATGAAGCAGCCGAAATGCTGGAAGACTACATCGACCTGCTGACCAAGAAAAAGCAGGACACACAAGCATTCGACGACAAACTGTCGCTGGCTGAAAACGCACAGCGCATGATGGAAAAGACCGAAGATGTGCAAATCATTGACAGTATCGTGGTCGACAAAAACGATTTCCTTACGGCCTATACGCTGAGCGAGGAAAGCGGGACACTGGCTTCGTTCAAAGACTTCTTCCAGACCAACGAGCCGGTTGCCTCAACAGTTTACATGAACCAGAAAGGGGATAAAATCTACTATGCACATGCAACCGACAACGATCATTACTGCCTTTTCACCCAATCCCGGTTAATGGATAAGTGGGGGGATGAAAAACAGTTACCGATGAATATCAACAGCAACAATGACGATAATTATCCGTTTGTCCTTTCCGACGGCGTAACGATATACTATTCATCCAAAGGGAACGGTTCGCTGGGCGACTACGACTTATTTGTTACCCGTTACAACATCAGTTCCGATACTTACCTGGCACCGGAACAACTGAGTATGCCTTTCAACTCGCCTTTCAACGATTACATGATGGTCTACGACGAGACAAAGGAACTGGGTTGGTTTGTTTCCGACCGCTTCCAGCCGGAAGATAAAGTATGCGTCTACCTGTTCATTCCTAACAACGAACATAGCCGCGTGGAAAGCGACGACATCGAAGTGAAGCGTACCCGTGCCGCCCTCACCTCTATCCGGGATTCCTGGAAACCGGGAAGCGACTACACGAATCTGATAGAGCTGGCTCATAAGGAAATTTCTTATGGGGATGTTAAGATTGAGAAAGACTTCGAGTTCGTCATAAACAACAGCCTGGTCTATTACAAACTGGACGATATCAAGAGCCCGGAAGCTAAAAGCCATTACGAGAAAGTAGTTTCACTGAACAAACAGATAAAGGAACTGAATGAAAAACTGGCAGCCCTCAGAGCCTCTTATTCCTCCGGGAACAGTGCGAAGAAGGAACAGTTGAAGCCGACAATCCTCGATGCGGAAGAGCAGTTGAACGACTTGCTCGGCCAACCCGGCGAATTGGAAAAGAAAGCCCGCAACGCGGAAATCAATTACTTAAAAAACAAGAGATAACACAATTGCAACTATTATGATTTGGGAAATAGCCATTATTGTTTTCTTAATGTTGGTAGCCATCGTGCTTATCCTACTGGAGATATTTCTTTTGCCGGGGATCACGATTGCCGGAGTGGGCGGATTTCTTTTCGCTGCTGCGGGCGTGATCTATGCCTATTCAGTAGGTGAAACGGCAGGACATATCACGTTGTTCCTGTCATTGGTCAGCTTCGGCGGAGCATTTGTCTGGCTGTTGCGTTCCCGGTCATTCAACAGGGTTGCTTTAAAAACAGACGTCGACTCCCGGCTGATTTCCAGCTGCGACCTGGGTATCGTGCCCGGCGACGAAGGAATCACGTTGTCGCGCCTCGCCCCTATCGGCAAAGCCCGCATCAAAGGTATTATAGTGGAAGCCAAGTCGATGGACGAGTTGATAGACGAAAATACGCCGATCGAAGTAGTCCGCGTCGACGGTTACAACGTGTTGGTAAAGAAAAAAGAACAAACAGATATTCACGCTTAAATAAATTAATATGGAAGAATTGAATTACTTGCCTTTTGTCCTACTGGGCGCAGCGGTGTTGCTGCTGGCAATTTTCTTTTACTATGTGCCGTTCCTGCTTTGGATCTCGGCTAAAGTTTCGGGTGTAAACATTTCGCTGATACAGCTATTCCTGATGCGTATCCGTAATGTGCCTCCCTACATCATCGCCCGCGCCATGATTGAAGCGCATAAAGCAGGTATCAAAAGCTTGACCCGCGACGAACTGGAAGCGCATTATCTGGCAGGCGGACATGTAGAAAAAGTGGTTCATGCTTTAGTTTCCGCATCAAAAGCCAATATAGATTTGCCTTTCCAGATGGCAACCGCTATCGACCTGGCAGGCCGCGACGTGTTTGAAGCCGTACAGATGTCGGTTAACCCGAAAGTGATCGATACCCCTCCTGTAACGGCAGTTGCCAAAGACGGTATCCAGCTGATTGCCAAGGCCCGTGTTACTGTTCGTGCCAGCATCAAACAGTTGGTGGGTGGTGCCGGTGAAGAAACAATTCTGGCACGTGTAGGCGAAGGTATCGTATCGTCGATCGGTTCGTCAGAAAGCCATAAGACAGTATTGGAAAACCCGGATTCTATCTCCAAACTCGTATTGCGTAAAGGGTTGGATGCCGGTACTGCTTTTGAAATCCTATCTATTGATATCGCGGACATCGATATAGGTAAGAACATCGGTGCATTCCTTCAGATGGACCAGGCACAGGCCGATAAGAATATCGCCCAGGCTAAGGCGGAAGAACGCCGTGCAATGGCTGTCGCCCTGGAACAGGAAATGAAAGCGAAAGCACAGGAAGCTCGCGCAAAGGTTATCGAAGCGGAAGCAGAAGTGCCTAAAGCAATGGCAGAAGCCTTCCGTTCAGGTAATCTGGGCATTATGGATTACTATAAAATAAAGAACATTGACGCGGATACTTCCATGCGCGAAGCGATTGCGAAGCCGTCGAATGCTCCTTCCAAACCGTTGAAAGATTAATATGAGAGTAATTCCCGAATCCGAATTAATTATAAATGCAGATGGAAGCGCCTTCCATCTGCACCTTAAACCGGAACAACTGGCAGACAGAGTTGTCCTGGTTGGCGACCCCGACAGGGTTTCAACCGTAGCATCTTACTTCGATGCGCAGGAGTGCGAAGTTTCCAGCCGGGAATTTCATTCTATCACCGGAACATATAAAGGAAAGCGCATCACGGTTGTTTCGCATGGCATCGGTACGGATAATATAGACATCGTACTGAATGAACTGGATGCTTTGGCTAATATCGACTTTGCCACACGTACGGTAAAGCCGGAGTTTAAGCAACTGACGTTGGTTCGTGTGGGTACTTCCGGTGGATTGCAGCCGTTTGTACCTGTCGGCACTTACGTTGCCGCCCAGAAATCGATCGGTTTCGATGGTGTCATTTACTTTTATGCAGATACGGAACGTGTCAGAGATACTGCGTTTGAAGCCGAATTGAAAAAGCAGCTCGACTGGCAACTGTCCGGACTTTCTCCTTATGTCGTTTCAGCAGATCCCTCGCTAATCGAACAAATCACCGGCGACGATATTATCCGCGGCATTACCATTGCCGCCAATGGTTTCTACGGACCGCAAGGCCGCGAACTACGTTTATCGCTGGCCGATCCGAAGCTGAACGAAAAGATCGAAGCTTTCGAATACAACGGCCAGAAAATAACAAACTTTGAAATGGAAAGTTCTTCCCTGGCAGGTCTTGCCGCGCTGATGGGACACAGGGCAATGACAGTTTGCTGTATCATTGCGGGTCGTGTAGATAAAAATATGAACACCAACTACAAGGGTTCTTTAACCGGACTTATCGAAACCGTATTAGAGCGCATCTGATTATGAACGGGAAGGAAACGATCATAGATTCATTAGAATGGGGAAAGGCTATTTCCAATAAATGATTATCCGCATGATGTCCGTTGATTTATTGAACATCATATGAATGTT
>JAJPZM010000135.1 GCA_021204335.1 Parabacteroides sp. | reverse complement strand
ACTCCGACTTCAAATCCAGAATTTATAATAGGACATTATGCGGATAATCATTTGTTTATAATCCCCAGGCAGGAAAAGTGGAACGCCGGCAGATTCAAGAGAAAGAACTGGTAGGCAAAGACGGCGTTGTCGTAACAGAAGGTTTGAAAGCCGGCGAGCAGATCGTTACCGCCGGAGTAACCCGTCTGGTAGACGGACAGCAAGTAAAAGTATTAACAGATTAAGAAGATAAGCAGTGAATATTCCAAAATATTCTTTAGAGAATAGCAAGATCATATACTTCTTCCTGGCTGTGATGCTGATAGGCAGTATATACTCTTTCTTCAAACTGCCGAAGAAAGAGGATGCCCCCTTCGTTATTAAGCAGGCTGTCCTGGTTACGCAATATCCGGGGGCTACGCCTTTTGAAGTGGAGAAGCTGATAACGGAACCGATCGAAAGAGAGATACAGTCCATGTCGGACGTGCTTCAGATCAAGTCTGAGTCTTATTTCGGTATGTCTAAGATATCGATCGAGCTGCAACCGACGCTCGATCCGGATTATATGCCTGTGAAGTGGGACGAGCTTCGCCGTAAGGTGGCGAATATCGAACCTCGCCTGCCGAGTGGCGCTTCCTCTATCTCTGTGAGCGATGACTTTGGCGATGTATTCGGTATTCACTATGCCTTGAGTGCCGACGATGGCTATACATATGACGAGTTGCGCGACTGGGCGCAGAAGATCAAGACGGGATTGTCGCCCGTCCCCGGTGTGTAGGAAGTCTATCTGTTCGGCGAGCAGACACAAGTAATCAACGTAAGAATCTCCGTTCCCAAGCTGGCGAACCTGGGGATCGATCCGAACTCTATCCAGCAAGTCTTGCAGACACAGAACCTGCTGGTTAATACCGGTGATGTGAATACGGGTAGTTACCAGTTGCGTATCAGAGCGGAAGGAACTTATAAAAGTATAGACGATATCCGCAACCAGTTGATCGTTGCCAAAGGCGGCGGCGAGGTGCGTCTTGGGGATATTGCGATTGTGGAGCGTGGTTATATGGATCCCCCTTCTACCTTAATGCGTGTAGATGGCAAACGGGCGATCGGTATCGGTGTCGCTACTGGTGCTAAAGATGATGTGGTGGCTGTCGGCAACGATGTGGCTGCCCATCTGAAGGAGATGGAAGAACTTTTCCCTGTTGGCATGGATCTGAATACGATCTATCCGGAAAACAAGATTGCCGACGATGCCAACAACGGCTTTATCCTGAACCTGCTCGAATCGCTGCTGATCGTTATCGTAGTGATCTTCCTGGTGATGGGCTCGCGTGCCGGTATGCTGGTGGGAAGTTCTTTGCTTTTCTCTGTGGGTGGTACGTTGTTGCTGATGTTGATCTGGGGTGTCGGACTGAACCGTACTTCGTTGGCTGCCTTCATCATTGCGATGGGTATGCTGGTGGATAATGCGATCGTGGTGACCGACAATGTACAGGTAGGCATCAAACGTGGTCTGTCGCGCTACCAGGCGCTGGTCGATGGGGCAACCAAGCCGCAATGGGCGTTGCTGGGTGCAACCTTTATTGCCGTTTGTTCTTTCCTTCCGATGTATCTGGCTCCGGCTTCGGTGGCGGAGATCGTTAAGCCGTTGTTTATCGTACTGGCTGTGTCGTTGGGTTTGAGCTGGGTGCTGGCATTGACGCAAACAACCACTTTCGGTAACTTTATCCTGAAAGAAGCCAAGCCGGGTGAAGCAAAAGATCCGTACGACACGAAGCTCTATCATAAGTTCGAGACAATAATAAGCCGCCTGATCAAACGCCGTTGGATAACAATTACCTCGGTTGTTGCTACCCTGTTCCTCTCTTTATTTATCATGAGCATTATGCCGCAGAGTTTCTTCCCGATCATGAACAAGCCCTATTTCCGCGCCGACCTGATCTTCCCCGAAGGATACAGCATTTATGATGTGGAAAAGAATGTGAAAGAGATCGAGGACTATCTGAGTAAGAACGAGAATATCAAATCGTATTCGTTTACCTTGGGCGGTTCGCCGGTGCGTTACTATCTGGCAAGCTCGTCGGTAGGGCCGAAGCCTAACTTTGCCAATGTACTGATCGAAACGAAGAAATCGGAAGACGCAAAGTTGGAAGAAGGCAAGTTCTACGATTATATGGTTGCCAACTATCCGAACATCCTGACCCGTTCGGCTTTGTTCGCCCTATCTCCCGTGCCCGATGCTGCTATCGAGATCGGTTTTATCGGTGATAATGTGGATACGCTCGTCGCACTGACGGAGAAGGTAAAGGAAATAGCCCGCAACTATGACCAGGTAATGGAAGTGCGCGACAGCTGGGGTAACAAGGTTCCCGTTTGGAAACCTTTATACTCGCAGGAGAAAGGCTTGCGTCTGGGCATTACCCGCCAGCAGGTTGCTTATTCGCTCCGTTCGGCTACCAACGGTGTGCCGCTGGGCGAATACTGCGAAGGCGATGTCTTTATGCCGATCCTAATGAAGGATGCCGACCGCGACTCGATGAACCTGAATGATATCAAAACATTGCCGGTTTACAGCGCCAAAGGCCGCTCCGTCAAGGTAGAGCAGGTGATCGACGACTTCTCGCTCGATTACGAATATAATGTGGTGCGACGCTTCAACCGTCAGCCGTATATGATGATGCAGTGCGAACCGAAGCGCGGGGCCAACACAATGGCTGCTTTCAGTCATCTTTGGACGGAAGCCCAGCAATAAATTGTGGTTTCCGAAGGTTATAAGATGACTTATTTCGGAGAACAAAGTGAGCAGGATAAAGGTAATAAGGCCATTGGTGCCAATATCCCTCTGATGTTCGGGCTGATCTATGTCACCTTGTTGTTCCTGTTCCCAAAATATTACCGTAAACCGGTGCTTATCATGGCCATGCTTCCGCTGATATTTATCGGTGTGGTATTGGGCTTGCTGGTGTTCGGAAAGTCGCCCGACTTCTTTGCCATGCTGGGTCTTTTAGGCCTGATCGGTATGAATATAAAGAATGCGATCGTGCTTGTCGACGAGATTGGCTTGCAGCTGAATAGCGGGCTGGCTTCGGTCAATGCCGTAGTAGAAGCCACCAAGATACGTATTGTTCCTGTTACGATGGCATCGGGAACGACAATTCTGGGTATGCTTCCGCTGTTGGGCGACGCTATGTTTGCCGGTATGGCAGCTACGATTATGGGCGGTTTGTTCGTGTCGACCATCCTGACCATCTTCGTGCTTCCGGTCACCTATTGTATATTCTTTAAGATTAAATCGGAATAAATAAGATGAAAAGTAAACTGATAATAGGTTGTATGCTGTTGGGTGCCCTGTCTGCGAAAGCGCAGGTGCAGCCCCTTACGGCAACCGAATATAAAGAAAAAGTGCTTGAGTACAGCCGCCAGATCAAACAGAGTTCGGAAGAACGCATTGCCATGCAGCATGCTATCAAGGCAGCTAAAACGGCGTTCTTTCCCGCTGTCGATTTCTCCGGCAGTTACCAGTATCGTATCAACAAGTACGAACTGGGAATGGGCGATGGCATACCGGGCATCGAAATGGATCATAACACTTATAGCTTGGGTGCTACCGTAAGCCAACCGATCTACGCCGGCGGACAAATCTATAACAATTACAAAGCCGCCGAGATTCAGGGATAGATCGCAAGCGAGGCGGAAGAGCTGACAACAGACAATATCGTGTATGCCGCCGATATGAACTACTGGTCGGTAGCCGCCCGCAAAGACATGTATGATGTCATGACACAGTATGTCAGTATCGTACAGGAGCTGGCAAATGTACTGACCCTTCGTTTTCAGGACGGACAGATCAGCAAGACGGACTTATTACAAGTGCAGGCCCGTTTGAAAGAGGCCGAGTTGAATCAAAGTTCGGCTTATAAGGATTACCAGATTGCCTTGCAGAACCTGAATGTGTTGATGGGTATCCCCCCCCCGATGGAGCCGGTTGCAATAGCCGATTCTATTACAATGGTTCAGCTGTTGCCTATACGGATAGGCGAGTCGGCTGCGTTAGACAACCGCCCCGATTACCTAATCTCGAAACTGAATATCGAGTATCAGAAACGGCAGATCAACCTGTCCAAGGCCAAGTATAATCCGAGTCTGGCTATCGGTTTCCAGGGAACATGGGGAACTCCGATGCTTAATGTCAAAGGCTCCGACCTGTTATGGACGCCCGCAGTCTTTGCTTCTCTGAAAATACCTTTGTTCCATTGGGGTGCCCGTTTCAAGGAAGTCAATTCCCAGAAAGCAATCCTGCGCAGCAAGGAATATGCTTTGGACAACACTCGCGACCAGATCTCCCAGGAAGTTGCCAACGCATGGACTAGCCTGACAGAGAACACCAAGCAAATCGATGTCGCCGAAGATGCCTGCAAGATTGCCGAAGAGAACCTCGACCCGAATACTTTCAGCTACAATGAAGGCAAGCTCCCAATCGTCGATGTCCTTTCCGCCCAGCTCTCCTGGATCCAGTCTTACAGTAGCCTGATCCAGACCTGGTACCAGCAGAAAGCTTCCCTTGCCCAGTATAATAAAGCAATTGGCATCCGCCGCATGCAATAGCAATCGGGTACGGATTATTGATATAAGAAAAGGCGGCTATCGGGCAATATAACCCGGTAGCCGCTTTTCTATTATTAATCTCCTTACTTATTAATGCAAAGCTCCCTGCTAACTAATGCAAAAGTAGGGAGGTTCTAAAATTACCCTGTACAGGATAACTTACTAAGGTGTACAGGGTAGCCGACTAGGGTGTACAGGATAATCGATTACCCTGTACACCCTGGCAATAAGGAGTCCCTTCTTTTGATCTAAAAGCTCGGGACTTATTGATTAGTTAGTCATTAGTTTTATCTTTGTGTCTCTTTAAGTAAAAAAGTCATGATATGGAGACAGTAAGATTAATAACGACAGAAGCCCCGCTGTATGAAGCATTCAGAGAAATATACGATATAAGTTTCCCAGTCTTTGAACAGCGCACCGAAGCTCAGCAAACAGATGCCTTTTCAGACAACCGCTATCATCTGGATTGCTATATCGATAAGGATGCGGATCGTCTGCTAGGGTTTATTGCCTATTGGAGATTTGACCGTTATTCTTATGTAGAGCATTTTGCCATTCATCCGGATGGAAGGGGCAAAGGGCTTGGCGGTCAGATCCTGAGAAAACTGATAGAGCAGGAGAGTGGGCGCGTGCTTTTGGAGATAGATCCGGTAACGGATGATATATCTGCCGCCCGCTTACGTTTCTATCAATCTTGTGGATTTGCGGAGAATCGGTATCCACATGTTCATCCGGCTTACAGAAATGAATATCAGGATCACGCATTGGTTGTTCTGTCTACCGAAGGTGAGATAAATAAGCAGGAATATGATGTGTTTGCCTCCGATTTGAATACAGTAGTAATGAAAAAAGGAATGTAATTGCTTGCATTCCCTTTTTCATTATATATGATTAATAATCTTCTTATTCTTTGTTTAGTGCTTTTAGTGAGATATAGAAAGTAGAGCCTTTATCTTCTTCCGATTCGAACCATAGCTTGCCGTTATGCAGTTCCACAAAGTCCTTACAGAGCATTAAGCCTAAGCCTGATCCCTTTTCGTTGCTGGTTCCGTAGGATGTATAATGTGTATTCTGTTTCAGCAATTTCTCCTGGTCTTCTTTCTTGATGCCTTTGCCTGAGTCTTTCACACTGATAATGATATAGTCGCCTTCTATTTTGCTGGCAATTTCCACTGTGCCACCCTTGTAGCTAAACTTGATAGCGTTAGACAGTAAGTTTCTTACAACCGTTTTTATCATATCTATGTCGACAGATCCCAGAAGCTCCTTGTCCAAACCTATAAGCTTAAGTTCTACACCTTTCTGGCTGGCCATAGGGATATATATTTCTGCAGTACTGGAGACCAAGCTGTTGATATCAGTCTCCTGTTTAAATATATTCTGTTTTTTCAAACGGTTCTTCGCCCATTTAAGCAGGTTGTCGAGTAGCAGGAAGATTTCTTCTGATGTTTTGTTCATCATCTGGAGCATCTCGAACACTTCCGGGCTGACCTGCTTTTCATCTACCATCATAAGGATGGCGTTATTCATCATCTTCAGCGAACCGAGGGGCGAACGCAAGTCGTGGGCAATGACCGAGTAAAGTGTATCGCGTGACTCAATTGTATTTTCCAGTTCGCGTTTGATGCGTTTAATGCTGAATAACTCATAGCGATGGGCTACACGCTTCACCAATTCTTCCCTTTGGAAAGGCTTGGTTACATATTTCGTAGCTCCCAACTGGTAACCTTTCACTATGCTCTGCATATCGCTTAATGCAGACATGATAATTACAGGAATATTGTTTGTATCCGGATCGCTTTTAAGATGTTGCAATACTTCGTATCCATCCATCTCCGGCATCATAATATCTAATAGTATGAGATTAGGATGCTTGTCATGTGCCAGGCGAAGCGCTTTGGCTCCGCTGTCACAGGTTAATAGTGTGTAACCTTCTTTTTTTAGTATAGCTTGTACTAACATGACGTTGGTTAGGACATCGTCAACAATCAATACAGTATACTGTGCAGCCAAATTATCC
>JAJPZM010000096.1 GCA_021204335.1 Parabacteroides sp. | reverse complement strand
CCCTGGTAGGATTGAACAGCTGTAAACTGGAATCCGAAGTTTATGATTCTATCAATGCGGGAATTTTTCCAACGACAGAAAGTGATGCCGAAGCACTGGTAACCGCAAATGCCTATGGGGTATTTCGAAATGCGGGTTATGACGGTATGTTCAACATAGCAAACGGGGTATTATTAACTTCTGACTTATTATCCGATTACGGAGAGTCCTCATGGAGGCAATGGGAGCCTGTTTTATATTACAGGTTTACCAGTAGCAATAATGACAACAATACGGTAAATAATCAATGGAGATGGGCTAAATTCATGGGTAAAATGACTATGAGCATTGACCGTATAGAGAAGATGGATATTCCGGAAGAAAGTAAATCCTCATTTTTGGCAGAATTACATTGTGCCCGCGGATGGTTAGCATTTTGCATGTGGGATTTATTCGGTCCTATACCCATTGCGGATATTGAAACATTAAAAAATCCTTTAGAAGAAAAAATTATTCCTCGCCTGTCAGAAGATGAGATGCGAAACTTTATTGAAACAGAGTTGAAAAAAGCGGCTGAAATACTACCTTATAATTATACCAAAGATAATCCGGACTATGGTCGTTTCACAAAAGGATTATGCAATATGGTGCTTTTAAAATTCTATATGCAAACCGGACAATGGAACAAAGCTGAAGAAAAAGGCCGAGAACTGATGAAGAGTGAGTATGGATACGGATTAATGGATAATTATAAAGACATCTTTACACTAGCCAATGAAAAAAATAAAGAAACAATCTGGGCTGTAAACTGCTTGAGAGGCACACAGGAACATAAATGGCATCCTCATGTATTACCAAACGATTACCCTACAGTGCCGGAGAATGTAGTTAAGTGGAATGGCTGGAAAATCTCTTGGGATTTTTTCCATACATTTGAGGAAGGGGACGAACGTCTTGAAACCATAATCTGTGAATATACTGGAACTGGGGGACAAGCACACAGTGAGGAACTGGATAAAAATGGAGAAAAATTAAAATATGGAGCCGTCCCGTTCAAGTATGAAATAGATCCGGGAACAACAGGAGAAGATAGTGGGATAGACTGGACTATTTATCGTTATGCCGATGCTTTGACATTATTATCCGAAGCCATTGTCAGAAATGGAAACGCTGTCACAAAAGAAGCCGTCGACCTATTAAACCAGGTAAGAGAGAGAGCCGGACTAAATGGTTATAAAATGTCGGATTTCACAGGAACGCAGGACTTTCTGAATAAACTTCTGCTGGAACGTGCACACGAATTATACTATGAGGGTTGCAGACGTCAGGATCTGATCCGCAATGGTTCTTATGTAACAGCCATCAAGAAAAAATGCCAAACGGCTGGGCAGACAACATTGATAAATGAAAATTATGAACGCCTACCTTTACCCCAATCCGTCATAGATGAAGGAAAAGGACAGATCACACAAAATCCAGGGTATTAATTTTTCATTTTGATTCACTGACATACCAGGATACAAGGCAAAAGGCAGAGCGACTTAATGTCTTGTATCCTTTTAAAAGAACTATAGTTTGATTGAATGACATAACTTTATGAATAATGAAATATCATACATACAATAAAGACTTATTACCATTTCTTTGCATACCGGTACTTATAGCCTGTAATCATAAACAAGCTAATAACAGCAAAGAGTCCAACATAATCTTTATCATGGCCGATGATTTGGGATGGATGAACCTTTCCTGTTATGGAAGTACCTTCTATGAGACTCCTAATCTAGATTCACTAGCAGCACAAGGAATGAGATTCACAAACGCATATGCAGCATGTCCTGTCAGTTCACCGACACGGGTCAGCTATCTCACGGGAAGATATCCCGCAAGGGAACATATTACGGACTGGATTCCTGGAAAATATTATTACGGAAAAGAGTCCATGAAAGAAATATGTCCGGTATTGCCACCGGAAATACACACTGAACATGCCTTTGGAAAGAGTTACCATAGCCGAAGTACTTAGGGAAAACGGATATACCACAGCGCATATAGGGAAATGGCACTGTTGTATGAACGACAGCACCTACTACCCCCAAAATCAGGGATTTGACTACAATATAGGTGGTTGTTGGATGGGTTCACCAAGTGGACCGAAACCTTATTTCGTACCGTATAACAACCCTATGTTACCAGACGGGCCCGAAGGGGAATACCTCACAGACAGACTGACCGACGAATGTATCCAGATTATTAGAAACCATAAAGACAAGCCTTTTTTATAAATCTGTCTTTCCATCAAGTACACATACCTATGGGGGCAAAGAAAGAAAAGGTCGATTATTTTAAAAAAGGCAAAAAAGTTAGGACTGGATACAATCAACCCATTCAAGTATGATCCAGAATATATTAACAAACAACCATTCTCCAAAGAACTAACGGATTCAAAGTTACGAACAATACAAAGTTCCCCGGAATATGCCGCCATGATAGCGAGTATGGATGAAAATATTGGAAGAATCATCAAAGAACTAAAAGTCATGAAAATAGAAAAAACACGATCATTTTCTTCATGTCAGACAACGGGGGACTATCCACCTCGGAAGGATCACCAACATCGAACCTTCCACTTAAGGGAGAAAAAGGATTCTGTTATGAAGGGGGAATCAGAGAACCGATGATCGTATTCTGGCCAGGTCACCAGCCGAAAAACCATACATGTGATGCCGTGGCGACATCTACAGATTTCTTCCCAACTATCCTGGATATGGTCGGAATACCCTTTAGGCCAGAAGAACACTTAGACGGGGTAAGCTTTAAGGCTGCATTGCTGGAGGACACTACCTTCTCTAGGGGGGACATATTCTGGCACTATCCGCACTACTCGAATCAAGGAAGTAGACCCTCAGGGGCCATACGGTCGGGACAATATAAACTAATCGAGCATTACGATACCAATGAAACAGAACTATTTGATCTGAAAAAATGACATAGGAGAACAGAATAATATAGCAGAAGACATACCTGAAGTGACTGAAAGGCTAAAGAAAAAATTACACGAATGGAGAATATCAGTAAAGGCACAAATGCCGATCAGGAATACACAGATAAAAAATAACAATTTTTCGATATATCGGTAAAACCGTATTTTGTTTTCAATAGGATATATATAACTCAACAGAAGAGGCAGTCGACTGATCGCCTCTTCTGTTGAGTTATATAAAAACATGAAGTACAAAAGAAATTTCTAAATATTTTGTAAAAACGATTTTCAGTATTTTGGGGGATAAACCAAAATGCCTTATTTGCAATCTTATTATGGTTTAAGATAGCCAGTTTCTCTAAATCTTCTACAGATATTTAACATGACTTGATATAGAATAAATCTGCCATATTATAGGCTTTCTCATACCTACCATGCTTATCTTCCTTATTCATTCTCCGCTAATGTTCGTCCAGCACTTCTCATAAAATAATTATTTTGTCATAGCGGGTGAGAGTGTAAAACAGTCTAAGTCAGGAGCCCAGCAATAGGAACTTCCCATACGAAGATAATTAAATCCCGGCTGTAGTTCAATATAAAACGTCAGACTGGCACGCTTTCCCTTTTCAGTTTCCAGCTCGTTAAAAAGCTGCGTTTTGTCATTGTTCACATTGATTTCTAACCGACTATAAGGCCTTCCGATATAATGTACAGTCATTATATATCTTCCGCCTTTTTCGCTATAAACCGACCAGCTGGCATGGTTCTCCACACTACCACCAATATGACTTATCCCCATTCCTCCAGAAGCTCCCCTCATGGGGGTATAGGCTACTGCCAAAGGATCTTTACCAAGATCATTGAAGCAGGGTAAATAAGCCCATTCGGCTTCATAATGTGTCGGCTCAATACGCCGTTCACCTTCAGCACGCAGAATCAGCACGCTACGGGGATTTAACGTATATTCAAAGACACCGTCCTTTACGGGAGTGATATCTTTTTGATGAACCAGATCACGTAGTTTCACCTTTCCAGCCAGTTCCAGTAACTGCATCGGAACGGAAAATTACATAATGTGTCCGATGGATTGTACAAGGCAACGGCACGAACTTTTTCTCGACAATTTTCGATATCCTTAACCAATATATATCCTTCACCATCATGCTGCACAACGTATGCCTGCTGTCCCAACGGATCCTGATTCAATGCGATAAGTTCTTCGTTCTTCAAGAGTTTGAACAATACTTCGGATATAGTTGTTAAATCACAGCCAATAAGCAAGGCGATGACATGATACACCACATACCAAAATGAACTTCCTCTTCGTTTGGTGTTAATCCACGACCTATCTCCAACATATCCATATCATTATAATGTCCTTCACCAGCATAAGCCGAAAGGTATAAGTTTTTACTGATGATGTGTTTCACCGATTCCCAATTTGGAGCAATGTCGGGACTAATACGCCATGAGCGTGCTAACTTCCGTGCCCACGTACCGGGAAAGGCCCAACGGCAAATATTGATGGACACGTGTCCGGCCCCCACTTGGTCAATGGCTTGCCGGATCTCAGTGTAACGCTTTTCTTCTTCCAGGTTCAACTCTTGTCCGGCACCACAGTAATCTATCTTGATGAAGTCGAAACCCCAGTCGTTGAAATAAAGGGTGGCATCTTGATGCTCATGACCGTACATACCAGCACCTACACCATTCTTGTCCTTACCCCAGATAGAACCACAAGTATTGCTTCCAGCATCCGAGTAGATACCAGCTTTCAGTCCCAACGAGTGAATGTAGTCGGAAACAATTTTCATCCCATGGAGAAAACGAACGGGATGGGGCTGCATGCCTCCCTTCTCATCTCGCCAACCGAAAAAGCCATCATCTACATTGATATAATTATATCCAACATCTTTCAATCCCTTTCCAACCATGGCATCGGCTTGCTTCATAATTAGAGTGTCATTGATATTTACACGGTAGGTATTCCACGAACTCCAACCCATTATAGGTGGTTCGAATACACGATTCATGCTTTGAGCACATGCAATTAAACAGAGTCCTACCATCACTATGCTTAATAGAGTTCTTCTTGTCATATTAAAATCATCGTTAAAGGTTCTGTTGCAATTTAATCAATACCATTGTTTTTGTAAACGTAAAATCGTAAATAAAAGTGAAAACTAATAACTTAATAGTTCAATATCGAACTGTTTTATGAGAGAAAAAAGATGTTTTCATAAAACAAAGATGAAATACACGGCTAAAGAATACAAGCCTAATCTTGCAGTACCCGAGCTTTGCACTTCAAATTCTCTACCCATTCTTTGCCCCGTATTTACACCAGTACTCGTTCAAATCCTTATAACCGCCGTATATGCCGGATTTATCCTGTACTCGGTTTCCATATCTTCCCAAAAGTTCTTTTACTGCTCTTATCCCGGCTGTATCATTATCAAAGAAACAACGTATATGTTGATAATCTTTCAATATGTCCGATGCTTTGGAGAGATTCGCCACAGAGTTCAATACAATGTAATCCTGAAAGTTACTTCCATCCCCAGTAGGTCCATGAATCTTTTGCATAGAAAGAAATGAAAGATAATCCATAAAACCTTCAAATACGCAGCAAGTTTCTCTTTGTCCTTTTTCGGATTGGATAGAAGAGATAGACTTTGGTGCTACACATCCCTTAAAATAACGGTTACGCAACTCGAATCCACCAGCCACATTCGGAAAGCCAATAGCAAAATATTGTTTACCACGACACTCGTAATGAACCTCCCGGCACTCCTTCCGTGCAATTTCCGCACAAATACCTCTTTCCTGTAAATATACAAGCAAGGCTGGTGAAGAAAGCGCAAGAGTCGCCAAAAGCCGAAACGGGAATTCACTCACTGATTGTTGCCGGACAAGCACACATACCGGACGTACACATGGTGTTTGACGTTCAATCTGCTGTAAAAGAAAAGAAACATTGGAAGACGCATACAACTCGGCTGCCAATGCAATGATATTGCCTCCTTTGCCCAAGCCGAAGTCATACCAGCAGTTCAATTCCGTGTTTACTTTAAATGAGGCATCTTTTTCCTCCCTCAAAGGTGACTTGTACCAAAGGTTCACTCCCTGCTGCTTCACAGGCTAGTGCCCCAGCCCACGCAGATATTCCTCTATACTTATTTGTTTGGCTGTCTGAATATCCATCGTGTATATATAAGTTATAATTCAAATACATTTCCATTATATGGAATATATAGGAAAAAATCCCCGGATAGAATACTTCCGAGGATACTGGGCATTTTACCATGCCTGAAAGTTATCAAGGGACAAACAACCACTCGAACTCCGTTTTCCTTCTCCTCTCAATGGAAGCGACCGGCTTTCCCTTATAGCATCGGTAAGCCACAAAGTCCTTATAAATATTTCTGTTTCCAGCCTCCAGTTTCTTAACTAATGTGCTTTTGGATATCTTTCCATAACCAAGCAGTCTGTATGGGCCAACTTGATAGGCCAGGCAACCGACAACAAGAGAATCTTTTCCCAGATGCCGGAACAAGGCGCACATTTTGAGAAGGTCGTGACGTAAAAGCGAATCGGCTTGCATTTCCGTAATGTCGGCGGTCAGTCTCTCACCAGGACGGATGCAATACCCATATCCTACATAAGGATAATGCCGAGCAGAATGCCAGCCCTCAAAATGTTTGATGACGACCACCGCCCTTTCAAACGGGGGAAGTTCCCGGAGGTTCGGGGGAAGTTCCGCACGGAGCATGCCGCAAAGGCATACTCCCCCAAAAAGAAAAAGGATTTTTCTCACCATTCCACCTCCACGTCAAGTACACAACAAGTATTATCCCCCTCATAGCTCCAGTTCCTTGCTGAAACGGTAATTATGCAGTCTTTCAAAAAACGGCCAGATTTTGTTTCTCCGTAACCTCATTACGTTCAAAACAATAATAGGCAGGCGTAGCTTCCAGCAGCTTGCGTGAATAGCCGCAAGCCAACCGATCCGCATAAATCTGTATCCGGTCACCTTTACAGGGTACGAATTCCACTTCGCCGCACAACTCCACATAATCCGGCAATCCCGGAATATCCACAAACAGCCTCGTCATACCTCTTCCTCCTTTCCTGTACCGGTTGTCGCTCCACCGGTATTTCCGTCATCCGCATTGAAGTCAAAGCCAAGCTGTTGTAGGCTTCCCCAGTTGTTCTCAAAATACAGGTCGATGGTCTGCGCCTCACCCGCACTTTTCGAGGTATAGTACAAACGGAACTTCATTTCTCCCAGCAAATAACGGTCATTCGGTTTCAGTACTGTACCGTCTTCCATTTTAAGAACACCATCCCCATCAGGTTGGAAATAACGCAACGTATAGACTGTTCCGGTAAAATTACCCTCAGAAACAATCTCCAAACGAATTTCCACCGTTGCCCCATTGGCGATCTCATCCGCTACCGGCATAGCTTCTACCGTGAAGGGGTATTCCTGCCGGACATCCAGGCCACTGGCACAAGAAACAAAACAAAAGATTGCTGCCACCATGCAGCAGCCAATAACCATAAAACCAAGTATCTTTCTCATAAATGAATGAATTAGGAAGGATTAGAAAATATATTTGAATGAAATCCCGTATTGGGTATGGAAATATCCTGCGGCACTACCCCAAAGGATCTGCTCACGTAACCGGAAGCCCAAAGAGAAGCAATCCGTCAGGCAGGCTTCCGCCTCCAGCGTCACGGCACCTCCGCAAAGGAATGATTCGCTTTCATACAAGACGGCTCCGTCATCAAGCAGCCGTTTTCCACCGTTCACAGCCTCATACCCCAGCATACCGGACAGGCCGATGTTTAAATAAACGACTTTTCGGGGACAGGAAAAAAAATTATAATAATATCCGGCCTCTCCCGTATATTGTGCAAGCGGAATCCTCGTAGTGCGATAGGGGGAATACCTGTGTATGATCTCACCTCCGTATACCCATTTGTTCCCGCCTTTGACATAGGTAAAAACAGCAAGAGAGAAGGCATAGCCGACATCCGTCCGGTTCCCCGGTGAATAGAACCCGTCCACCATTTCCGCAGTAAACTGCACGCCTTTCATGCCCGGAAGATTCCGCTGGGCCTTTGCCCGCCCTGCAAAGAGGGCAAGCAAGACCATTGTCAAATAAAATACCTGTCGTTTCATCGTACCTTCAGTTCATTAATGGTTTCAACACGTACAAGGCCTTCGTTCCCCAGTTCGAATATCTGGTGACGTCCCCCTTGTTTCTCATACATCTCCACGACCAGTTTCTTGTCATCGGGTATCGTGAACTTGGGTAAGGCAAACACCGTACATTCCGAGTCTTTTCCGTCCACACGGGTTATATAATTGTAGGCACGGAGCGGGTAAATCACCTGTTCCTGTATGGCCGTACGTTTCACTACTTTCTTATCCACGATCTTGAACGTCACAAAATCCATATCGAAGGGTACGTTTGACGAATTCTTTACCTCCGTATGAAAATAAAGCAGGTCGTTATGGCTATACAGTCCTTTCAACAGGAATTGCACCCCGAAACGTTTACAGCCGATATGACGGATACGGCGTTTGTCCCTTTCATGCACCGACTTCATTATTAGACGTACCAGACGGGGAGATTCATTATCCAGCTCCGTCAGGTAGATTTCCATCGCATTGTTCGGGCGGTTTACCGTCTCACCGTCATGGATAAAGTCACACATTTCCACATTCAGCAATAACGGTTCATCGGCATACTTCACATTGAATGTGTAGAAATTTCCATCTTCCGTAATCACGCTCATGTTCGTTTCCTCCCTGAAATGTTTCCTGGTGGCTTTTACCCGGATCACATTCTCCGCACCGTCCGCTTTGCCTGCAATCAGATTGGTTGAACCCAGGTCCACATACTTCACCGGCGAAGGGGGAATTATATGAACCGTCTTGTCATACGTGATTTCCAGGCCATGCGGGGGAATCATCTGACTGAAACCGATCTTACGGCTCAATCCTTCAAAATAGTCTCCGCTACTTTGCTGTACCTGCACAGCCGTCATGCCCAAAAAGGCAAAAAATAAAAACAAAATCTTCTTCATATACATTTCTTGTAGGTTGAATAATGGTTTTCTTTTCATTGTTTAGGGGAATGAAGCAACAGCCTATGCCCGGCTTTTAGAGTTATCTTTACAGTACGCATCCGTTTGGTTATATATTGGGATACCCCCTGTATCACACCTTTCCCCAAATCCGAAGCGATCTGCGCACCGGCATCCGTCGAAATGTTGATGCTGCTGTTCATCGAACCGCTCATGTTGGCGGCTATCTCACGGGCAGCATCATATTCCATCGAGTTCGGGACAAGGATACCCTGTTGCCCGTCAGCGTCATACACTTCAAGTTCCACCGGCAACACTGTTCCCTTATATTCCACGGCATCAACCAGAATGTCCAGCCGTTCCCCCTTGATACGTGTGCCGCCGACAAGTACCGTCCCTTTCGGGATGAAGCGGTCGTCCACCACCATCGGCTCCAACAAGCGGAGACGTAACGCCTGACCATCCGATACGGTCTGCGTGCCGTGTACACAGGCTTCGATGGTATTCTTGTCCGAAGTAAGCGTCCTTCCTACCGGAGTATGGAAATCCGTGTTCCGTTCCCCTGTAAAGGTGGCGACAAACTCTTCATCACTCAACGGCCTTGAAAGGGAGGATACCACCTGGTGCCGCATCCGTTTCACGGGCTTGGCCGCCGTACGTTCCCTTTCGTTTTCTGCTGAAGAAACCTGTACCGGTTGTTTTCCGTTATAACGGGCCGCCAGTTCGTAGGATTTCTCCATAAGCGCCATTTTCCCCTCCATCGTGTTCTCCTCTACCATGCCGGCCCGTTGCTGCCGTTCCAACTCCTCAATACGTTTCAACAGTTCTTCCTTCTCCGGATCACGGGGAGCGGGGGGGGGGATTAGAAGTTATCCAGTGTCCGGTTCATACTCCAATAGGCATTTACCGAGGAGCGTGGAACACTGTGGGAGACAACCGTACCGCCATGCCCGCTTTCCGGTTCCGGAAACGTTTCGGGCAGACGTACCGTGTCCTTCTTCTCACGTTTAAACAATGAGGCCATTTCCTGGAAACTTTCCTTGCGCCATTTTTCCTTCCGGGCAAGTTCCTCTTCCTCGTAGGCATCCACCTTGTTCCCCAGCATCTTCCGGTTCTCCGGCGAAGGGATGTCGGTATTGAATCCCCGGCCTCGCGCTTCTTTCTCCTTATCCTCTCCGGAAGGGGAATAAATCAGCCAAAGGCAACCGATAAAAAGCAAGGCGAAGAGCAGATAGGCGACAAACCTCGCACGTCTGCGTCTCTCTTCCTCCGTCAGCGGCTTTCCTTCACCCTTAAAAGGTATTTTCAACAAAGTCCTGATTTTCCTTATGTCCATCTTCATAAAATTGGGTTGAGTGTTCGTTTTCATTTTCTTCTCTCAGTTCCAGCGGCCGGACGTGTTCTATTTCCAAACTGCCCTTATAGCCGCAACCAAAACGGTGCAGCGAGGTTCCGATGGCATGGATGCAACCTATAAGGAAGGGCAGGAACAAAGCTAGTAGGAAACACAGCCGTTGCCTTTCCGTCAGCCAGCGGCAAAACAGCCGTATCCGGCTGTCCGTCCGTTTCCACAGTCTTTTCTTTCCTTTCATCGTTCCGTACCCCTTATGTCCCTGTTTTCCAATATCACCAGATGTTCGAGAATGAACCCGTTCGGATTATCGTCCGAACGTGAGGTGTTCTGAAGCTCACAACTTGTAACCAGCGAGCGTTCCGTCACGTTGCTCTCGCGGATAATCATCTGCCGGGCGTAAGTCACCGCTTGTAGGGATAACCGGAGAAATCACAAACCACGCTGTCCACCTGCAACACCTGATTGATGTTGCCTGATATCAGTCGGTTATAATATCCCTTTTCGGCAAAATCCACATAGTAGTGGTAGGCGCTCTTGTCGGCCAGTTGCAGCGCACGGTTGATGCTGTGTTCGATGGCATCCTTCTGCGGGGAAAGCCCGAAGAACAGCTCATGGAAACGCCTCACATGTTCCCTCGCTTCCGCCGGACGGTTCTGTGACAGGTTCTGCGAGAGGGCGAGCATGAGCGATTTTCCGCCGTCAAGCACATAAATCTTTTCACGCTGTCTTTCGGCAAAGCGGTAAGAGCTCCACAACGCATAGCCTGTGGCAAGCGTGCAGCAGCAGACAAAGGACAGAAGCATCATACGAATACGTCTGAAGCTGCTTTCAATGTTCGTTAATGACTTGAATTCCATAATTGACTGATTGATGGTTTATTTTCCTCTCAGGCGACCTCCGATATTTCCCAAGGCGGAACCGACCACACCGGCGGCAAAACCACCGCCCTTGACGGCACTCCGGTTAAGGTTGCGGTTGTAATTCCCTACGCCACCGGCCTGTACGATCCAGCCCGCCACCGTCGGAACGGTGAAATATCCAATAATCCCGATGAGCATGAACACGATGTAGACACTGTTCGAATTGTCTATCGAATAGTCGGGGTTGTTCTGCAATTCCAGAATGTCATTCTGGAGCATGAGTACCTGTATCTTGGCAAGCATGCAACTGAACAGGTCACTAACCGGAAGCCACAGGTAAACCGATATGTACCGAGTGAACCACTGAGCAAGCGTGGACTGAAAACCGTCCCACACGCTGAAGGCGAAAGCGACCGGTCCCAATATCGAAAGTACCACGAGGAAGAACGTCCGGACAGTATCGATCAGCAGCGAGGCCGCCGCAAAAAGTAGTTCCAGCAGGCTGCGGAAAGCGTCCCGAATACCCTTTTCCAAATTGTACATCCCCACTTCCATATACATACCCAGACGGGTGGCCGTATCACCGGGCGTCCAGCCCAACTCGTCTATCTGACGGTCGAATTCCTCGTCGCTGACCAGATAGGCAGTTTCGGGATTGCGCAACATGGCCTCCTTTTCCAGTTTGTCCTTCTGTTCCCGGTATTTTTCCATGTCCATGGTCTGTTCCTCCAGCATCTTATGTGTCCCCTGCACGATAAGTCCCAGCACATTATTCATTGTTCCCAATACCAAAGTCGGGAAAAGCAGGATACAAATACCGATGGCAAAGGGACGAAGCAAAGGATAAACGTCTATCGGCTCGGCCCTGGCCAGCGACTGCCATACCCGGACGGCCATAATAGAACAGGGCACCCAGACCGGCAAGTCCCTTCCCTACATCCATCATATCCTCGCAGAAGGGCATCATTTCCTTGTACAAACTCTCCAGAATGGTATGGAGGTTCGCAAAATCTATCGACAACAACACCATAGGCTACCAGTATTTGGCATCCGCATCCCCGTAAAGCTTCATGACGCGGTCCAGATCGTTCTTCTTTTTGGCACGCAGGTAACTCACGGCGATGTTCTTGTTCGTATAATAATTCACCAGATTGCGGTAACGCCGCATACTGCGGTAACATTCGTCCACCACATCCATGCGGTCCTTGTCCGTCATGGAGAGCGTGCTCACGTTGATGACCTGTTTCAAATCCTGCAACACGCCGTTGCTTTCCTGCAAAAGCTGGGTGTAGCCATAAGCAATGACATCCAGCTCCTTTGCCGAAAAATTCTCATCACCCATCATCTTCTGGAAATTCGTCACGTAGATGTCCGAAACATCGCCCACCATCAATATGATTTCCTGCACCTTGCGGGCATCCCGCATAAGGTTATTCACGGCCTTGAGCGCATCATAGTACTGCTTGGCCTGCTGGTAAATCTTAATCGTTTCCGCAAAATTATCCGCTGTATTGACCGCAGTTTTCGAGGTATGTGCGATATTGTCCGACATGTTGATGATGCTTTGTGCCAGGTTACCGGGATCTGTGACCACCCATTGGGCCCTTGCCTGCCCGATGGTCAACAGCAATCCGACGCTGACAATAACCGTTCTCATCTTCATGGCCGTTCCTCCTTCCTCACATAGTCCCCGTTCGGAGAGAAAGTCAACACATCCGTCGCCTCGTTATAGGCAACATCGATACGGTAACCCGTATTGATGAACAGGTTGCCGTTCTCTTCCACCAGCAGGAAGGTCTGCGGTTTCAACCGGCGTGTCTTTCCGCTGCGGGCAAACACCGTCACCTTAAAAGTTTCACCTTCCCGGTAAATCAGCACGTCGGGTTTACCCTCCACGCTCGTCCAGGAGCCACACAATTTCGCAGGATCAGCCTTTTCCGCTTCCGCACAACTTTGCAACAACAAGGAGGCCGCGCCGATCAGACATGCGGCTAGTCTTAACAATTGTCTTTTTCCCATAATCGTTTTCATTTCAAGGGTTCATACTTTTTCTTTGTTTTTCTCTCTTTTCTTCAGCCAGTCTCCTCACGGCAAGTTCCAGATCCCCACCCAGTTCTTCCGAGAGTTTCTGCACTTCCACCTTTTCTGTTTCCTCCGTCGTGAACACAAGGTATTCCTCCTCACTTACTTCCGTGGCATAGACTGCCGAATGGGTACCCCCAAGCCCAATCCAGACCTCACGGTAGGCCGGTCCGGGACGGTTGGACTGGTTGATGGAAAGAATCTGTTCCTTTTCTTTTTCCGTCAGGCCGAGCAGTGCCTGGATATGATCAAACTTATTCATGTATTTACGCTGATCCAGAAGGATCTTGCAGTCCGAATTGTTGATGATGGCTTCCTTCACAATCGGGGAGGAAATAATGTCATCCACCTCCTGCGTAACCACCACCGCCTCACCGAAATACTTGCGAACGGTCTTGAAAAGATATAAAATGTATCCGCTCATGTTAGCAGATATGAGCGCCTTCCAACATTCCTCGATGAGTATCATCTTGCGGATACCTTTGAGCCTGCGCATCTTGGATATGAAGGTTTCCATAATAATCAGCGTCACCACCGGAAGCAGAACCTTGTTGGAGGAAATGTTATCCAACTCGAACACGATGAACCGCTTGTTCGTCAGATCAAGTTCCTTGTCCGAGTTCAGCAGGAAAGCATAATCCTCATCCCTGTAAAAAGGCTCCAGCACGTTCAGGAAGCCGTCGATGTCAAAATCCTTCTCACGCACCTTCTTTTCCTCCATCATCCGCCGGTAGTCGTCACGGACGAACTCATAGAAACCGTTGAAGTCGGGCTTGAGCGTCACGTCTTCCGTTATCCTGCGGATATAGGCGTTCACCGCTCCCGAAAGGGTCACCTCTTCCGAACGTCTAGGGGCTTCGTCCTCACGTTTCCAGAGGGTCAGGATCAGTGTCTTGATGCTTTCGCGTTTCTCCACGTCGAACTGCCTTGAATCGGTATAGAACGGATTGAAAGTGATCGGATGGTCCTCTTCATACGTGATGTAAATCCCGTCTTCCCCGTGTGTCCGTTCATGGATCAGCCGGCATAGTCCCTGGTAGCTGTTTCCCGTATCCACCAAAAGCACATGGGTGTCGAGTAGGTCAGCCCCCTTATGGGGGCTTTCCCCTCTAAGAACCGTGCGTGAAAGTTTCCCTTCACACGGCTCAAGCAACGCATCCCTATTCTTGCTGAGGGAATAGTTATGCCTCATTTCTTACCAACATCAGTGTTTAACTTGGATTTGCAATGTCTGCGAACAAGCTTTTTGAAAGGTTCCCCATTAACGTACTCCATCGAGGTTCACAATCAATGACTTGACCACATATAGGACAGCACATTTGCTGATGCAGCCACATACTGCGCTACAGATTGTCTCGTTCACAGAGTTTCTCTTCCGTTTCCTTATTTTTGCAGCGTTTGTAGTATTCGGCATAAGCCGGGTCGTAAAGGTTAGCTTCACCTTTGATATGAATGTATTTCTTTATGGATATATCTGCAAGTCTTTTCAGACTAAAAATTGTATCCTTTTCGGATTTCTTAGCCTTTATTGTCACAGAAAATGTCCAATCACGTCCATGCTGACATTTGAAGTACTTCTCCTTTACCCAATGCTTACTTTTCTTAGAATGACGTCTTTTTGCCCATCGCCAAAGTGATTTGAAGATTTCAAAATCAGTACGTGAAAATGTTTTCGATGAGGCAGCGTGTCGATAATAATTCCCCCAACCGGTTATCATCGGATTCAGCATACGCACCATTGAAGAAGCTTTTGCCGTTTTATTACTTTTGATTTTCTTCCTAATCCTGTCTCTGAACTGATGCACCGCATCCTTTGAGGGAGTCGTGAGGACTTTGCCGTTGAGATATTTGCGGATGTTGAAACCAAGGAAATCAAGCCCCTCACTGATATGAGTAATCTTGGTCTTTTCCTCCGATAATGTCAGTCCACGCTCAAACATAAATTGTCTGATAAGGGGTAGGAGAATGTTTTCGATAGTCTCCTTATCCTTGGCGGTGACAATGAAGTCGTCAGCGCATCTAACAAGATTGATTTTGGGTACAATGCGCTTTCGCCCGTTTTCGGTTTTCTGCCAATAAGGTTTGACAGCCTTTTGGACAAGGGATTGCAACCCATCAAGAGTCATATTGGCTAAAGTGGGAGAAATTATGCCACCTTGGGACGTACCCTCTTCGGTCAGAAAGAGGTCACCTTTGAATACATAGCCACTTTTAAGCCATTTGCGAAGCATCTCTCTATCCATTGGGATATTGTTGAGTAGCCATTCATGGCTTATGTGGTCGAAACATTCTTTGATGTTTCCCTCCAAAATCCATTGAGGGGATTTATCATCTTTGCATAAAAGAATGTGGCATTGCGTTATCGCATCCTGGCAACTTCTGTATTTACGGAAGCCATACGAATGGATGTCTCCCGTAGTTTCCGCGATGGGGGCAAGTGACATCAGATACAATGCTTGCATTGCTCTGTCTTTCATTGTAGGAATACCCAAGGGGTGTTTCTTCCCATTCTTCTTCGGAATCTCCTTTCTGCGCAGTGACATCGGCTGATAGCCACGGCGTTTGAGAGATTCAACAGCTTTAGCGTTGGCCGCATCGGTAGACCATTTTACATTGTCCGCTCCTGCGGTGTTCTTGCCTTTGTTGGTAGTAACTCGGACTACAGCTAAATAGCGACCGTAGAACGAGTGGGTCAGCAACCACTGCAAAGATTTCACTTTACCATGTTTGCCTTCCCTTTGAGCCTTTACAATACGTGCTTGCAGCTTCCGAACATAGTCCTCGGCTTTGCATCGGTCAATGCTTTTCCAACGCTCCGCATCGGTGAGAACCACATTTTCAGGTGCACACGTTTCTTTCGATTCATTCATTTGCTTTCCTTTCTTTAGAAGTTCTATAAAGTTTATTGTAAAGAGTTACCTCGTGGAAGTGGGCACACTTTCGTGTCGAATGATGTGGCTCTCCGTCAGCGCGTGACGGTGAGGTCAATCCGTATCCGCTCCATTACAGAGCGACATTCGCTTTTTCCACGTTCCTATATCCGCACCCCATATAGGCTTGCCTTACGGCTCGCTTACCACCTCAGAGAAGATGGAGAGATACGGACTTACCACGTTTCGTGTAAGTGACAATAATGGGTTAGGTTCGTCCTATCCACCGGCAGTCTTTGTGTCCGTGTGACCCCACAAGGACAAGGAGTCAACCGACTGCACACCTTTTGGTTCAAGCCTACAGCGTTGCTCGTTAAAGCAATGCCTTTAACATCATTGGCTTGTTCTACGTAATGATGTTTATCAGACGTTCACATCAAGTTAACCATACCATTAAGTCTTGCCCCTCGGCGGAACGATGTTATCCACCGTTGACCTCCACTCACGCTTCGGTCTATTCCTTATGGAAAGGGTACTTTGTCAGAGTAGCTTCGCACAATCCGATTACTCACAATGCACGTACTCTCAGACTACTGCAAACGGAATTGCAGGTGCAATCAATGCATCTATAAGCTAAAGTTGCACAATCACTTACACAACTTTCGTGTCACACGCCCTGCTCATAGTAATTCCTTACCAGATGATTAGTGAAAAAGGACTTTCCACTTCCCGAAGGACCAAGGATAAACTTGTTACGGTTGGTAATAATGCCACGTTTCATCGGCTCGTCGCTGATATCCACGTGCACGGGGATACCATGCTGACGGTCGGCTAGCCGGATACCGAACGGGCTGGGTGAACTGCGATAGTTCGTTTCCTCCGTGAACAGGCAGACAGCCTGTTCCAGAAAGGTATAAAAACTTTCTTCTGCCGGAAAATCCCCCGCATTACCAGGAATGCCCGCCCAATAGAACACCGGGGTATCCACCGTATTGTGCCGGGGCGTACATTCCATCATGGCGAGCTGACTGCCCGTGTCGTTTTTTTACCCGGCGCAATTCTTCCGCGTCTTCGGCCCACGCCAGCACGTTACAGTGACAACGTACCGGCAGCAACCCTTTTGTATACGCCTCATTCAGATACATTTCAACCCATTCCTGATTGACCGTATTGCTGCGGCTGTAACGAGAGAGGGAGAGTAGGTTGCGCGAGGTCTTCTCCATATCCTGCAACGTTTCCTTCACATCGTCGATGAAGACATATTGCGAATAGACATGGTTGCAGGAAAGCAACAGACCCACCGGTGCGGCGAACGAAAGGCGGCAGTCGCTCCGGTCGGTGGACATCCGCTCATAGCGCATGTCCGTCCCTACTTTACCGGGCAGGTCGCCCGCATCCGACAAGGTATGCAAACAAAGACGCTTGTCACCGATGCGCATTTCTCCCGGTTTAAGATAAAGGTCTTCCAGCACCGTGCTCTTTTCGTCCGTCGAAAGGGAGAAGTATTTCTCCACCAGTCCCGGATGTTCGGGCGTACCGCCAATTTCCCCGGCATCCATACGGCGAAGAAATACCAGACCGGAATCGTTCATGATACGCTCGAACTGTTCCACCGCCTCCAAAAAAAACGGAAGGCAGCGTCCTTGTCCGAGATTTCCCGTGGCAGGATAAACCCGCGACAGAGCGTGCTGAAATAGCTCCTTTGACGGCTACGTTCGCGGGTGGTCTTTGTCAAGTAAAGGAAACAGTGGTGATTAAAGGTACGGGCGTTCGTTAAAATGGCGCTCGTAACTCCTGGCAAGGAAACTCTGCCCTTCTTTCCCTAAGTCGGAACGGTAAGTCTCCTTCACGAACCAGTCCTGCTTGCAGACCACCGAATAGTCAGGCAGTACCCGGATGGCTTTTACCCATGCAGAGTGGATGGCCTCATATTCGGAGGCAGTCACCGTGTAGAGTTCCGGCAGCCGCACCTCGAAGGCCACGCTCAAGTCGGCATTCTTGCTCACGATACAGTCATGTTCTACCGCCAGAAGGGGGAACTTGCGCTCCAGCGTCTCAGCTTTCAGTACATTTCTCATGATTCTTTTCTTTTTGTTAATAATCGGAACAGTCTTTTACGACGGATTAGGTAACGGGGGTGGCGCTTCTCCGCCATCCTCTTCATCAGGCCATGCTCGCCATACCTTGCGTTCAGCCGAAAGACCAGCCAGACCAGCAGGCTACCAGACAGAAGGCCGGAGAATATGCACACCCACTGACCCGCTCCGGCAAGGTAAAGCACAATGACCCCTAACAGGATGGTAACAAGGCCGCCTACGAAAATGAACAGGTACATCGTGGTCAGCCCCTTGAATTCCACCCCTTTCCCAGCACCTTTGTTGATAGGGAATTCCATCGGTTTAGAGGAAGAAAGAACGAAGAATGGTTGCTGCCACAATCAGGAAGATACAGGCGAAAAACCACGAGGCCGCCGTCTTGGACGTGTCCGGGTCACCACTGCTGAACTTGCCGTAGGTCTTGATACCGCCCACCAAACCAAGCACCGCACCGATCGCATAGCACAATTTAGTCGCCGGATCGAAATACGAGGTCATAAGGCTCGTGGCCTCGTTGATACCCGCAAGCCCTTCGCCCTGGGCAAAGACGCTTGCCGTTACTAACACGCTCAATACTGAAAATAGGATTCTTTTTCTCATTGTCGAATCGTTTATAGGTGAGACATAAAATTGATTTCGACTACAAAAATATAAGGGATAAGTTACTATGATACAAGTGTTTCATCACGTGTCCACACATGGCATCAGATATCCGGACATAGATATTTTCGGACAAACTGGAATACATGGGAAAGCCGCTTGCTCCCTATTTCTTTTTCTAAAAAGGAATAACCCTAACGCTCCCCGGGATAATAATGGAAAGCTAAAAAAAGAGACCGTTCCCTTAATGATACCAATATTTCTAACCGTAAAGGCAAACATTTTAACTCCCCGGATGTTACACATCCAGACCAAAGGTTCTCCAATAACGACAAAATACATTTCCAGGACGGAGAAAAGCAACTTACTCCTTATCATAAACGATTATGGATAAGAGGGTATCACCATGAAACCTGCATTTCATGGTTTCACGACAAATCAAAGACTGTCCCGGATACCGGTTAACGAATAAAACTCGGCATACAGCAAGTACGCCGAGTGCATGGGTGAACTCTACCGACAATAGGTATCACAGCCTATCCAGAACTTAATGGTATTTACAGAAAGGTCGTCTCTAATAATGAGAATTTTGCTCCTTTAAGCGACATTATATATCCGCAAAACAAATTTGATTTAGGCATTCTTTATAAAGAACATCCAGAATTAAAATCGAGAATTGGCAGCAATGGTAATGAACGCCGTTTGACTACTTCCATTTTCGGACTTAGAGAAATATTCCATGCGCAAAAAAGCAAGCCAATAATATTGAAATACTTGGTTTGATAAAAACATAAGAGAATTTCGATGGATAGATTCGTCATTCATCGAAAACCATCCTTGCTTAGATAAATGGAAAGTTATAGTTCCTAAAAGTAATGGTACTGGAGCTTTAAGAGAAGTGTTATCAACTCCGTTAATCGGTTATACACAATCATTTATTGGTGTAGGTACATTTAATGAACAAATAGAAGCTATGGCTGCTCTGAAATATGTCAAATCCAAATTTGCCAGAACATTGCTTGGAATATTGAAAGTTACACAAGACAATAGTAAAGAAACATGGCGTTTTGTTCCGTTGCAAGATTTTACCACGAAGAACGACATCAATTGGTCGCAGTCCGTTGCCGACATCGACCACCAACTCTATGCCAAGTATAAGTTGATCGAAGACGAAATAGCCTTTATTGAATCAATGATAAAGCCGATGTGATAAATTAAGGGTAGAATTACTACAAATCTTTCTACGCTTTCTATCTATTTTTCTGAAGCGAGGTGTAATTATTGTAAAAATTTACAAAACCTATCACCTTTACTTTAAATATCTTCGTCAATTTTTGCATTAATAGCCTCCAGATACGCATTGATATCTATCGCGGGGACAGTACCAATGGACTTCAAATAACTCACAAGCTGAAGGAAGAATGTGAAGAGAGATACATTCTTGTTGCTAAACTCAATCTCGTTTACTTCGTGGCTCTCATACACTTGTTCCATATACTTACGATTATCCTTGATTGGGTCTATATCTTCAGGCACAGTTTCTTTATAATCAATATAAAAACTACCCGCATCACAGAGGCATCCCAAATCCAACATCTGTAAGCCTTTCAGTTTCTCTAACTGCTTTATTACCGTATCGTTCCCACTGTACGAGCTCGTTGTAGTTAAAATACCACCTATTATCTTAGTCAATGGTCGAGCAGGCGTAGTTCTTCCTGAGGCGACCATACTAATACTTGTTCTTTTCAGTTTACGCACGCTCTCAACTTTCTTGGCTACATATTCTATATGCCTTTCCACATCCTGTTTTACCTCAAACACGGCATACACGCTTTCTGCTGGTATATACATAAAACCATCCTGCTTGAATATGAAGGGTGTGTAAATTGCGTCATAAATGACTACGTCCATCTGTTCGCTAACATTGCCCGTCGAATCTATCACAATAGCCTTATCCACCTTGTACCTGTCAGGAAGGTATGTGCGCAGAAACTCTATCCAATGTTGCTCCGTAGCATCACCTTTACTACCAGGGTGTCCGATAAATTTTCTATTTACATTTAGGCTGGTCTGCATCTGTTCCTGCAAACCATGAAATAATTCTTTTAAATCTATCATCTTCTTGTATTCCAACAACTTATTATTCTTATAGCAATAAAAGGTATGAGTGCTAAGCCCGTCATTTCTTACAACAACTATCAGTAATAACGGATTCGCAATGACCACTTCCTTCTCAATATCTACCATAGCCGCCAAGTCCGTACCGCTATATTGTGTGGAGCCATTGGGATGGCTATGCCATTCACCCATATATCGCAATCCATCCTTGGCCAGTTGTTCCCAAACTTTTTCCAGCCCCTTGGTGTTGCGCATAAATGTTGTTCTACCAGTTAATTTCTCAACAGGCACAACAACCTTTTCTATATACACCGTATGCCTATTTGCAGAATATCGTCCTGCAAGCATCCCTCCGTTCTCATTGGGATATTCGCCCTCTGCTTGCAACTGTATCTGATTGAACACAGAGGCCTGTATCTCTATATATAAATCACTACTCGCCAAATAATACTTCATAACTTGTTTATTTTTAAATCCAAGTTGTCTTCTGTTATATAAAAATTACTTAAGGGTTCCAGCCTGCTCAACATCTTGATAATATGCTTCACGGCGACCTGCACTTTGCATTCTATGTCGTTATATGAAGCCTTAAAGGTAGGGTTCCAACAACCCGTAGGGTTATACATGTCGCTTCCCGCATCGCGCTTAAGTAAGCCATATACCAAAAAAAACGGTTTCTGTCACATTTGGTGAAAAGGCACATATCAAATCCTGTGCGTAATTGGTTATTAAGAAATTAACCAACTGGACTTTCGTTCCTGTAGAATCCATCACCCGCATCAGCTGATTATCCGTAGTACAATCAAATATCACATCAAACTCGTCAAAGAACTCCGCAAGAGCACTTTTGTCCTCATGTTCTGCCGCATATGTTTTTACCACTAAGTCGACGATGGACTTCAAACTGGCACATTCAACATGAGGCGAGATCTGCGTCAATAAGCTCTTCATATCCAAAGTTTTCTCGATTACACCCGTATAAAAAGGATATGCAGACCGGCAGACATTACCTGGTTCCTTATTGTCTATGTCATATAGGGTTAGATTTTTCGCGCCGCATCTTGTTAGAGTCTCAGCCACAATACTTCCTATAGCCCCGACACCCATAATCAGCATTTTCTTGTTAGCCAGTTCTTTGGGCATGGCTCCACGCCCAAAGAAATACTTATAGGAAATATCCACGGTTTCTGCCCATTGGATTACCCCCTGCCTAAAATCTGTAAACCAAAGCCTATTCTTACCAGTGCCCACCCGCACAGGTTCTATCGGCAGATCATCCATAAAAAGCATCATTGCCTGCCAATAAACGCCGCCTTCGGGAATTCTATATCCACAAAACAGTGGAAAAAAATTATATTTGCCTCTATGCGATGCCACAAAACTATGGATATAGTTTTTCTGACTCTGCGAGAAAAGTCCCTTGATAGAATCGTAATTCTCAACAATAAACTTGTTGTATACCGATGGGATGTTGCTCAGCAGACAATATACTCCGTCAAACGATCTTAATTCTTGGTAGAACTTACTAATACTACAGAACAGTTCCTTCTTCTTCACCTGCATGCACGACACAAACTTTTGTGCCACATAATTGATAACTGGCTTGTCATTTTTTCGACCTGTTGGTAATGCCGCATAGTGCACCACTCCATAGTCTCCTTCAGTAAAATCCTCTTGAGTCTCTGCGAAGCAAAAAGTATAATACTGCTCGTGAATCAGATAATGGTTTACCACCAAATGCTCATAGTGTGCATCTTTTTCTCCCCTTACATAGTATTTCTCCACCCATTCCTTCAACTGTTTCAAGTCGTTCACAAACTGACTCTCTGCATTCTCATATTCCGCAGGGTGCATGCAAAGATTTCCGTCCTGCATAATATGCGGATAGTCCAGCAAATTCTTATTTTGAAAATGGATAGGTTCCCTGCTCATAGCTTTAAACGGATAGGTAGGGCTGATCTCTACATCCCATTCCAAATTAGCATTGTCTTGGCCTGTAACCACGGCAATACGGCCTTTCAACGAACCCGTCTCATCAATGGTAAAACCATCAACAAGGCTAACACCATAAAGTGCACCTATCAGTTCCTTTATTTTATCTACCGTCATCATCTTTTACTATCCAAACCGTTTTGTACTTGTAGGATAAGCGGCACCCACATCTTTCTCTTTATATCCGCAATACTTTTCGTTTACCTTGAAGTAGTAGGGCAAGTATAAATCAGGATTACTATCTATGTTGTTGAGCATACTCTCCATATCAGATTTAAACGATTGTCTATCGTAGTCCTGCATAGCCGCCATTACATCGTTGTTTGTGTTACCAGGGTCAGAAAGGTGGAAACTGCTTTCTGCGATGTGGTCACGTAGATACTCCATCGTGTATTTTAATCTTGGCCAAAGCCCCGTATCACCATTATAGTCGCCTAAGGCTCTTATTACGGCCAGTTCAATAACAAACGACTTGTATTTCTTATCTTTCTGCTTTTTCCATATTTTAAGCAGACGGATAATTTGGCGCTCACTCAACTTACCTTCGATATGTGAAATCTGCTTCTGGATGTTCGTTTTCTGGCTCGATCCTTTCTTGAATCCCCAATGATCTTCATTAAAATATGGATTCAAGTTGTGCGAATCAAGATAGTCATCATCGCTTAGTTCCCTATCAGGTACCACATCAAGCTCAACCGGCTTCTCATCCCCCTCTTCAATTGGGAAACTTACGCCAATGGAGACCTTTTGCTTGCGAATGGTCACACCAGTATTCTTATACTCCCCTGCAAGGAAATCGTGTACGCTGTCAAACATTTCTTGTAATGTTCCGAAAGCATTATGCTTGAACGGCTCCACCAGATCAAGGTCGAATTTCACATTAGTGGCGGTATGCTTAGCAAAACTACCAGAGCCAAACGATGAATACTTGTCGCTACCGTAGTGCTTATACATTTTAGTCTTAACCTCCTCTCTACGGTTTTTAACTTTATTCACGAAATCCTGAACGTGGCACATCTTGTGTGTGTCTAACACTTCTCTCAAATGTTTGTTTTTATCAAAACTCATATTTCCTTTAAATGTACATGTTTATATATTAATTAACAGTTCTATAACCTTATGAACCTCCGAATATGCCTTCAAATCCTCCGGCGATTCCTTACAGAGCTGACACAACTTTTCGGAATTTGACATCGCCCGTTCTAAGTCTCCATTCTCTGTCAAGAATTTATAGAGATTGGTGCGTATGAAATATCGTTTTGTCTTTTCATATCCCGGCATATATTTCTGTAATTCGGGAAGCAGTTGTTCGTAACTATCATATCGCCGACAAACCACATTAGGCAAAAAGTGGAGCAAAAACCAAAATTCCGTGCAAGGATTCGTTTCTACAAACATCACCTTTCCGGCATATTTCTTTGCAGCATATTTCTTCTTTGCCCGCTGATACAACTGCATTTTAGGGGGGAACTGAAATAGTCTATCCATGTCAAACAGGCAGACGATATAATCATATTGCTTATTCAGGTAGGACTCTATCAGTTTCAGAATATGATTGATGTCGCTGTGCTGCGGAAAATCCAGAGTAACCTTGAAAGGATAGCGACGCGCAATCCTCAGAGAATCGAAATAGAACCATTCTGTTTCTCCCTCGCCTATGATGGCGATACTTTTTGTTACTGTTCGCCCCATATCATTAGTCATTTAGATTGATATACTGGCTACCCAAGAATGGCAATTTTACCAATTTTCCTTGCTTGTAGGCATTATACGGGGAAAGATTCTTGTGCAGTCCAAGAGAAGAAAGACGCACAATTTTAGTTTCGCCGAATTCATCTTTGTCAGTGAACCATATCGTATCACGGCGAATGAAATCCTCGTTGAGAAGATTGATGTCGTGCGTAGTCAAGAGCATTTGGGATGTTCCGTTGCTGTTCGCTAAAAATACTTTTACGAAATAAGCTAATAGCTCATAGTGAATACTTGTTTCCACTTCATCAATAGACACAAACCGATTGGTCTTTAACAGGAAATTCAGTATCACGGCCATTCCCAAGAATCTCATGGTGCCATTGGATTCGTATTCTTCCGATAAATTATATACTTTATCGCCTGCCTTATGCTTGAAGGTCAGTTCTGTATTTGTAATTTTACCCTTTCTTAGCATTTCTGCCCTTGCATCCTTATCAATAGGAGCATTCTGTATTAATTGTTCCAATTCAGGTGTAATCAGTTCTTCCTCTTCGTGTAATACCAGATCTTCTATATTGAAATCGGACGCTTTCAGGAAATTTAAAATGAATTTCTTCAAATTTCCCGATTCGTCTTTATACAATCGTGATTTGATATATCCCGAAAGCAGCATACCGGGAGCCAATACATCTTTTATCTGTTTGGCGAAGTAATCGTACACATCATTCAGCTTGGTGCGTTCCACGTTGCTTTTGCCAAATGCGGCAAGCACACTGCAATTATTGATAGTGTTGCCGGAAATCACATCTTGGCTCTTCTTTGTCATTTTCAGATTTACGCCAAAATCGATGGTCGTGGAATCTGTCGCGGCATCATAACTTCGGTTATACAGCTTGGTAGGGCGAATGGAATCATAAACAATCAATGTCTCGGAATAGATATGCTTTACATCCAATTCAAAACTGAGGATATACTTTGACTGATTGATATAGAATGCCATTGACATCTTTGTCTTTTCATTCCTTGAAGTGTCATCCAACATGAAAGGGACAACCCCAGTTTTCTCAGTCCGATCTTTAGGCATTCTCAAAATCAACATCCTAAAGAATTCAATGGCATTTAATATGTTTGTTTTGCCGGAAGCATTGGCACCATAGATGATTCCCACTTTCAGCAATCTTACTCCCTCTTTAACTTCAGACGAATACTCATCAGACATAAAGGTATCTGACGAAGGCTCAAAACTGATTTTCTGAGCTGATTTAATGGAGAAGAAATTCTCAATGCTGAACTCTGCTATCATAATCGTTGATTTTATCTATTATTGTACGCTGCAAAGGTACAAATAAAATCTTATAC
>JAJPZM010000389.1 GCA_021204335.1 Parabacteroides sp. | reverse complement strand
CTCTTTATCTGAAAGAAATAATACATTTTATAGAGGCTGAACAATAGCCCCGCTTTTCCATCCAATATTCCTAATTGAATAAAATAAGCATATAGAAAATAGATGGGAGCCAGAAACCAACTATCCAACAAAAAATATTTTACTTTCTGTCGGAATGTCAAATGAACATCTGATTTTTGCAATTGAAAAAAGCGATGTACCTCCCAGGTCGAATAGACATTATGTTTGGCTATATAATGTTCCAACCCTTTATAATCGTTATGAATCAAGGGTGAAGACAAGATACCGACTTTACCGTTTATAATCGGATGCTCATGAATCTCCATATCCAGATGCGACCAGGCATGTTCGTCTATATATTCATATTCTCCTTTATCTTTACGAAACAAAGCCAACTTGCGCATCTATACCCCATGTTTCAGCTGTTTGCCCATAAAATGATCGCTATAATATATCCAGAAACCACAACAATCCGTATATTCGATATTCTTTCTGATGCAACTGATGAAATCATCTGTAACCAATTCATCAGCATCTAAAAATAGGACCCATGAATTCTTCAACTCCACATTCCTCAATACCCAATTACGTTTTTTAGGGAATCGGCCATTCCAGGAGAAATCAATCAAACGACAACCATATTCCCGAACAATCTGCGGTGTTTTATCTATACTGTGTGAATCAACCACAATAACTTCTGAAAAATCTTTCAGCAAAGACAAGCAACGAGGAAGGTTTTTCTCTTCATTCCTCACAGGAATAACAACTGATTCCGGTATTTTTTCCATGATTCTTATTCATCTATACCCTATTCTTAATATTATAAGCCAACATTTTCAGATAAAGTCTTATTCTATTGACAAACTGCGCTTTTATAATCCCATCTGTAGCTATGAACGTCTCATTTTTAAATTTAACTCGACAATAATGATGTCCACCAAACTGATATCGTTTGTTCTTATGATCAAATAACTCAGGAACAACCAATGATTCATGATAATCATATTCAGTTAACAGATCTATCCTATAAACCGCCACATTATTTCCATACGATTTTTCATCATCTTGCCCCATTCGGTATAAATTATGACCATCTTTAAAAACACTTCCGCCACCACGTGCTCCCTTTAATCCCGAAAAAACAGGAGAGCAAGGGTGTTCCTTCCAATTACCCGATAATAAGTTTTTAGAGACAAATAAAGACAACTTATCATCCGAAGAATTTGTAAACAAATACCACAATCCCTGATGATTAACAACGGAAGAATCACGATAAGGTTCACCTGATAATAAAACACATACTTTTTCCCAATTATGGGGAAAATCTTTCGCTTTATAAAGTGCAACTTCATTCGCTTCACTTGTTTCCGGCAACATATATACATCTCCATCATATTCGAAAACATTCGGATACGACAGATGGAAGGATTTCTCCAAACATACCCCCTCAAATTTCCATTGTTTCAGATCTGAAGTTTTATAGGCAACAATATGTCCACGACCTTTTATTTTCATTCTTTCACAGAACAGTCATAAATATCCGTCCTTTACAAACAAAAAAGGATCTGCATATAAACAAATATCCGGCAGTATACTCTCACGACCCGGCGGAGTCAATGAAAAAACAGGATCGGTTATACTAAATACCTCACCATCTTCCTGTCTGGAGACACAAACCGACCAGGTTATTAATTTAGACTTTATACATCTTGATAAAAAGCCTATCCACTTCTTTCCATTTATTACTTTACGAACCATATTCTATTTCTTTTGCATAATCTGATTTCAATATTCGTTTCTTTATTTCCTTTGCCGGGTTTTCCCCGACAACCATCCATGGTTCCACATCTTTAAAGACACAAGACCTGGCTCCAACTACAGCCCCCTGCTTAATTCTTACTCCCATTCCAACAAAAGCATCAGCGGCTATCCAAACCTGATCTTCTATTATTATAGGAGTAGTAATCAAGATGTGACAAGGATCTGAAATATCATGCGAAGAAGCACATAAGTAACTTTTCTGGGATATTGTCGTATGGGCTCCTATCCGGATTAAATCCGTATTATAGCAATCGACATGGGGAGCCAGACAAGAATAAGCATCCATTTCCAAATTCCAGGGAGCCCATATACGTGCCGAAGAATAAATATGGACCTTAGGATGCAACTTAGCTCCGAATAAACGGAGCAGGAACAAACGCCAGAAATTAAAAAAAGATAAGCCAAAAGGTTTGAAAGCTAATACATAAACAATATTCCAACAACTCCTCTTCAACTTATTCCGTAATCCCCATTCATTTCGGTATAAGAACAAATCAACCTGACATTTTTTCCATTTTCATCCGATTATTTTCAACAAATTAGAATAACAACTACGCTCATTTGTCATCAATTCCTGAGCATATCTTCCGGCAGCCTCTTTTTTCTGCAAAATATCATCCATAGAAAGTGTACTCAAAAAATCGGAAATAGCTTCCGGCTGGTCTATCGAATCGGGTAACAACCAGACTGCTTTCTGAAACATACAAGCACCTTCCGACTCTTCATTCGCGTTATACAAAACCGGTAGCCCGCGACATATCGCACCGACTACTTTCGACGGCACACACACGTGGTTCCATGCCGGCATTAAAGAAGCCACGCAGATATCCACATATTGCATTTCTGTCGGAGTAATATAATCCAACGTGATTACCGTATTAAAATAAGTAGCTTCATCCAATACCCGTTGTGCCTTTGCTCCATATAAACGAAGCAAGATCAAATGCTTTTCAGGATCCAGTTGTCTGATCAGCTCCAGCAAGAACTGATCGTTATGGGCTTCACCGATATTTCCGGCATAACAAAAAAAATGATCTTATCCCGATTAGCTTTCCGCCAAAATGGTTCCGCAGCATCTTCTTTCCGGCATATTCCGCAAGGCAACACAATATGAGGGATAAAAGAACGATTATATTGCCTGCATAGATAACGATACTGCTGTTCGCCTAATGTAATCAGAAAATCCGGAACATGGTGATATACAAAAGAATATATCATACGGTAAATCGGATTTCTCTGAGAAACCAAACCGGCCGAAGTAAAAGCATTCGGATATAAATCCATTGTCCAGAACGCCAGTTTACACCGGAAAAAAGGACGGACTATAATAGCCCAGGCATTGATTAAGGACGGATCAGTCAATACCACTTTCAATTGATGATGCGGCAACAACAAGGAATAAGAGATCAACCGGAAACCATCCAACAGATTCCCCAATAAACGTAAATATTTATTTGTACCATTATACAAATCCGGTAACTCAATTGTCCGATAGGGCAATTTTTCCTGTTGTTGCGAAACTATTCTTTTGTAAGGTGCATGAATGGAAAGAACAATCACATCAACTCCGTTTTCCCACAAAAAATCAGCTAATTGACGAACTGGACGTCCGGTTGCCGAAGGATGAAGGGCGCCGTATTTATTGATTATTACGGCTCTTTTCCGCATGTTTGTTTAAGAATTTGGATATCCATAATAACTGTCACCATAGCCATAGCCATAATATCCGTAACCATAGCCATAGCCGCCATGTTTATAACGGGCATCATTCAGCAAAACAGACATACGCGGTAGCTTTCCGTCAACATATAATCTTTCTACATCAGGCAACCTCCGACGATCCATCATCCCTTCGCGTATAACATAAATGCACGAATCGGCTATCCGGCTGATAATAGGAGCATCGGCTACCATCCCGTAAGGAACTGTGTCGATAATAATATAGTCATACCGTTCTCTTAATTGTCCGATCATATCTTCCAAAGGTTGCCCCAATAATAATTCGGCAGGATTAGGAGGAATAGGACCGGAAGTAATCACTTCCAAATCCTCAAAGCCGGGATAATGACGTATCAATTGTGACAGATCGGTTATCTTTCCGGATAAATAATGAGTTAATCCCAGTAAAATACTCCCATCTTTGTCTTTCTTCGACCCTTTACGGATATCCATCTCAAGCAAAATAGTTCGTTTTCCTGTTAATGCAAAAGAGGCTGCCAGATTATAGGATATAAACGATTTTCCGGAATACGGATTGAATGATGTCAACATCAGTACCTGCGATTTCTTCTGTTTATCCAGCATAAAATCCATATTGGTACGTACAATACGGAATGCTTCGGACACACCATCCCTTCTCTTCTCACCTACCACCAATTCTTCCTTCTTCCGGTTGTGTGGTATCTCTCCCAAAAATGGAATGCTCAAACTATCTTCCAAATCTTTCCGTTCCCGCACAGTTACATCCAACACCGGTTGCAGATAAAAAAACAGTCCCGGTATAAACAATCCCGCCAACAAAGCTCCCATCAAAATCACCAGCGAATTTTCACCAGCTGTCCCTACTCCGTAAGCCGGATCGACAATATGCAGGTTACTTTCCGCCGTTGCCGAGGTCAATGCATTCTCTTCCCGCTTATTCAACAGATAAAGAAATAATTCTTCTTTAATTTTCTGCTGACGTTCCACCGAGAGTACATATCGCTGTTGGGTCGGTATATTACTGATCCTGCCGGCTTCCAGATACTGCATACGCCGGGCATATTCCAGTTTCGCAGTCAGCTCGTCTTTTGCATTTCTCAAACTTTGGCTGATTGCTTGGCGCAAAGAGACTATTTCATTCGTTCGTGCCCTAACTACCGGACTTCTATCACCTCCACTTTCCTTTAGTTTTTCCCGTTCCAGTATTGCTGTATTATAGTTACTAATTAACACATCTATTCCACCACTCAATATACCAGTATTAGCCGGTAAAACAGACTCGTTTCTTAATGGATCATGTAAATACTGTTGAACCAATTGGATCAATTCTCTTTGGTTAGTCAGTTCTATCACTTCCTGATCATATCGGCTCCGATTTTCCAAAGAATTTTAGCTTCAATAGTAAAATCTGCCGATTGGTTTTGCTTTCGATAATCTTCAATATTACTCTCCACATTTCCCAGTTCTTCATTAATCAACTTCAATCGCTCATCAATAAAAAGTGCTGTGCTTCGGATAATCTGATTTTTATCCTTCATTGATTCGTCAACATATACGTGTACCAACATATTCAGAATATCATCTGCTCTCGCTGGTTCCGTATCCAGATAAGTCAATGTCAATAAATTGGCATCTTTAATGGAACGTTCCACGCTCAGCTTATCTAACTGCGAAGAAATTAGCGATTCATGGTCATAACAAGAAATAAGTACCGGTACATTCAACCAGTTTTCATTCATAAAAGAAGTACAGCTAACAACCATGCTGCCTATCAGCGTATCGACTTGTGTTCCAAAAGTGTATTCCATTACGCCGTTCGGATCATCATCCAAGCCTTTTATCCGAAAACGGTTGTTTGCTAAAGGAATAATGGAAAAAAGCCGGTTGGGTGAATGTGGAATCAGTAAAACTTACTTTCAGCGGCATATCTGTGTACATATCCCTATCTTTCAATCCATCATCCAAAGTATAACCGATGTCCAAACCCAATCGCCTGATGACTTCTCCCATCAATAAACGCGATTTAAAAACCAAGGCTTCTCCATCTATACTACTATTATTATTGTTACTGTCGTCAAACATCTGCTTTTCATTGAAAGCTTCTTCCGTTCTCACTTTGTTTTTCAGCTGCACGATAGCTTCCCGTTTATAAACAACCGGAACGGTCTTTATATAGACATAAGCACCTCCCAGACATAAAAAACAGATAAAGCAAACCAATGCCATTTTGTTAGCAATACATCTACAATCGTGCGGAGATTAAACTCATCCACCAGTTTAAAACTATCCGTATAAGGGGTCTGTTCTTTCATCTTCTTTTATTTAAATATCAAAATACTCATGGCAGTAAGAAAAGAAATCAATGAGATCCAGGTTCCAATATTCGTAAACTGATTCTCGACACTTGTCTCCGCCTTAACTCGATTCGGCTCCACATACACCATATCATTCTGTTTCAGATAATAGTCGGGCGACTGGAAAATATCTCTCGACCGCAGATCATGATACAAGATTGTACGCACACCGTCTGTTTCCCGAATTACTGCCACCCGGTTACGGCGTCCATGAATAGTTAAATCTCCTGCCATGCTGAGTGCTTCAAACAGCGTTATGCGTTCTGAAGGAATGTTATAAGTACCTGGAGCTTTAACTTCTCCCAGTATTGATATTCGGAAATTTAGGAAACGTACCGTAACAACCGGCGCTTTTATAAATCCTTCCTTCTCCAGCCTGCTTTGAATCAACTCAATTACTTGCCGGCGAGTCAGACCAGCCACCTTTATTTTACCAAGCAACGGAAAGTTAATCGTTCCATCTGTTTCCACTAGATATCCCAGATTATACCCTTCCCCATTACCTTCAAAATTTCCATTATTATATCCATTGCTTTGTCGCAAAAAAAGGACGCAGTAATTCCGGATCCGGACAACTTACGTTAATCTCCAGTAAATCATCTTTTTGAATCTTCAAACTTACCGTATCAGTCATTACCGTTTTTTCAATAATTCTTCCCCCTGTAAATAGGCAATATCCTTTACTGAACCACAAGAAACCAACAGACAACCCAATGTCCAACTAAAGAAAAACATTCGTTTCTTTTTCATACTCTACTACTA
>JAJPZM010000337.1 GCA_021204335.1 Parabacteroides sp. | reverse complement strand
GAGATAGAATGTAATAATATATATTTAGTACACCTCTAACTTAGTTATCGACATGAAACAAACGACATTAGTATCATTATTAGCTTGCCTGTTCCTTTCATTCACTGCTGCCCGGGCTGAAACGTTGCCGGCAGAATCTGCGTCTTCCGCTGCTGCGAAGGAATTACCCCGTCTGAAGTTTAACGGCTTCCTGCGTTTTAACTACAATTATTCCGACTGGAAAGAAGGTTCTAAAAAACGTGGTGGGGATTTGGGATACGATCTGTTTAAGCTGGGAGTAGCCGGCTCCTGGAAGAAAATTCTGTTGGATGTGGATTTCCGTTTTTATGCCAAGGCATCGGGGGCGCCATGCTTAAATCGGGGTGGCTCGGTTACCAGTTCGACCCGAAGCGACAATTGCAGGTCGGACTGACGCGTGTTCCATTTGGTATCCAGCCTTACGGGGCGCATAACTATTTCTTTCAGATCTCTTATTATCTCGGGCTGGAAGACGACTCGGATATGGGTATCAAATATGTATATACGGGTGATAAGTGGGAGTATGCTCTCGCCTTTTTCAAGAACTCGGAAGAAGAATTGTTCGGTTCCGATACGGAGACGGCGGGTGACCGTTACAGTTACGACGTGGCAGGTCGCAACAAAGAGGTCAACCAGTTCAACGGACAGGTCTTTTATAACTGGGGGGATGAGGTGAAGCAAAAGCTGGGTGCTTCCGCCGAGTTCAGAATGCTTTACAACATTGATACCGAAAAGAACGGTACGCATTATGCCTTTGCCGTCCACCACGAACTTTGCTGGCGCGGGCTGAGTGTGAAAACACAGATATCCACCTATGCCATGCATCCGAAGAATGCCCCAGGCGAAGATCGCGACCTGGTTATCCTGACGGCTTTCAACGCTCCTTACGAAGTAGCCGCCAAAGCCAATATCTATTCGATCAGTGCCGGATATAAAATCCCGTTTAAGAAAGGGATTGTCAACAGCATACAGTTTTATAACGACTTTGGCTGGCAGCAGAAATGGAATAAGGATTTTCATGATAGCTTCCAGAACGTCACCGGTTGCCTGGTGACGGCGGGTCCGGTTCTTGCTTATATCGATTACGCGCAGGGATTACACCAGCCCTGGTTCGGCCCGGACTGGAATGCATTCGGGGCGGGAACGGGTAGTAACTCCTGGCATGCCCGGTTCAATATCAGTCTGGGATATTATTTTAGCGGAAAGCTTTTGTATATTCTCGTTATGTTGATTTACATGTGATAGATATAATCGTTTTTTAGTGTATATTTGTCGAAACTTCTATGATATGAAAACATGTAAAGAACAGCTTAAAATATCCCGTATGCTTATGCTTTGCGGGGCAGCGGCGACATCCCTGTTACTTTGGGGATGCAGTGAGGCAGGGGCGACGGGCGAGACGCATGAACGCTCAGACTATTACACCCGGAGCATCGGGCAGTATCCCGGCAGTCCGAAGGAGGATTTCTCGCCTTCGCTGGCGCCTGCTCCGGGCAACTATCGCAATATCGCTTTGCGGCGTGCGACATTCAATTCGTCGAGCCATGATTATAACCTGACGGCACAGTTGGCGACCGATGGCATCGTGACCGATCGGCAACCACAGTATCTGATCCTCTCATCTCCGTCGGGAGAAGCTCCGCGGCGCGAACGCGAATGGATGATTGACGAAGGCCCCTACTCAAGAAATACCTTTGAAGGTAGCGATACTTATTTCCGGTTTACATTGAAGAATTACAGCAAATCGGCTGATAAGCTGGTGCTGACGGGAACCCTCATTTATGATGACCAGTTGGCAAAAGCCGGTTATGAGATGATCTGCCAGGGTTCGAACGACGGACAGAACTGGACGGAAGTAGGCAAGCTGAGTGGTAAAGGACTGCCGGGCGATGCCGTACGTTATCGCGTGCCGGTCACCGACCCGAACAAACAGACCGAACAGATTTCCATGCCGGTGCGTAAATTGAATGAAACGATCCAATTCGATCAAGAGGCTACTTATTCCGATTATCGTGTTTTATTAAAGATGCCGGGTGCCCACAGTTGGGTATTTATGGCTGCTGATTTTTATAATAAAGGCGGACTGGTGGAGATGAAACCTTCCCAGTTCTTCAACAGTGCCTGGATGGGTGTCACAACCGGCGAAGAATGGCTGTATGTGGATCTGGGTAGCCGTTCTGAATTCGATAAGGTGATTCTTCACTGGATCAACAAAGCCGTAAAAGGTAAAGTGCAGGTGTCCGATGATGCCGAGCAGTGGGCGGACGTTGCCGACCTGCCCGGTGGTGATGGTTTGACGGATGAAATTGCGCTGGGCGGTGGCAAGAAAGCCCGCTACGTGCGTATCCTGATGCAACAACCGGCCAACGACAGCCGTTATATCCTGAGCGAATTGGAAGTGATGGGTAAGGGGGGATTGGTTCCTCAGCCTGTTGCCACACCTGCTGCTTCGAATGGTGAAATTTATTTGTCCGGCGGTAACTGGAAGCTCCAGCGGGCTTCGGAAGTGAATGCCACAGGCGAAAAGATCTCGACACCTGACTTCAAGCCCGAAAACTGGATCGTTGCAACCGTTCCGGGAACTGTATTGAGCAGCTATAAGAATATCGGCGCGGTTGCCGATCCGAACTATGCGGATAACCAGTTGCAGATATCCGAGTCGTTCTTCAACTCCAATTTCTGGTATCGTGACGAATTCGATGTGCCGTCCGGCTTTAAACAGGATCGTGTATTCCTGAATTTCGATGGCATCAACTGGAAAGCCAATGTATATGTAAACGGTAAGCAGGCAGGCCGTATCGAAGGCGCCTTTATACGTGGCAAGTTCGATGTGACGGATCTGATCGTTCCGGGTAAGAACGTGGTTGCCGTAGAGATCATCAAGAACGAGCATATCGGCGCTATCAAGGAGAAGAATGCACAGAGTACGGACTTCAACGGGGGTATCTTGGGTGCCGATAATCCCACTTTCCACGCTACGATCGGCTGGGACTGGATCCCGACAATGCGCGGCCGTAATATCGGTATCTGGAACGATGTATTTCTGACGACTACCGGTAAAGTGACGGTGGCCGATCCGCTCGTACAGTCGGTATTGCCGTTGCCCGACACGACTTCTGCCTGCTTAACGGCGGAAGTGATCGTGAAGAACCATGATGCGAATGCCGTCAAAGGAACTTTAGAAGGAAAGGTCGGTGATATCACCTTCCAGCAGCCGGTAGAACTGGTAGCAGGCGAGGAAAAAGCGGTTGTTTTCGATGCGAAAGACTTCCCGCAGCTGAATGTACAGAACCCGCGCCTGTGGTGGCCGAAGGGATATGGCGAACCCAACCTGTATGATGCTAATTTCACATTCAAGATAGAGGATAAGGTATCGGATGCCAAAGACTTCAAAGTGGGTATCCGCCAGATGACCTTTAATGAGGATAATCATATCCTGAGTCTGTTCGTCAACGGCCGCCGTTTTATCGGTCGTGGCGGTAACTGGGGTTTTAGCGAGTCTAACCTGAATTATCGTGCCCGCGAATATGATATCGCCGTGGCTTACCATGCCGACATGAACTTTACGGTCATCCGTAACTGGGTAGGCATGATTGGCGATGAGGAACTATATGAGGCCTGCGACCGTCGTGGTATCATGGTTTGGCAGGACTTCTGGCTGGCTAACCCGTTCGACGGCCCCGATCCTTACTATCCGGACATGTTTATCGCCAATGCGGAAGATTATGTAAGACGTATCCGTAGCCATGCATCCATCGGTATCTATTGCGGACGTAACGAAGGCTTCCCGCCCGAACAGATCGACAAGGCGTTGCACCGGATCGTGAAGGAGGAGCACTCCGGCATACATTATATATCCAGCTCGGCAGATGATGTAGTAAGCGGACATGGCCCGTACCGTATGCTGCCGGCAAAGGAATACTTCACGCTGAAAACCGGTAACGACAAGTTCCATAGCGAACGCGGCATGCCGAACGTGTTGACCTACGAAAGCATGCTCCGTACTTTCTCGCCGGAAGGTCTTTGGCCGCAGGGCAACCAGTGGGGTATGCACGACTATACCCGCGAAGGGGCACAGGGCGCTACTTCTTTTAACGAGATCATCGCAAAGGGATATGGCGAACCTCAGAGTGCCAAAGAGTTTTCCGAACTGGCGCAATGGGTGAACTATGACGGCCACCGCAGCCTGTTCGAATCGAGAAGCCAGAACCGTAAAGGCTTGCTGATGTGGATGAGCCATTCCTGCTGGCCTTCCATGGTATGGCAGACCTACGATTATTTCTTCGAGCCGACAGCCGCTTACTTTGCGATCAAGAAGGCTTCCGAACCGCTACATATCCAGTGGAACCCGGTAACCGACGAGGTGGAAGTGGTGAATTACAGTGCCGGTTCTCATAAGGGGCTGGTTGTCAAAGTACAGGTACTCAATATGGATGCCTCTGTTGCTTGGGAGAAGGAAGTAATGACCGACAGCAACGAGGATACGACCAATAAGTGCATCAAACTGGAGTTCCCGGATAACCTGTCGAAGGTTCACTTCATCAAGATGGTATTAACGGAAAATGACAAAGTTGTTTCCGAAAACTTCTACCACCGGACACTGGAAGAAAACAACTACCAGGACTTGCGTAATCTCCCGAAAGTCGCTCTGAAATCCGATATCACGACAAATAAAGATACAGACGGCAATTGGACTGGAGCAGTCGTTATCGAGAACACCACTTCAACCCCAGCCCTGATGATCCGCATCAATGTGACAGGCGATAAAGACGGCGAGCAGTTCCTGCCGATGTTCTATTCCGACAACTACTTCGCCTTGCTTCCCCGTGAAAAGAAAGAGGTTCGTCTCCACTGGAAAGACGAAGATACCCGCGGAAATGCTCCAAAGGTGATTGTTTCGGGGTATAATGTAGAGTAAAACAAGGTTTGTTATTCCAAAGGTTTAAATATAAAAAGGTGAACGGTTGTCATAAACCGTCCACCTTTTTTTTGATTAGAGTATTTTTAATTCTTCTTATATCACACCTCTTTATCTGCCATAGAAATGTTTAGCCGAAGGAACCATGATCACGTTCAATTCTGGATCAGCCATGTCCGGATCTAGCGGGAACATCGGTCTTACGATATTCTTATACGGAAGCTTCTGGAAGTCCTGGTCTACACCACCTCGTGTAAAGGCCATTACCCAATCCGCCTGTATGCTGTACCATTGGTTTACAAGGTAACCTTGTTTAACCATTACGATATCCATTTTCTTCGGATCGATTCCTGAACCTTCCAGGTTGGGAGTGGGAGATGATGTACCAACTACCACATAAACGCTTCCGGTTTTTACGATAGCGATATCCCTTTTACGTCTCCAGGATTCCGCATTCTTGTCTTCTTCCGGGCTGACATAGACCACGGTACCCGACAATTTCACAGGACCTTCGTAGGAATTGTCTACCATGGCACCAACCATGCCTTCCACATGTCCGCCTACGCCGACCTCACGTGCCTGCTTAACCACTTCTTCTCCCGGGATAGAGCAATAAAGAACACTCTTTCCTTTTTCGGTCTGGAATTCTGGACGTTTCAGGAGTCTCGCCAACGTCCAGGTGACTTCACCTGAGCCGCCTCCGCCTGGGTTATCTCCCATGTCGCTGATAAAGAAAGGCTTCTTTTTACTTGCTACTGCCAGATCGATACATTTTTCGAGCGAATATCCCGGAGCTTCCAATGAGAATTGCTTGCGGACATCCCAGAATTTCTGGGCAAGTTTCTTCGCATCGGCTTCCACCTGTGCTTTGTCGTCACCGTAGACCATTACGGCTCCCTGGTTCCGCGGGTTGTCTCCCCAAACATAACCGATCCATATCCCTGCATCTATCACTCCGGGCATGGTTTTAACCTCGGGAACCAATGCGTACAGCGATTTCGCCGGTTCGACGCGGGTACTTGACCATTCGCCGGATACCAGGACAGGAACAGCAACCCATGCCTTGTAGGCCGGACGTCCTTTGCCTGATTCAAGACGCTCTAACAAATTGACGACTCCTCGTCTGTGCGATTCGCGAGAATCTGCATGCGGTGCCTGGCGATATGTCGTAATCAAATCAGAGTTGAGAGCCACTAACCAGGAAGGATTTCCATGAAGATCCATCGTGGTGGTAACCAGGACATCGTTTCCGATTAGGCTACGTACCTTCTCCATAAATTCACCTTCCGGATCGGCCACGCCTTCCACGCTACAAGCTCCGTGGTTATAAAACCAGAAAGCATCGTATGGCATATTGGCTTTGATCATCTCCAACGTTTTTTCCACAAACGCATCATACGACTCTTTTGTCACAGAGCCTCTACCACCGCCGTAGCCAATCTTGGCGGGAAGCCAGGTGGCGGCCTGTCCCATAGCGGAGTCGGGGCTGATATAGTCCGGCATTCTTACGGGAGTTCCTACGATCGGCTGCCTGTTCGGGACGAATACACTGTTTTCAATCTGTATACCGGCAATACCGATACGCGGTTTTTTCTTCTGTCCAAAGGCCTCTCCGACGAACGATACGGTCAAGAGACAGATTCCGAGCAATAATAAATTCCTTTTCATACTCTTATTTTATTAATTCTTTATTAAACCGTCA
>JAJPZM010000382.1 GCA_021204335.1 Parabacteroides sp. | reverse complement strand
TAATGAATTGGCCGCATAACAAAAAAGAAGGCATCCTTTTAGGACACCTTCTTATCTCTTTTACGATTATAAACTTTCTTCGATACATGCACCCGGTTATGACTGACCGGACGACCATGATTCTCTATTTCCGCTTCGCGGCTCCCTTTACGGCTTGCCTTGATATACTCGTCCAGCGGAGAGACTTTCTTTTTCTTCTTCATAGCTGTAATTATTATACAGCTGCAAAGATACAACTATTTTTCCGGATATTGCCTGTTAGGATTCTTCGGAAACCAACCCTTTAACACGCGTTCTTCCTGTTCGAACACCTCTTTGATCGCCCAGAAAGAAGAAAATGCAAACACTCCGCAGATAGCAGAAAGAAAAACGCTTTGAATCAATAAAGAAGCGACAGTGCCCGCTATTCCCAGCAGAAGAAATATCCACCAGCATTTGGTTCCCCAGTAATATTCAGCTTTCACTACGATCGGGTGGAATAACCCGATGATCAAAAAAGTCGCGATCCCTATCAATAACCCGTAAAAATTTATCATCTCCATAATCTTGTATTCTAATATATAACATTGTTTACTCTAACAGGATAAAGATAGGAAAAACAAATCTCTTTCCTGATAAAATATATCTATCCAAAGATAAAAAAAGGCTGTACCAGCCGGAAACAGTGTCTTTTTGATACAGCCTTTTGTATTTAGTCAACTTCCTTTGCGAAGGAAAAAAGATAGTCGTTACTGAACGATCACCTTTTGGGTTTGTATTCCCTGATCGTTACTTAATCTGACTACATAAACGCCTGCCGAAACAGTCATCTGCTTCTTTTCAGACAGTTTACCCTGCCAGATCACACGACCGGTCATATCGGCAACAAGTACCTGTACTATCATTGCCGGTTCCACAACGATGCGGCCCTCCTGTGCATATACACGGGTTCCGCTCAGAATATCATCGATTCCTGTCGAAACAGATACGGTTATTTTGCAGGTGGCAGTAAAACCGCCGTCATTGGTTGTTACAGTAATTGTAGACGTTCCGGCCTTCAGCGCTTTTACATTTCCCTTATTATCTACACTGGCAATACCCGGGGCATTACTGCTCCAGCTTACTCCCTTATCTGTTGCATTTGACGGTGTTACAGTCGCTTCCAAAGCTAACGTTTCATTTATGCTCAACGTTTTACTTGCCGGTACCAGAGTAACCCCTGTTACATCCACTGTCGATGGATCGGGATCAGTACCAGGGTCAGTGCCGGGATTGGGGTTATTATAAACAAAAGAGACAACAACTTCCACATTGCCGCTTTCGGGTACTGTATATTCAGTTCCGCTAGTGTAAGTATTTCCGCCGATAGTTGCCAATGCCTTATAATTAGCAGCTGTTGCAGCATAGGTAACAATCAGTTTATCATCTTTAGTAACACTGGCACCAGCCACAACCTCACCGCCATTCAACGTCATAGTTACAGTTCCTTTTTCCGGATTTGTTATATTGACATTTAGCGTACGCAGGGTTACACCGGTAGCTTCATTGACTGTTACTTCCGTAGTCAATGCACCGCTCTCTTTATAATTGGCATTAGCTGGAACGAATTTAGCTTTCTGGTTGCCTGTCGCTGTCATCAGAACAGTAGGATCGATCCATACGAACGAACCGTCTACATCAGCCGTACCGGAAAGAACGGACTGTGCAAGCGATTGTCCTTTCAAGACCGGAGTTGCAGCAGTAACACTGGCTGTAACCACTTTCTGAGCAATCGTAAAGGAACCGACCGACTTATCGATCACCGCATCATAAATTACATCTGCCGGACGGCTTACATAAATATCGTATGTACCGGCATTGATCGGAGTAGAAGTGACAACTCCCTCCTGTTTGAATGTTACCGACCAGTTATCTCTTACCGCACCTCCTTTTATAGCCGGCATTCCAGTTCCGTAAACCGTTCCGTCGTAAACAGCTTTGTCTAAACCACTCAGTCCAGGGAACGTCGGAGATACTTTTTCGTCAAAAGTAGCAGTAACAGTAGTGTTCGCATCAGCCAATGTCAATGTTGCTTCCGTCGCTGTTTGGTCGCTAAGAGAAGCACCACTACCGCTAACAGACCAGGTTACTTTAGCAGCATGTGTTGCATCCGGAGTGGCTACCAGACGGATCTTTTGTGTTGCATATAAAGTACTACCAGAAGAAAGCGAAGCACTACCATTCAAGGCTGCTAAAGTACCACCTGTGACGTTGAACGATACTTTCGGAGTGACAGTGACAGCGCGGGTTTGTAAATTCTCCCAGTCAAGGGTGACTGTAGTAGGGGGAGTAGCATTACCAGTCAGGATAGAGAATGTTGCTGTTTTATAGTTTCCGCTTGTCGGGGTAAAGATAGCATCATGGATTGCATTGCTCTCACCTCCTCCAGTTTTCCAGGCATAAGTACCCTGGTCACTAGATGTAGAAATAGTACCACTACCGGCTTCCGGTATAGCAACCCCTTTCATCTCGGCAGCCAGAATAACAAGTCCGCCATCAATTGTCCCCTGCTCAGCAGTTACTGCTGCATATACATCATCAGCATCACGAGTTATGATAACCTTATAAGCCATTTGGATATGGTTTTCTACCTCTTGAGGAATACCTTCATATTCTACTTTAAATCCTCCGATACCTGCCGGAATTGTCTTTACGACAAATTCTTTCTTACTTCCATCGTAAACAAACGTCTGCGGTGTCTTATCGATAACGATCGTTGCCAACTTACGCATAACAGCATTAACATTTGTAGTAGCTGTTACGACAAAACTGCCACCGTTGGCAATCTCCTTGCCGTTCACGACTAAAGAAAGCAACTTGTAACCTTCGGCAGGCGCAACACTTGCTGTCAGTTCTGTACCATACGGTACCTGATTCAGACTTTCAGAACCTGTACCGCTGATTGTGATAGTCGCATTCGTTTCCGTCTTTGTTACAGCAAACGTTTGTTTCTCGAAAGCAGCAGTTTTCGGATCTTCCCAGGTAAAAGTTCCGGCAATCTCAACAGTTTTATTACCGTTTGTTACAGTTGCTTTACCTCCGCTCAGGACGGAAGCGGAAAGCGTTTGTCCGGCTTCGATAGTAGAAGCAGTCAAGGTAGAATTGTCAATTGTCGGAGCGTATGTCTTTTTCACTGCCTCATAATCACCACCCTCCGCTTTTGTGATAACCAATACCGGAAGGTCGCTTCCTGCCAGGCTTTCATTAGTCACCAACCAGGCATTGCTACATCTGATCGCAATCGCTTTGCCGGTAAGGGCAGGTTTCTCTGTAGCATTCAACGCAGCCAAGGCTGCTTCATTGGTTACTGTCGGAGCATCGATCGTTCCTTTATCCATCGAGAGCCACGCATCGGCAACTCCGTTGGCGCTTTGGGTTCTGCTATATACATATTTACTGTTCGTCGTATGGATATAATCGGCAAAGCAATCGGTATAGGTGTTTGCATTGGCAATAGCCGTTTCGTTAAAGTTGCTAACAGCAGGTAGAACAACTTGACCATTTTCTTTTTTATCCAATGTATACCCGTCAGCCATGATAATAGCTGTAGCGGTCCATTTCTTATCGGCTGTTTCCCCTTTAAACATCGTGAAAGTATTGCCGGTAACAGTATATGTAGGATTTGCATTAGTTGGAAACAGGACGATACCGTTTACTACCCATTCGTTACCATGTCCGGTTTGAACGCTGCCTTTGAAATCACAGTTTGTGATAGTTACCTTTTTAGCAATTACACTGACTGCATTCTTTTGCCAGTATTTGGTACCGGTACTTTCGGTTTCTATTTTCAGGTTATCAAGAACAACGTCATCTGTCTCAATACAGATATTGCCTTTGATAGTTGCTTTATTGGTAGCATCAGCAGATTTTAATGTTACTTTTTTCGCTATCACAAAAGGTTCTTTAGAGAAATCATAGATTGTAGCCTTCTTCAAGTCAATACTGGCTGGAGTATTGTCACGAGCTAACAATGTCCTCAGATCCGTTGCCGGTGTAAAGTAATCCGATTGTGGTTTGCCGGTTTGTGCAACGGTTCCGCAATCAATTAATGTCGGAAGTGTTGTCTCGCTTAACATCCAACCATTATTTTTGTCGAAAAGAGTCGGCAGGTCGAAACTGATTAGGATTGTACCGTCTTCTTTGTCTATACCCTCGGCTGTTACGATAGTAGATTGGCTGTCTATGGAAAGTTCTATTCCTACATAAGCATAATTTCCTGATAGAGTTGTTTTTCCTTCATTCTTTCCGAAGATACGGTGAACGGCTTTATTAGAAAAAGAATTATTTCCTGAAACAGAAATAGCTCCATTCAAAGCGGCACAATTCTCTATTTTTGAACCTGCTTTATTTATACCATATCCAACAATTCCTCCTGCCCACACTTCGCTACTGCTATTTGTTGTATTAGGTAAAGCTGCAGAAATATTACCTGTGGCATAGCAGTTTTTTATAATTGAATTTTGGGATAAAGTACCACTTATACCTCCGGCAATACTATAGGCATCTCCGGTGCGATTGGCAGAAGATGTAATATCGCCTGTAGAATAACAATCCGACACCTGTACTACATAAGAAATATGACCTACAATGCCACCGGCATAAGGCGTATAACCTTCGGTAGACGTTATCTTTCCGGTAGAATAACAATTCTGTATTCTTACATTTTGTGCACGACCGACAATACCGCCGGCCATTATGCCATTTGTTGTATAATCATTTGTGCATGTCGATGTTATAGAACCAGTAGAAGAACAATTGCTTACTTTCTGACCTGTAGTGGCAGATGCTTCTTTGCCATATACACTACCGGCAATACCTCCGGCAAAAATAGAGTTCTCAGCACCTTTCTTATTATCCGCTGTTGGGGTAATTGTAGCATTGATGATGGCTGCAGAATGGCAGTTTTCTATGTCGCCAGTAAAAGTGGTTTTCATACCCTGTTCATCTGGAGTTCCACATGCTTCACCAACTATACTTCCGGCATAAACTGCTCTTAATGCACCTATTTTGATTGAAGAATTACCGATAATAGTTACGTTTTTAACAACAGCTTTATCCAATATATAACCCAATAGACCTCCTACGGCTATCTCTGGTTGTTGGTTGCTAAATGTAACCGATACATTCATATTGGAAATCGTTTTACCATTCCCATCAAAGATACCTTTAAACCCATTTGCAATAACATTTCCGATCGGCGTCCATTCATAAGCAGCCAAATCAATATTGTCATTTAATTTAATGGTTTTCCCCTCGAAGCTATTGCTAACTTCTGCATTCACCTGGCTGGCTATCCAGGCTAGTTGTCCGGCGGAAGTAATAGTATATGTATCGCCGCTTGGCGTTACTTCTTCCGTATGGGCACTCCAATTATCTGTTTCTGCATGGAGTAACCCTATATTTGCCGCTAATCCTATAATTACAGCAAACAATGTGAGTATATTTTTCTTCATTGTTTTTTAATTGTTTGATTTTAATACTAGTGAAATTAAACCTTGTTGTAGTCTTTTCTTTCTTACTTCATCGGCAATACATATTTGGGCTCCATCAGTTCCCGGAGTGGATAGTTATAAAAATAAAAGAGGCGTAGGAACTGTTGAATATATCTACTATTGAGGCCTTCGACTGCCCTTGTAACTGATATAAACAACAACCCACGCCCTTTTATCTTGTCTATACTCATGGTTGGCATGAGTGTACATAACAAGGAAAGGTACGTGAGCGTTCTGTTGTCTATTATCCAGTTACAATGAAATTGTCGAAGTTTCAATAGTAGGATAATATCTTTAAACGCTTCTCGTAATCAATAAGATGCACGACCATGTATCGCTATACCAGTGTGCAGGGGCAAAAGTAGAGAGAACCATCCGAATATGCAAACAAAAGTGAAACAATTTCACATATCCATTGAAAACAAGGAAGCGATGATATAATCATTGATTTGACCAAACAATATAATAAACAGGCGTATTTATAGGAATAACTGAATCTTTTTCTAATTCTTTATAATTGCAAACAACTATCACTCTATCATTTTCTTTCATAACACACATATAATCAGCTTGTTAATTTGTGATAGTTGCCATTTTTATCTATCACTCTACTATCACACAACACATTAAAACTAATTGGATGCCTATTTATTTCCCTAAGTATATGACTGAAAATCAATTAAATAGTAACAAAAACCGCTCGACACCCGGGTGTCGACGGTCTTTACACCCGGGTCTGAGCATCGCTGACATCCGGGTGTAAAACAGGCTCAGACGGGCATCCCGGCAACAATAAGTAAGCATTCCGGTGAAAATAAGTAGGCATTTAACTGAAATAAGTAAGCATCCCCATAAATTATCCTATATACATTAGCTCTTTTTACACGCTTTTTTTAGGCATAAAAAGGACGATGCTTACGTTAAAATATAGTTAAAATAGATAGTTGGTGATAGATGGATGATAGTTGAAAACAGCAACTATCACTAACAAAAGCCTTGATTTTAATAACATAAGGCGAACTAGTGATAGTATGATAGTTAATTTGCCAAAACAATATAGTAAACAGGCTTATATCTATAAAAGGGACTGTCCAAAAAGTGGATAGCCCCTTTAGCTATTGTTTATTTCGGT
>JAJPZM010000151.1 GCA_021204335.1 Parabacteroides sp. | reverse complement strand
TGTCAATCCTGTCTGTCAATCCTGTTTGACTAATATGTTTGACAGATGTATCAAAAGTAGTATATTAAAAGAAGGATGCAATAACTGCACCCTTCTTTTAATATATTTTATACAACAAGAAAAACTATTTAATCTCTCTTGCTTCTACTCCTTCGAAGGTCATTTTCATCGGATTAATGAATCCATTTTCATCGAAAGTCATCTTGTCGATACAAGTCACCCGATGGTCGCGCGTCATATCATCCAACGGACGACGATGGTAAACAATGTAATAATCTTCCGAATTCGGCACATGCATAACGGAATGGTGGCCGGCACCTCGTGCGATCGTCGAGTCTTGCTCCAGAATCTTGGCAACACGCTCGAACGGGCCGAAAGGAGAATCAGCAATGGCATAGGCTACCGCATAGTCGGGGCCTGTCCAACCGCCTTCGCTCCACATGAAATAGTATTTGCCGTTCTTCTTGAACATGAACGGCCCTTCCACATACTTATCCGGTGTTATTTCCTTATAGATGGTTCCGTCCTCAAACGGCACCAGTCCGGTAAAGTCGTCGTTCAGCTGTACGACGTTGCAATGTCCCCAACCGCCATAATACATATAATAACGGTCGCCATCCTTGAATACGAACTGGTCGATAGGCTGTGCCCCGTTCACGATCTCGTTGATAAGCGGTTTGCCGAGCAAATCTTTGTAAGGGCCTTCCGGACGGTCGCTTACGGCAACGCCGATACCACCCACTTCACCTTCGTGCACATCGTTCGCACCGAAGAAGAAATAATACTTGTCATCCTTGCTGATCACAGACGGTGCCCACATAGCCCGTTTCGCCCATTTCACTTCGGTCGTATCCAAGACGGAAGAATGCTTCGTCCAGTTTACCAAGTCTTTAGAGGAGAAACAGTCGAAAAAACCTGGTTCTCGTATTCATCGCTCCAGGTAGGATAAACCCAGTAGGTATCATCATAAATAATACCTTCGGGATCGGCATACCAGCCCTCGAATATAGGATTACCACTTTTCGCCACTTCTGCGGCCTTTTGTTTCGGTTGTCCGCAAGCGGTTAACAAGGCCGCGGCTCCAACCAACATCAAAACACAATTCTTCATTTTTTTTACATTAGTAGTTAAACAATTTATTCACCATATTTCTTTGCCAGTCCGCCTTCGGAAGTCTCCTTATACAAACTGGGCAAGTCATTTCCTATCTGTCGCATGACCTCTACCACCTGGTCGAAGCTCACGCGGTGTTTTCCGTCCGAGAAGTTTGAGAATGTATTTGCATCCAATGCACGCGCCGCAGCAAATGCATTACGTTCGATACAGGGTATCTGCACCAGACCGCAAACCGGGTCGCAAGTCAACCCAAGGTGATGCTCCAACCCCATTTCGGCAGCATACTCGATCTGCGCAGGCGTTCCGCCGAACAACTGGCTGGCCGCACCTGCCGCCATTGCGCAAGCAACGCCCACTTCTCCCTGACATCCCACTTCCGCACCGGAAACCGAAGCATTCGTATGTACCACATTACCAAACAATCCGGCAGTAGCCAATGCACGTAATATACGGGAATCGCGGAACTCGCGGGTATCTTTCAAATGATATAACACAGCCGGCATCACCCCACACGAGCCACAGGTCGGAGCCGTTACGATCTTGCCGCCACAGGCATTCTCCTCAGATACCGCCAAAGCAAAAGCATACACCATGCCACGGCTCTTGATACTGCTGCCATAGCCTTTGGCGCGGATTAGGTAGTCGGATGCCTTACGGCGTATTCCCAGACCTCCTGGAAGTATGCCTTCCGCTTCCAGACCATTCTGTACCGCCTGCTGCATGACTTCCCAAACTTCCGCCAGGTAATCCCAGATATCCGGTCCCTCGCACTGTTCTACATACTCCCAATAGGAATGACCGGTCTTTTCACACCACGCCTGGATATCCCTTAATGGTTTGCATATCATACACCTGCTCGGTCTTCAATTCATTGAAAGACTCGTTGGCCAACGTACCGCCACCGATACTGTACACCGTCCACGAATCCAGTTCTTCATCGTTTTCATTATACGACTCGAACAACATGCCGTTCGGGTGGAATGGCAGGAAAATCTTCGGTTCCCAGGTGATATTCGTTTTTGCAACCGGCGTCAGTACTTCGAGGATAGCCGCATCCGTCATGTGACCTTTGCCTGTTGCTGCCAGACTGCCATACAATGTTACATTAAAACGAACGGCACCTCTGTTACGTTCCAAAAACATCTGGGCTGCACGCATCGGCCCCATCGTATGACTGCTCGACGGGCCATGGCCAATCCTGTATATCTGTTTGATAGATTCCATTTTACTCTTGTTTTGTATCCTTTATACTTTAAGAAATATATTACGCTTATAAAGCAGCCACAAAATTACATAAATAACTAATATATTTGACAAGCTAATCAAAAAGGAATAGTAATTACCGATATATTGTTGAAGCCCATGCAATAAAGACTCGCCAATACATCTGAAATTAACCACATTCGCCAGCATATACGCAACGATCGAGTTCATGCCGTACACTTTCAGCCAAGTTATATTCCCACGATGTCCCTTATAATCGATCCAATAATAAAACAGCCCCATCAACAAAAAGCAATATCCGCTACTAACCAGTACCATCGAGCTGGTCCAGATAGTTTTGATAACCGGCATCTGTAATCCCCAGAACCATCCGGCAGCCACCATGGCGGCACCTGCTCCGAAATACCATTTCAGCTTATAAATATCATTTGTTTTATCCTTCGCAATGTAGCCGGCAAACAAACCGGTCAGCACCGTAACACCGAAGTTCAGGCTGCTCAATATCCAGGTATAATAATAGCCTTTCTCAAAAACGACTTCACCGTCCACCACCTGTGCACCGTCACGAAAACGTCCCAATACCGCACGGTCTATCCATTCCGCCAGGTTCCCTTCGGGCGTATAATTTCCACCCCCATAACCACCAACAGTAATAAATTGCATGGCTGCCCAGTAGACCAGCAACAATCCCGCTGCCGCAAAAACTTGCGTGCGCCGGCTGGTGTAGAGAAACAACACAGCCGTTATCAGATAACCAGCAGCAATAGCCTGCAAAGTATTCGAATATAAATAGATATGATCCGGATCGAGCCCCAGAAGATTCCCCTGGCACATCATACCGAAGATCCACAATAACGCAATACGTTTCCCCAACCGCCTGAACAGCGCTTTCTTATCTGGATTGCCTTTAAACCGCGACAGCGCAAAAGGCATCGACGCCCCCGACATAAAAAGAAGCAAAGGCATAATCAAATCCCAGGGAGAGAACCCGACCCAGGGAACATGGCTGAATCCCCACATACAATTATTTAACCATTCCACATCGGCCGCCCGGGCTAAAGAATGCGCCAACGGCCCTAAGGCAACCAGAAAAAAGAGATCGAAGCCACGTAAAGCATCGAGCGATTCCAGACGCTTGTAAGTTGTTTTTTTCCATGATATTATACTGTTAACATATCGGATTTAGAATAAGGAATGCGCAAATATAAGAAATAATGTAACAAACCATCCGGCTTTCCTGCTTTTTCATTAGTTTTGCAGCCATGATGAAACAACACCTGAAACCGATCATGTTCGTTGGCACTTGTTCCGATGCCGGAAAAAGTGTGATCAACGCTGCTTTTTGCCGTATCCTCAAACAAGACGGCTATCAACCGGCTCCTTTCAAGGCGCAGAATATGTCGTTAAACTCCTACTCCACCCCCGAAAGTGGCGAGATGGGACGTGCCCAAGTCGTACAGGCCGAAGCATGCGGCATCACTCCTCATACCGACATGAACCCGGTGTTGTTGAAACCAACCAACGATAAAAGTTCGCAAGTTGTCCTGAACGGGAAACCCGTCGGCAATATGTCTGCCAAAGATTATTTCGGGATGAAAAACCAGAAAGAAGAACTATTCAAAGAAGCCATTGCCGCATTCAGGCGCCTGGAATCCCGTTATAATCCGATCGTGCTCGAAGGCGCCGGAAGCATCTCCGAAATCAACCTGCGCGACCGCGACATCACCAATATGCGCATGGCAATACAGGCCAATGCCTCCACCTATCTGGTAGCCGACATCGACCGCGGCGGCGTATTCGGTTCCGTTTACGGTACCATCGAACTGCTCAAGCCGGAAGAACGCGCACAGATGAAAGGAATCATCATCAACAAATTTCGTGGAGACGCTTCATTGTTTGAGGAAGGGAAAACGATACTAAAGGAACTGACAGGCCTGCCGGTTGTCGGTGTTATCCCTTGGTTCCGAGACATCAAGATAGAAGAAGAAGATTCGGTGGCGCTGGATATGAAAATCAACACCTGGCAGGACGGCAAGATCAACGTAGCCATCATCCTGCTGAAACGCATGTCCAACTTCACCGACTTCGACGTACTGGATATGGATCCGCGCTTCAATGCCTACTACACCAGCAACATCGACGAGATAGAAAAAGCCGACATCATCCTGCTTCCCGGCTCAAAAAACACCTTGTCCGACCTGCAGAGCATCCGGGCAAACGGCATCGCCGATGCCATTATCCGGGCACATAAAAACGGAAAGAAAGTAATCGGAATATGCGGCGGCTACCAGATGATGGGTGCCCGCCTGGAAGATCCGGAAGGAATAGAAGGCAACCTGCCGGCAGTTCCCGGACTGGGATTATTGCCGCAATGTACCGTAATCGAACAGGAAAAGGTCACAAAACAAAGTGCATTCACCTTCCGCAACGGTTCCCCTATGGCATGCAGAGGATATGAAATACACATGGGGCAAACCACCATGCTAGGCAACGCACAGGAAAGCCCAGTCGCCCTTCTGGAAGACGGAAGGAAAGACGGTTATTACCTGAACAATAATTGCTGGGGAAGTTATATGCATGGTATCCTCGACAATCCGGAAGTATTGGACAATCTAGCCGAGAGATTCAATAAAGAACAAAACGCCGCACCATTCGATTATGCAGCTTTCAAAGAAGAACAATATGAGAAACTAGCGGATTTGGTTCGGAAACATGTGGATATAGAGTATATTTATAATACACTATTATAAGGATTATTATGTCCTAAAATCTTTAATTATCTTATTTATTGTGGCATGTAATACAGGAACATCAGTTTTAACGATTCTAAATAACTCATCAGCATCAATATCAAAATAATGATGTACTATAATATCGCGTGTTCCCATAACATTTTTCCATGGAATCTCCGGATAGTTAACAAGTAAATTTTCCCCTGTATGCTTATCTAAATTCTTCACACTTTCTCCAACTGCAATGATTTTCATACAAACACTATCCATCAGAACCATACCTGTATCAGAAAGTAAGAAATCATCGACAGTAACAATATCTCTACAACGCTCCTCAATAATAGAAAGTGTTGACTCAATTAACTCTAACAAGTGCAAAGTTTCTTCTTTATCAAACATATACCCCCTCCTTCTGTATTCTTTTCCGGAGGAAAGTATCCATCCGATCCCTTAGACGCACAATATCAACCCGGCATCCTAATAAATCTTCCAAATCATTCTTTATACCAGCCAAAGCAAACAACCCTTTGATATCTCCTTCTATATAAACATCCACATCACTATCCTCATTTTGTTCACCTCGAGCAACGGAACCGAACACACCCATTTTCAAGATTCCGTATTTAGCAGCTTGCTTCATCTTGAAATCCCTTAATAAATTGATTATTTCCTGTGTCGTTTTCATTCACCGATTTTTCACAAAGATATATCTTTTCAAATATAAATCCAACTACTCATTAAAACAAGTCTTATTCGTGCTCCCCCAACAAAGTTATCTCCACAACCCCTCATTCTGCCCCAGCAACTTTACTACCGCTTCATGCTGGTCTTTTTTGAGTTTAAGAGCGTCATAGATTGGGCGGTAATTTAAAGAATGGATATCCGTTCCGGTAAAATCATAACAATCTTTTTTCAGTAAAGAGGTAGCGGTTTTCTGGGGAAACGGACCATAAAAACCAGCCAGGGAAAACAGATTCAACTGGAACTTGCATCCACGTTCCTTCAGATTCATCAACCCCTTCATATCCCAGAACCCATACCGTTCCGGGTGAGCCACCACAGGGACGTAGCCATTCATTTGGATATCATACAACTTCTCGAACAAATCCCCGGGAGCCTGTAAACAGGAAACTTCAACCAACACATGCTGCCCGTCATACGACAGCAATCCCTCATTCATCCGGTCATAGAAACACTCATCCAGCATATACTCGGCAGCCAGGCGAAGCTCTATATCGACATCTGCACAATACGCCTTAAACGCCTCAAACCGCTCCTGCAAAAACTCCCTCCGGTTCAAAGCCAGATCAGCCATCACATGAGGAGTCAGGAACATTCGCCGAACCCCTTTTCCCGACAGAAACATAAGCATCTCCAAGCTTTCTTCCTGCAAAGAAAACCCATCATCCACCCCCGGAAGCAAATGACAATGAACGTCTGTCATCCCCTCCCATAAATTCTCATTCTGCTTAAAAAATCGTTTCCAAAATGCACACATAGACTGATTTCTATAATAAAAAGTCAGACAAAGATAACACAAAGGAAGGTGACTTGCAAACATAATATTGGGCTATTAACCTAAGGTTCTCTAAAAGAC